>NZ_CP163435.1:5047058-5362500 GCF_041051975.1 Streptomyces sp. R21 | reverse complement strand
TCCGATCCGATTTCCTCGGCGCTTTCCAGGTTTTCGCTTTCGCGTTTCCCTTTCCGGCGGTTCCGACTCTATCAGATCCTTTCGGGCCTGATTCCCAGTCAGCGGGGTTCGTCTTCGCGGCTGTTGGGCCGTTCCGACGAGTTGAACTCTAGCGGAATCCTGGCTCCCGAGCTAATCGGGGGCCGTCCTTTCGAACGCAGATTCCTCATTCCGCAAAAGCACGCACCGAAGCCTCGACGACGAATCGCCGACTCATTGGTGGATTCCTGCGGAATGGCTGTCCGGGGACCGACCGAGGTCGACTCTGGCGCCGGACAACTCGGAGGACATTACGTACCTCGCGCAAGAGGTGTCAACTCGGCGCCAGAGGGGCTGCCTCAACCGGTCGGAGCGGCCTTGCGGAGGGCGGTGATGCAGGTGCTGATGGCCTGCTGGAGTTCCTCGAGCCGCTGGACCATGTCGTCCTCGTAGATGTCGTCGGCGTCGTCGAAGGTCAGCTCCTCGAAGACCTTCGTGGCCTTCTGCAGGCTGCTGTAGAACTTCGTGCGGCGTTCCTGGACGCGCAGCTCGGGATCGGCCTCGACCGCCTGGACGACGAGGCTCTTCACGGTGTCGTACGCCTCGGTGGCCCACTCACCCGTGTCCTCGTCCTCGTCCAGCTCGTCGAGGAGGGAGAGGTGCCGCTCGGCTTCGGCGCGCAGCTCGGCCGGTGCGTCGATCGTCTGGCCGGCCGGGGTCTTGACCTGACCGTTCTCGACGATCTGGCGGACGTAGCCGATGCGGTCGGCCGCCCTGCTCTCGGTGGCCACCGCCTTCTTCAGCTCGTCGGTGCGGGCGATGTCGCGCGCCAGCTCCGTCTGAAGGGTCGGGTCCTCCTTCAACCGGTCCAGCAGTGCGGCACGGGCTGTCTGCGCGGTGGAGGGGTCGGCGAGGATCGCGGCCCGCAGCGCGGTGGGGTTCTCGGCGACTTCCAGGGCCTTGGTGGGCCGGATGCCCTCGGCCTCGGCCGCTGCGGTGATCGCGGTGCCGCGCACCGACGTGGCGCTGTTGCGGGAGCTGTAATAGGAGAGCCAGACGTCGGCGTCGGGCAGTTCGATGTCCTCGCCGGGGGTCAGGGCCTCGAACTGCGGGACGATGCCGTCGTCGGCGGCCATGTCCCAGGCCTTGTAGTAACGCATCACGCGCTCCGGCGAGCAGCCCGCCAGCTCGGCGAACTCCTTCGCCGAGATCTTGGGGGTCTCGCCGACCGCCTGTCCGCCGGGCCGCACGCTCCGCGCCACCTTCAGCGCGAACGCCCAGCCGCCGGTCCGCGCGTACGCCCCGAACTCGCGCGCGTCCTGCGCGACGGAGTCGTGCACGTCCTGCGCGGACACGGGCACGTCCTGCGCAGGCACGGTCAGGTCCTCAGTGTGCTCGGGCCCTTCAGGTGCTCCGGATCCAGAGGCTTCCGACGGCGCGATCGCTACAGTCACAGGGGCTCCCGGTTGCTCGCAGGCTACGAAGACAGACCGGGATCCTATATGAGCCTTTTGATCTGATTTCAGCCCCCCGCATCCTGCACGTTTTCAGGGCACAGCTCATCCTCTGATACGCTGCTCCAGCGACGTCACCCCAGCTGACCAGCACCTCCGTCCCCAGTGGCGGCAGGCGGAAATCGCGTTGGGGACACGCAAAATCGTGTGCGACACTGGTTCACGCAAGACGCACACAACAGCTTGGTCCTGTGGAGCAGTTTGGAGTGCTCGCCACCCTGTCAAGGTGGAGGCCGCGGGTTCAAATCCCGTCAGGACCGCTGCGATTCCTCGTGAGTCGCGTGGCTGGGTAGCTCAGTTGGTACGAGCGATCGCCTGAAAAGCGATAGGTCGCCGGTTCGACCCCGGCCCCAGCCACAACCCCGAAGGCCCCGTCCATAGGACGGGGCCTTCGTCGTACGTAGTGGTCTCCGTCGTACGTTCAACCGTTCAACTTGGCATGCCCCATCCGCGGCGCTACGTTCTGCCGGTCGATGCTGCGTGATCGTGTGTGATCGGGGGGACCATGTCGATGGGCAAGGGCAGGGCGAGGTACGGCGAGGACAGTGAGTTGGAGCGGTCGCGGGCCCGGTACGGGCTGCTGGCCGTTGTTCTCAGTAACTGCGCGATCGTCGCCGTCACCGTGGTCGGGGTGTGGCGGCTGGGCGGCGACAAGTCCGTGATCGTCGGCGTGCTGACCGCCGCCTTCACGGCGATGACCAGCATGACCACCGCTTACCTGGGCATCAAGGCCGTCTCCAACACCGCCAAGTCCATCGCCCTCGGCGACACCTCCCGCCGCGAACCCCTGCCGGCGACGCAGGGCCAGGAACCGGCCCCCGCCACCGTGCCCGCCCCGGCCACACCGACCTCCTGAACCACGCCAGCCCCCTCCCCGGCACCGCTGCGCGCAAAAGCGTTCGCCAGTCTTTTCGCCGAGGTGAGATCCTGGATCGCGTATGTCTACGCATCCTGCCCCCGCCCTCGGCGATCTCGCCCCCCGTCTGGCCGAGCTGTCCCTGCGCGACGCGCACCGGCTCGGGCGCAGGCTCGAGGGCGCGCGCCGGATCCGCAAGCCCGAGGCCCGGGCCGCCGTGCTCGCCGAGATCGACGCGGAGGTCGTCCGGGCCGAGGCCCGGATGGCCGAGCGCCGCGCCCGCGTGCCCGCGGTCACCTATCCCGAGCAGCTGCCCGTCAGCCAGAAGAAGGACGACATCGCGGCCGCCATCCGCGACCACCAGGTCGTGATCGTGGCCGGTGAGACCGGCTCCGGCAAGACCACCCAGATCCCGAAGATCTGTCTGGAGCTCGGCCGCGGAGTGCGCGGCATGATCGGGCACACGCAGCCGCGAAGGATCGCCGCGCGGACCGTCGCGGAGCGCGTCGCCGAGGAGATGGACACGCCGCTCGGCGAGGCCGTCGGCTGGAAGGTCCGCTTCACCGACCAGGTGAACCCGGAGGGGACCTTCGTCAAGCTGATGACGGACGGCATCCTGCTCGCCGAGATCCAGACGGACCGCGAGCTGCGCGCGTACGACACGATCATCATCGACGAGGCCCACGAGCGGTCCCTGAACATCGACTTCCTGCTCGGCTATCTCGCCCAGCTCCTGCCCAAGCGGCCGGATCTGAAGGTCGTCATCACCTCCGCGACCATCGACCCGGAGCGCTTTTCCCGGCACTTCGGCGAGGCGCCCATCGTCGAGGTGAGCGGCCGTACGTACCCCGTGGAGGTGCGTTACCGCCCCCTCCTCGAAGAGGACTCCGAGGACGCCGACCGCGACCAGATCACCGCGATCACGGACGCGGTGGAGGAACTCCAGGCCGAAGGGAAGGGCGACATCCTCGTCTTCCTCTCCGGCGAGCGCGAGATCCGGGACACCGCCGACGCGCTCACCAAGAAGAACTACCGGTTCACGGAGGTCCTTCCCCTCTATGCCCGGCTCTCGCACGCCGAACAGCACCGCGTCTTCCAGCAGCACACCGGGCGCAGGATCGTTCTGGCGACCAACGTCGCCGAGACCTCGCTCACCGTCCCGGGCATCAAGTACGTCATCGACCCGGGCAACGCCCGTATCTCGCGCTACAGCCATCGCACCAAGGTCCAGCGGCTGCCCATCGAGGCGATCTCGCAGGCCAGCGCCAACCAGCGCAAGGGCCGCTGCGGCCGTACGAGCGACGGCATCTGCATCCGCCTCTACTCCGAGGACGACTTCCTCGCCCGCCCGGAGTTCACGGACGCCGAGATCCTCCGTACGAACCTCGCTTCCGTCATCCTCCAGATGACCGCGGCCGGTCTCGGCGACATCGAGAAGTTCCCCTTCATCGATCCGCCGGACCACCGCAACATCCGCGACGGCGTCCAGCTCCTCCAGGAACTGGGCGCGTTGGACCCGGCGCAGAAGGACGTACGCAAGCGGCTCACGGACTCCGGCCGCAAGCTCGCCCAGCTGCCCGTCGACCCGCGGCTGGCCCGCATGGTCCTGGAGGCCGACAAGAACGGCTGTGTGCGCGAGGTCATGGTGATCGCGGCCGCGCTGTCCATCCAGGACCCGCGCGAGCGCCCCGCCGAGAAGCAGGCGCAGGCGGACCAGCAGCACGCCCGCTTCAAGGACGAGTCGAGCGATTTCCTCGCGTTCCTCAACCTGTGGCGGTATGTGCGCGAGCAGCAGAAGGAGCGCGGCTCGTCCTCGTTCCGCCGGATGTGCAAGCAGGAGTACCTGAACTTCCTGCGCATCCGGGAGTGGCAGGACATCTACAGCCAGCTGCGGACCGTCGCCAAGCAGATGGGGATCCACCTCAACGAGGACGACGCCCCCGAACAGAGCATCCACGTCTCCCTCCTCGCCGGCCTCCTGTCCCACATCGGCATGAAGGACGTGAAGGAGACCGGAGGCGAGAGCGGCAGGAGCACGGGGAAGAACGAGTATCTCGGCGCCCGGAGCGCCAAGTTCGCGATCTTCCCGGGTTCGGCCCTCTTCAAGAAGCCCCCGCGCTTCGTGATGTCCGCCGAGCTTGTCGAGACGAGTCGCCTCTGGGCGCGCGTCAACGCCAGGATCGAGCCGGAGTGGGTCGAGCCGCTCGCCGGGCATCTCCTCAAGCGGACGTACAGCGAACCGCACTGGGAGAAGGACCAGGCGGCCGTGATGGCGTACGAGAAGGTCACGCTGTACGGCGTACCGATCATCGCGCAGCGCAAGGTGAACTACGGGCGGATCGACCCGGAGGCCAGCCGCGAGCTGTTCATCCGCAACGCGCTGGTCGAGGGCGACTGGCGCACGCACCACAAGTTCTTCGCCGACAACCGCAAACTCCTCACCGAGGTCGAGGAGTTGGAGCACCGGGCCCGGCGTCGCGACATTTTGGTCGACGACGAGACGCTCTTCGACTTCTACGACCAGCGGGTGCCCGAACACGTGGTGTCCGGTGCGCACTTCGACTCCTGGTGGAAGCACAAGCGCCACGAGGAGCCCGAACTGCTCGACTTCGAGCGGTCGATGCTCATCAACGAGCGTGCGGGGGACGTCTCGAAGGACGACTATCCGGACTCGTGGCGGCAGGGACGGCTGAAGTTCCGCGTCACCTACCAGTTCGAGCCGGGCGCGGACGCGGACGGTGTGACCGTCCACATCCCGCTCCAGGTCCTCAACCAGGTCACGGACGAGGGCTTCGACTGGCAGATTCCGGGCCTCAGGGAGGAAGTCGTCACGGAGCTGATCCGCTCCCTCCCGAAGCCGATCCGCCGGCACTACGTCCCCGCCCCCAACTTCGCCCAGAAGTTCCTGGAGCGGGCCGTGCCACTGCAGGAGCCGCTGACCATCACCATGGCGCGTGAGCTGAAGCGGATGGTCGGCGTGCCGTTCACAGCCGAGGACTTCGACTGGTCGAGGGTCCCCGACCATCTGCGCATCAGCTTCCGGATCGTCGACGAGCGGCGCCGCAAGCTCGCCGAGGACAAGGACCTGGAGGCGCTGAAGCTCCGGCTGAAGCCGAAGGCGCGGCAGGCGATCTCGCAGGCGGCCGCGGCGACCGCCGAGCGCGAGGGCGGCGAGTCCCTGGAGCGCAAGGGGCTGACCGACTGGACGATCGGCTCGCTCACCCGCATCTTCGAGACCCGGCGGGCCGGGCAGCCCGTGAAGGCGTACCCGGCGCTGGTCGACGACGGCGACACCGTCTCCGTACGGCTCTTCGACACGGAGGCCGAGCAGGCGCTGGCGATGTGGAAGGGCACGCGGCGGCTGATCCTGCGCAACATCCCGGTCAACCCGGCGAAGTTCGCGTCGGACAAGCTGACCAACGCCCACAAGCTCGCCCTCTCCGCGAACCCGCACGGCTCGATCCAGGCCCTCTTCGACGACTGCGCCATGGCGGCCGCGGACAAGCTGATCGGGGACTTCGGCGGGCCGGCGTGGGACGAGGAGTCGTATCGGAAGCTGTACGAGAAGGTGCGCGCCGAGATCGTCGACACGACCGTGCGCACGGTGGGCCAGGTGCAGCAGGTGCTTGCCGCCTGGCAGGCCTGTGAGCGCCGTCTGAAGGGCACGAAGAGCCCGACGCTGCTGGCGAACCTCACGGACGTGCGCAAGCAGCTGGACGGCCTCGTGAAGCCGGGCTTCGTGACGGAGACGGGGCTGCGGCGGCTGCCGGACCTGATGCGGTACCTGGTCGCGGCCGATCGGCGGCTCCAGCAGATGCCGACGAGCGTCCAGCGGGACACCACCCGCATGGAGAAGGTCCATGAGATGCAGGACGAGTACGCGTGGCTGCTCGAGCAGCTGCCGCAGGGGCGTCCCGTTCCGTCCTCGGTGCTGGACATCCGCTGGATGATCGAGGAGCTGCGCGTCAGCTATTTCGCGCACGCGCTGGGCACGGCGTACCCCGTCTCCGACAAGCGCATCGTGAAGGCGATCGACGCGGCGGCGCCGTAACGGGTCCCGCACGTACGGTGAGTTCGACCCTGGGCTCACCCTCCTGTACAGTCTCTTCTCGCAGCGCAACGCAGAAATCGCACTGCAAAACCTGGTCCTGTGGAGCAGTTTGGAGTGCTCGCCACCCTGTCAAGGTGGAGGCCGCGGGTTCAAATCCCGTCAGGACCGCATGAAGAAGGCCCGGAGCTTCGGCTCCGGGCCTTCTGTGTGTCTTGACGGAGTCACATTCCACCGGTACCCCAGAAACCAGGGCCCTCGCCCCGTCGGGCGACCCCGAGGGGCCCACGGAGGTGGCACATGGCGGCGACCGCTAGGCACGAGACGCGAGCCCTGCTCCGCGCCCACCTGTCGGCCGCTACCGAGTACCGCCATCTGACGCGGCACTGCCCGATCTGCCACCAGCTCCTGCGACTGGCCATGGAGCCCTCCGGGTACGACGAGGAGGGCGACGACGGCGTTCGGGCGGCAGCCGAGGGCGAGGGGCCCTCCACGGCGTGAGGAGCGGGCGTTCAGCCGGCTGGGGAGCATCGGCCGCTGCCGTCCGCGACAGTCGTCCATGCACCCTCGATCCGCCCAACTCCCCTAGCGCAGATAGGCCAATGGCAACAAGGACCCCGGCATGTGACGGGTGTCACCGCATAAGTTTTTGAAACCGCGGAACTTACGCCCCACCTACAACTGGTCAATTTTATATGTGCAATTGCACTGGTCTCCGACGTGCTCCACAGGAGATCCGACAGCCCTCCCCAGAGTCCGACAAGGCCGCTCACAGCTCGGCCGTGCAGCATGGCAAGAGCGGGCGACAGGGGCCATCAGGGCACAAACCAGGGGCTGCCAGGGCACAAAAAAGATCGCGCTGGACCCGGCGGAGTCCAGCGCGATCCACGACGCACCCTTGTCGCTTGTGCAGTTGAGTCGGGCGTGGGACCTGTTGGGGCAGGACCCGCGTCGCTTGGAGCTTTGGTTCGGACGCCTCGGCAGGCTGGGGGGCCTACCGAATTGCCCGGTTATGCGGTTGTTCAGGCCTCGCTGCGCTGCTGGGGGATACCCGCCAGTAGTGCGCGGACCTCCGCCTCGCGGTAGCGGCGGTGCCCGCCGAGCGTGCGGATCGAAGTGAGCTTTCCAGCCTTCGCCCACCGCGTGACCGTCTTGGGGTCGACGCGGAACATGGTGGCGACCTCAGCCGGAGTCAGCAGCGGCTCGGCATCAGGGGTGCGAGCGGTCATGAGCGGCCTCCTCGGGAGAACCGAACCTTCTCGGTTCATTCCTCTAAATTCTGCACCTTGACCCGCGTTGCCCGAAATGGCGGACGCGAGTCGAGTCGGTTATAGGACGAACGGCTTGTCCTCGGCACTACAACTACACCATCTGTCCAGCCGCGTCGGCCAAACCGATGGAATTGCCCCTCCAGGTGTTCATCAGCGACGGAAGCCGATGGACCATGCCATAGCGGACAGTCACGCCGCTGTGACGATCAGTCACAGGGCGATCAGGAGTCATCAGACCCCCCATAGCGTGCAATGCTGAGATTCCACCCATACGTGGGCAGAGAGAGCCTCCCCCGGGCTCCTTGTCCTATTTTGGCATGAGGAGGGGCGTACGAGGCAAGGCCCGCGTAAGTGCGGTCCGTCACGCTTGACACAAAAGCCCGGATCGGGACCTACGTCCCGTAGTGGCGGGTCTTCAGTGAGTGATGACCGTACGTCAGTTCGCCGCGCGCCGGTCCCGGACCGACCGCCAGCGTTCCACGAGCCGACCGTACGCCTCGCCCGCGGTGACCCCGTCCCCGTTGCGCAGCGCCTCGATGCCCTCCGCGACGTCGGCCGCCGAGTGGTCCCCTTCGAGGTCCCCGGCCGGCAGCACGTGCACCAGGCCTCCGTAGTCCAACTCCACCAGCGAGCGCGGGTGGAACTCCTCCAGCCAGCGGCCCACGTCCACCACGCCGTCGATCAGCGGCCCCTCGTCGATCGTCTCGCGAAGCGTGCGCAGCGCCCGTGCCACCCGGCGCCGCGCCTGCACCATCGGCGTCCGGTAGCGCAGCATGGGCGGGTCGTCGCCGGAGGCCTTGTCGTAGCGGCGCTCCTCGTCGGAGACCAGCACGAACCAGTTCAGCGGCACCTGCCAGGTCGCGGTGCGGATCCACGGGCGGGCGTCGGGGTTGCGGGACAGCCAGCGCTCGTAGTCCTGGGCGGCCTGATGGCGCACGAGCGGCGGCAGGACCGCGTCCAGGACCGGCGCCGGCAGCTCCTCGGCCAGCTCGCCGAGCGCCTGCCAGCCGCGCAGCCGGGTGCGCCAGGGGCAGACACAGAGCACCCCCTCGACGTCCAGCACGAAGGCGTCGCCGCTCTCGTGCACCGGCACCGGGATCGGCGGGGTGGGCAGCAGGTCGGCGAGGGAGCGGCGCAGCTCGTCCTGGTACGACGGGCGGTCGGGACGGCGGGCGTAGCGCGCCCAGTGGTCGCGCTCCGGGTCCGGGAAGGCGGCCAGTGGTTCGTACACGCGCAGGTAGGTCGCGTACGGGACGATCACCGAGGACACCTTGGGCACGCCCCTTCCCTCCCCCTGGAGCCACCAGGGAAACCTTCGAAACCCGCCCACTGGAGCGCAGGAAATCTATGCAAAGCGAACCACGGCCGGACTCCCCGTGTAGGTGATCCTGAACACTGCGCGGATGGTGAGGGCGCACAGGCCCTAATCTCGTGCCCAACAGCCCCCGCCACCCGTACGGGAGCTGCTTCCAACCGCCGCAACTTACCTGGGAGTCACCACCGTGACCGACGTAACCGGCGCCTCTGCTGATGTACTGCACACCCTGTTTCACTCGGAGCAGGGCGGTCATGAGCAAGTCGTGCTCTGTCAGGACCGGGCCAGCGGCCTCAAGGCCGTCATCGCCATCCACTCCACCGCGCTGGGCCCCGCCCTCGGCGGTACGCGCTTCTACCCGTACGCGAGCGAGGCGGAGGCCGTCGCCGACGCGCTGAACCTCGCACGCGGGATGTCGTACAAGAACGCCATGGCCGGTCTCGACCACGGCGGCGGCAAGGCCGTCATCATCGGGGACCCGGAGAAGATCAAGAGCGAGGAGCTGCTCCTCGCCTACGGCCGCTTCGTGGCCTCGCTCGGCGGGCGCTACGTGACCGCGTGCGACGTCGGCACCTATGTCGCCGACATGGACGTGGTGGCCCGCGAGTGCCGCTGGACGACCGGGCGCTCCCCCGAGAACGGCGGTGCGGGCGACTCGTCCGTGCTGACCGCCTTCGGTGTCTTCCAGGGCATGCGGGCCTCCGCCCAGCACCTGTGGGGCGACCCGTCGCTGCGCGGCCGCAGGGTCGGCGTCGCGGGCGTCGGCAAGGTCGGCCACCACCTGGTGCAGCACCTGCGGGACGAGGGCGCCGAGGTCGTGATCACGGATGTCCGGGAGGAGTCGGTGCGGCGGATCCTGGACCGGCACCCGGAGGGCGTCACGGCCGTCGCGGACACCGAGGCGCTGATCCGCGTGGAGGGCCTCGACATCTACGCCCCCTGCGCGCTGGGCGGCGCCCTGAACGACGACTCCGTGCCGGTGCTGACCGCCAAGGTGGTGTGCGGCGCGGCCAACAACCAGCTCGCGCACCCGGGAGTGGAGAAGGATCTCGCCGACCGCGGCATCCTCTACGCGCCGGACTACGTGGTGAACGCGGGTGGTGTCATCCAGGTCGCCGACGAGCTGCACGGCTTCGACTTCGAGCGGTGCAGGGCGAAGGCCGCGAAGATCTTCGACACCACGCTGGGAATCTTCGCACGTGCGAAGGATGATGGGATTCCGCCGGCCGCCGCGGCCGACCGGATCGCCGAGCAGAGGATGGCGGAGGCGCGCCGCCGCTGATCTCGGAGCGGGTACCGGGGGCCTGCCGGCGGACGACTTCGAGAGAACTCTCACGTCCGTCGGCGGGTCGGGCGCCAAGAAGAGGTTAAAATCGCGGTTGACCAGCGAGGACAGGGCACCTCGCGGGTTCTGGGACCAGGCGCGTCCTGCGGGCGACGTACCGTATGGGCGTGGGCTCAGGTACCGTGGAAGCCCTACGGACCGGTCTCTCCACGGAGAGCCCGTTCCAGATCATGAACGCGTGTCAAGACTCTGGGGCCGTCGAGCCCCGTATCCGAGGGGGTCGAGCCATGGGGCGCGGCCGGGCAAAGGCCAAGCAGACGAAGGTCGCCCGCCAGCTGAAGTACAGCAGCGGCGGGACTGATCTGTCGCGTCTGGCCAATGAGCTGGGCGCTTCGACTTCGAGCCAGCCGCCGAATGGCGAGCCGTTCGAAGACGACGACGAGGAAGATGACCCGTACGCCCAGTACGCGGATCTCTACAACGACGATGAGGACGAGGACGATGAGTCCGGTCCTACGTCGCAACGCCGCGGCGCTTGACCGCGCGGCCCTCGCAGTTCTCGTTGTTCTCGTAGCAACTGCACTTCACCCGGTCCGGGGCCTTGGCGCCGGACCGGGTTTCGTGCTGCCGTACGGCTCTTACTTGGCGTAGTCGCCGATCAGCGCCGCGCCCGTGGTGTGCTCGCCGCGCTCGGTGATCTCGCCGGCGATCCAGGCCTCCACCCCGCGGTCCGCGAGCGTGGCCAGGGCGACGTCGGCGGACTCCTCGGGGACGATCGCGATCATGCCGACGCCCATGTTCAGCGTCTTCTCCAGCTCCAGGCGCTCGACCTTGCCGGTCCTGCCGACGAGGTCGAAGACGGGGGCCGGGGTCCACGTCTCGCGGTCGACGATCGCGTGCAGGCCGTCCGGGATGACGCGGGCCAGGTTGGCCGCCAGACCGCCGCCGGTGACGTGGCTGAAAGCGTGCACCTCGGTGGTGCGGGTGAGCGCCAGACAGTCCAGCGAGTAGATCTTGGTGGGCTCCAGGAGCTCCTCGCCGAGCGTGCGGCCGAATTCCTCGATCTGCGCGTCCAGGGCCATTCCTGCCTGGTTCAGCAGGACGTGGCGGACGAGCGAGTACCCGTTCGAGTGAAGGCCGGAGGCGGCCATCGCGATGACCGCGTCACCCGTACGGATGCGATCCGGGCCGAGCAGCTGGTCGGCCTCGACCACGCCCGTGCCGGCGCCCGCGACGTCGAAGTCGTCGGGACCCAGCAGGCCGGGGTGCTCGGCCGTCTCGCCGCCCACCAGGGCGCAGCCGGCGAGCACACAGCCCTCGGCGATGCCCTTCACGATGGCGGCGACACGCTCGGGGTGGACCTTGCCGACACAGATGTAGTCGGTCATGAAGAGCGGCTCGGCGCCGCACACCACGATGTCGTCCATGACCATCGCGACCAGGTCGTGGCCGATGGTGTCGTACACGCCGAGCTGCCGGGCCAGGTCGACCTTCGTGCCCACGCCGTCCGTGGCGGAGGCGAGCAGCGGGCGCTCGAAGCGCTTGAGGGCGGAGGCGTCGAAGAGGCCGGCGAAGCCGCCGAGGCCGCCGAGGACCTCGGGGCGCTGCGTCTTCTTCACCCACTCCTTCATGAGCTCTACGGCGCGGTCGCCCGCTTCGATGTCGACGCCGGCAGCTGCGTAGCTGGCACCAGTGGTCTCAGACATAAGGATTGAGAGCTTTCGTGTCGTACAGCTGTAGTGCTGCGGGGTCTTACGGGCGACGGATCGCGTCGGCCGCGGCCGTGGCTGCCGGTCCGGCGGCCAGCTCGGTCTCCAGGAGCTGCTTGCCGAGCAGCTCGGGGTCCGGGAGCTCCATCGGGTACTCGCCGTCGAAGCAGGCGCGGCAGAGGTTCGGCTTGGCGATGGTGGTCGCCTCGATCATGCCGTCGAGGGAGATGTACGAGAGGGAGTCGGCGCCCAGCGAGGTGCCGATCTCCTCCACGGTCATTCCGTTGGCGATCAGCTCGGCGCGGGTGGCGAAGTCGATGCCGAAGAAGCAGGGCCACTTCACGGGGGGCGACGAGATCCGGATGTGGACCTCGGCGGCGCCCGCCTCGCGGAGCATCCGGACGAGCGCGCGCTGCGTGTTGCCGCGCACGATCGAGTCGTCGACGACGACCAGGCGCTTGCCCTTGATGACTTCCTTGAGGGGGTTCAGCTTCAGGCGGATGCCGAGCTGGCGGATCGTCTGCGAGGGCTGGATGAAGGTCCGGCCGACGTAGGCGTTCTTGACGAGTCCGGCGCCGAAGGGGATGCCGCTGGCCTCCGCGTAACCGATCGCGGCGGGCGTCCCGGATTCCGGGGTCGCTATGACCAGATCGGCCTCTACGGGGGCTTCCTTGGCGAGGCGGCGGCCCATCTCGACACGCGAGAGGTACACGTTCCGGCCGGCGATGTCCGTGTCGGGACGGGCCAGGTACACGTACTCGAAGACACAGCCCTTGGGCTTCGCGTCCGCGAATCGGGAGGTACGCAGGCCGTTCTCGTCGATGGCGACGAACTCGCCCGGCTCGATCTCACGGACGTACGCGGCGCCGCAGATGTCGAGGGCGGCGGACTCGGAGGCGACGACCCAGCCGCGCTCCAGACGGCCGAGGACCAGCGGGCGGATGCCCTGCGGGTCGCGAGCCGCGTAGAGAGTGTGCTCGTCCATGAAGACGAGGCTGAAGGCGCCCTTGACCTGCGGGAGGATCTTGGCGGAAGCCTCTTCTATGGTCAGCGGCTTGCCGTCGTCGTCGACCTGGGCCGCGAGGAGCGCGGTGAGCAGGTCGGTGTCGTTGGTGGCGGCCACCCGGGTGGACCGGCCGTTGTTGTCCTTCGGGAGGTCGGCGACCATCTCGGCGAGCTGCGCCGTGTTGACCAGGTTGCCGTTGTGGCCGAGCGCGATGGAGCCGTGCGCGGTGGCACGGAACGTCGGCTGGGCGTTCTCCCACACGGAGGCGCCGGTGGTCGAGTAGCGGGCGTGACCGACCGCGATATGACCCTGGAGCGAACCGAGAGAGGTCTCGTCGAAGACCTGGGACACGAGGCCCATGTCCTTGAAGACGAGGATCTGGGAGCCGTTGCTGACCGCGATTCCCGCGGATTCCTGGCCTCGATGCTGGAGGGCGTAGAGCCCGAAGTAAGTGAGCTTGGCGACCTCTTCGCCGGGAGCCCAGACACCGAAGACGCCGCAAGCGTCCTGGGGGCCTTTCTCGCCGGGGAGCAGATCATGACTGAGTCGACCGTCACCACGTGGCACGGCTCCGAGTGTAGGCGAGATCGACCACTGGTCCGAATTGGGGATGCCGCGGGCCTAATGGATCATCGTTCGGCGACAGCGGTGACTGTTGTGCCGTTTGTGCTGGTCAGCGCGAGGGTGCGGTGATCCAGTTCGTACGTGACCGTGCTCTTGAAGAGGCTCAGCAGGGTCTTCTCGGTGTCCATGAGTGAGCGGTCGCACATCATTCGGGTGGTGGCCGGGGTGCCCAGGGTGATATGTCCGTCGCGGACGGTGGCTTTCGAGGTGACGTCGTTGCAGCCGAGGCGGCCGGTGACCCTGCCGTTCTTGTCCAGGACCAGGTACGCCTTGGCGCCCTTCGGGAGGGACTCGGCGACGGTCCCGTCACCGAGTGCCGTGATGGTCCACTTCGTGCCGTGGAGCGGGGCGTCCTGCTCCTTGGTGAGGTGGACGCGGTCGCCGTCGTCCGTGGTGAGCGTGAGGCTGTTCCTGCCGACGTCGGTCTTGAGCGAGCCGTCGGCAAGGGTTCGGGCGAGGGTGTCCTCGAACTTCATGGCGCCCTCTTCGCAGGCCATCTCGGTGGTCTCGGTGTCGCCGAGGTCGATGCGGTCCCCCTTGAAGGTGGCGTTCGCGTAGAAGTGGTTGCAGCCGTAGTTGCCCTGGACCCTGCCGTCGTCGCCGATCTCGACGTGCGCGCCGGTGGGGGCCTGCCTGCTGGTCCCGTTCACGGTGACGCTGTCGACGCTCCAGTGGACGCCGGTGACGGACGACCGCGGGCCCGCACCGACCGAGGTGCTCCCCGTTTCGTTGCCGCAGGCCACGGCGAGCGGGAAGACGGTCAGGGTGGTGAGCGTCAGGGCGGAGAGTGTCAGTCGCTGCCTGTCCATGCCGGTGTGACGGGTCGAGTGGGGTGGTTGGTTCCACCCGCGCCGTAGGTCGACCGGGCTCAGCCCATCAGCGGCAGCAGCCCGCCCAGGTCCGCCCGCTCCCCGCTCGCGCTGACCTTCGCCTCGTCGAGGGCGGTCTTCCAGGCCAGGCGTCCGGTCGCGAGCCGGATCCAGGTCAGCGGGTCGGTCTCGACGACGTTGGGCGGGGTGCCTCGGGTGTGCCGGGGCCCCTCGACGCACTGCACGACGGCGTACGGCGGGATCCGCACCTCGGTCGAGGCACCGGGTGCCCGCACGGCGAGCGTGTCGGCGAGCAGCCGGGTGCAGGCGGCGAGCGCCTGGCGGTCGAGGGGGATGTCGAGGCCGGGGACGGCCCGGTTCAGGTCGTCGGTGTGGACGACGAGTTCGACGGTGCGGGTGACCAGGTAGTCGGCGAGGGGCAGGGCGCCCGCGCTCGTGGCGAGCAGCCGGTCGCCGGGGGCGGTCGCCAGGCGCTCGGTGATCTGTTCCTCGACCTGGGCGTAGAGCGCGTCGAGGTCGGGGTTGTGTTCGGCGAGTGCGCGGGTGCCGTAGGCGATGGCGTCGGCCCGCGCGGCGGTCCCGGACGCCCAGTCCAGCAGGCCGAGCTCGGCCTTGGCCGGCTCCTCGCGGTCGAGGTTCCGGCTGACGGTCGCGACGGCCATGGTGAGGTGCGCGGCCAGCTCCCGTACGGTCCAGTCCCCGAGGTCCGTGGGCCCCGCCAACTGCTCCTCGCCGAGGGCGCGTACGCCTGCTCGTACGTTCGCGAACTGCGCGAGAACCGCCGTACGGATCTTCGCGGGGTCGTACGTACGGGCGCGCTTCTTGGCTGGTGGCATGGCCGAGAGCCTAGGGCTTGACCGCGTATCCGCTCAGGCCCTTTTCGATCAGGTCGAAGGCCCGTTCGGTGCGCTCGGTGGCGTCGGCGGCGACCGCGTCCGGGCTCTCGCCGGCGGCGACGCGGTTGTGGTGCTCCTCTATGAGGGCGTTGCGGGCGGCGCTGAGCATGGCGGCGGCGATGGTGGCCAGCGTCGGGTCGCCGGTCTCCTCCGCGAGCTGTGCGGCCAGCTCCCGGGTGCCCTTCTGGGCGGCGATGAAGGCGCGTTCCATCAGCACCGGGGTCTCCATGACGAGTTGGCGCACCTGCCGGGAGAAGGGCTCGCCGTGCAGGCCGACCGCCGGGTCGCGGGACTCGACCAGCTCCAGGAACTGGCGGCGTACGGCGTCCACGGCGGACTCGCCGGGCTCCCGCTCGCGCACGGCACGGGCCGCGTCGGAGAAGTGCTCCTCGACCGGGAGGAAGACCAAGTCCTCCTTGGAGCCGAAGTAGTTGAAGACGGTCATCTTGGAGACCTCGGCCGCGTCGGCGATCTCCTGGACCGAGACGTCGTCGAAGCCGCGCTCGATGAACAGCTCGACGGCGGTCCGGTAGATCCGCTTCGCGGTCTGTATTTTCTTCCGCTCGCGCAGCCCCATCGCCTCAGCCATGACCACACTGTACCAAGACGAACTTTGAGCCGAGATGAAATCTCGTCCCAGATAAAACATTGACTCGGTACACAACGATGAGCCATCGTGGTGCCATGACCGAGACCCAGCGCAAAATCGGCTTCGTCGTCTGCCTTGTGACGATCGTCCTGGCCGTCCTGGACATGCAGATCGTGTCCGCGGCCACCGTCCCGATCGTCCGCGATCTCGACCCCGCCCACGGCATCGACAAGATCCCGTGGCTGGTCAGCGCGTTCGCGCTCGCTTCGGCCGCGATGCTGCCGCTGTACGGCAAGCTCTGCGACGTACTCGGCCCCAAGCGCGTGTTCACCGGCGCGATCGCCACCTTCCTGCTCGGCTCCGCGCTGTGCGGCGCCGCCCAGTCGATGACCCAGCTCATCGCCGCCCGCGCGATACAAGGCCTGGGCGGCGGCGGGCTGATGAGCGTCACGATGGTGGTGATCGCCCACCTCAAGGGCCCGGAGGAGAAGAGCGCCGGCAAGGGCACCAACGTCGGCGGGCTCGTCGCGGGCGGCGCCATGGCGATCGGCCCCTGGATCGGCGGCCTGCTGGCCGACCACGCGAGCTGGCGCTGGATCTTCTACGTGAACCTGCCGGTCGGCCTCGCGGTCCTGGCTGCCTCCGCCTTCGCCCTGAAACTGCCGGAACAGCACGTGCGCCGACCGATCGACTACCCGGGCGCCGCGCTTGCGGCCGCGTTCTCCAGCGCGCTGCTCCTGGTCACCGACTGGGGCGGCAAGCAGTACGCCTGGTCGTCGCCCGTGGTCGTCGGGCTGATGGTGGCGGCCGCCGGGGCCCTCGCCCTCTTCCTGTGGCGGCAGACCCGGGCGCCCGAACCGGTGCTTCCACTCTCCCTGTTCAGGGTCCGCGAGCTGCGCCTCGGCTTCGCGATCCAGGCGATCATGGGCGGCGCGATGATGTGCGCGATCTACTACGTACTCATCTACCTTCAGGTCGCACGCGGCATCGGCAGCTCCTCCGCGGGTCTCTACCTGCTTCCGATGGCGGTCGGCATGTCGGCGACCGGACTGCTCTCCGGCCCGCTCACCGCCCGCGGCTGGACGGCCCGCACCTTCACGATCAGCGGCACGGCCACCACCGCCCTCGCCTTCGTCCTGCTCGCCACCACCACCGGCCCCGACACCTCGCTGTGGCTGATCCGCGCCGAACTCCTGTTGGTCGGCGCCGGGTTCGGGCAGCTGCTCGGCCAGCTGATCCTGCTCGTCCAGGACGCGGCACCGCGCCACCAGCTCGGCGTCGCCACCACCTCGGTCCGCTTCTTCCAGACCCTGGGCACCGCGCTGGGTGCCTCCGTCTTCGGCACCGTCCTGGCCCGCCTGTACGCCGCCCACGGACCCGGCGGCGACATCAGCGCCCTCACCCGGATGACAGGCGCCGCCCACGCCGACGGCATACAGGCCTTCATCGACGCCACGCAGGTGGTGTTCTGGGGCGGCGCCGGACTGATGACCCTGGCCGCGCTGCTGGCCCTGCGGCTGCCGAGGACGCGTGGGTCGCAGGGCCCGGCACCGGTGCGGGAGAGCGAGCCGGTGGCGGCGTGACGTGCATGTGGTTCACGTGCCCCACGCTGGTCACGTGCCCCACGCTGGTCACATGACTCACGCGGTTCATGTGGGCCACACGGCGAAGGCCCCGGCCGTCGGAACGGGCGGGGCCTTCACTGGCGTACGACTCTTACGACTGCTTATGCGAGCAGCGCCGGGATGGTTCCCTCGTGCGCCGTGCGCAGCTCCTCCAGGGTGAGCGCGAACTCGCCCTGGACGTCCACGGTGTCTCCGTCGACGACGCCGATGCGGGCGACGGGCAGACCCCGCGCCCCGCACATGTCGTTGAAGCGGAGCTCCTCCGAGCGCGGGACGGCGACGACCGCGCGGCCCGCCGACTCCGAGAAGAGGAAGGTGAAGGCATCGAGCCCGTCCGGGACGATCAGACGCGCGCCCTTGCCGCCGAGCAGCGCCGACTCGACCACGGCCTGGACGAGGCCGCCGTCGGACAGGTCGTGCGCGGAGTCGATCATGCCGTCGCGGGAGGCGGAGATCAGGATCTCGCCGAGCAGCCGCTCGCGCTCCAGGTCGACCTTGGGCGGCAGACCTCCGAGGTGGTCATGGACGACCTGCGACCAGGCCGAACCGCCGAACTCCTCGCGGGTGTCGCCGAGCAGGTAGAGGAGCTGGCCCTCTTCCTGGAAGGCGACGGGCGTGCGGCGGGCGACGTCGTCGATGACGCCCAGCACGGCCACGACCGGGGTCGGGTGGATGGCGGCCTCGCCCGTCTGGTTGTAGAGCGAGACGTTGCCGCCGGTCACCGGGGTGCCCAACTGCAGGCAGCCGTCGGCCAGTCCGCGGACGGCCTCGGCGAACTGCCACATGACGGCCGGGTCCTCGGGCGAGCCGAAGTTCAGGCAGTCGGAGACGGCGAGCGGCTTGGCGCCGGTGGTCGCCACGTTGCGGTAGGCCTCCGCGAGGGCCAACTGCGCGCCCGTGTACGGGTCGAGCTTGGCGTACCGGCCGTTGCCGTCGGTGGCGATGGCGACGCCGAGGCCGGTCTCCTCGTCGATGCGGATCATGCCCGAGTCCTCGGGCTGGGCCAGCACCGTGTTGCCCTGCACGAAGTGGTCGTACTGCGAGGTGATCCACTTCTTGGAGGCCTGGTTCGGGGACGAGACCAGCTGAAGGACCTGGTCCTTCAGTTCGCCCGAAGTCGCGGGCCGGGGCAGCTTGTTCGCGTCGTCCGCCTGGAGCGCGTCCTGCCACTGCGGACGGGCGTACGGACGCTCGTAGACCGGGCCGTCGTGCGCGACCGTGCGCGGGTCGACGTCGACGATCTTGCCGCCGTGCCAGTAGATCTCCAGGCGGTCGCCGTCGGTCACCTCACCGATGACGGTGGCGATGACGTCCCACTTGTCGCAGATCTCCAGGAAGCGGTCGACCTTCGAGGGCTCGACGACCGCGCACATGCGCTCCTGCGACTCGCTCATGAGGATTTCCTCGGGCGAGAGCGTGGAGTCGCGCAGCGGTACGTCGTCCAGGGTGACGCGCATGCCGCCGGAGCCGTTGGACGCGAGCTCGGAGGTGGCGCAGGAGAGTCCGGCGGCGCCGAGGTCCTGGATGCCGACGACGAGCTTCTCGGCGAAGGCCTCCAGGGTGCACTCGATGAGGAGCTTCTCCTGGAACGGGTCGCCGACCTGCACGGCGGGACGCTTCGACGGCTTGGCGTCGTCGAAGGTCTCGGAGGCCAGGATGGAGGCGCCGCCGATGCCGTCGCCGCCCGTCCGGGCCCCGTACAGGATGACCTTGTTGCCGGAGCCGGACGCCTTCGCGAGGTGGATGTCCTCGTGCCGCATGACACCGATGGCACCGGCGTTGACCAGCGGGTTGCCCTGGTAGCAGGCGTCGAAGACGACCTCGCCGCCGATGTTGGGCAGGCCCAGGCAGTTGCCGTAGCCGCCGATGCCGGCGACGACACCCGGCAGGACGCGCTTGGTGTCGGGGTGGTCCGCCGCACCGAACCGGAGGGGGTCCACGACGGCGACCGGGCGCGCACCCATCGCGATGATGTCGCGCACGATGCCGCCGACGCCGGTGGCCGCGCCCTGGTAGGGCTCGACGTACGACGGGTGGTTGTGCGACTCGACCTTGAAGGTCACGGCATAGCCCTGGCCGACGTCGACGACACCGGCGTTCTCGCCGATGCCGACGAGCAGCGCATCGCTCTGCGGGGCCTTCTCGCCGAACTGGCGCAGGTGCACCTTGGACGACTTGTAGGAGCAGTGCTCGGACCACATGACCGAGTACATGGCGAGCTCGGCGCCGGTGGGCCGGCGGCCGAGGATCTCCACGACCCGCTCGTACTCGTCCTTCTTCAGACCGAGTTCGGCCCAGGGCAGCTCGACGTCAGGGGTAGCGGCCGCGTTCTCGACCGTGTCCAGAGGCGTGCGGCTCATGCGTTGACCAGCTTCTTGAGGATCGAGGTGAAGAAGGGGAGGCCGTCGGTGCGGCCGGACCCGATGAGCGGCTCGACCGCGTGCTCGGGGTGCGGCATGAGGCCCACGACGTTCCCGGCCGCGTTCGTGATGCCCGCGATGTCCCGGAGGCTGCCGTTCGGGTTGAAGTCCAGGTACCGGAACACGACCCGGCCCTCCGCCTCCAGCATGTCGAGGGTGCGCTCGTCGGCGACGTACCGCCCGTCCATGTTCTTCAGCGGGATGTGGATCTCCTGGCCCGCCTCGTAGTCGGCGGTCCAGGCGGTGTCCGCGTTCTCCACCCGCAGTTTCTGGTCACGGCAGATGAAGTGCAGATGATCGTTGCCGAGCATCCCGCCGGGGAGGAGGTGGGCCTCCGTGAGGACCTGGAAGCCGTTGCAGATGCCGAGGACCGGCATTCCCGACTTCGCCTGCTCGATGACGGTCTCCATCACCGGCGAGAAGCGCGAGATCGCGCCGGCCCGCAGATAGTCGCCGTACGAGAAACCGCCGGGCAGCACCACGGCGTCGACCTGCTTGAGGTCCTTGTCCTTGTGCCAGAGAGCGACGGGTTCGGCGCCCGCGAGCTTGATCGCGCGCTGCGTGTCCCGGTCGTCGAGGCTGCCCGGGAAAGTGACGACGCCAATACGAGCGGTCACTTTGCGGCCTCCGCGACTTCCTCCACCTTGACGGTGAAGTCCTCGATCACGGTGTTGGCGAGGAAGGATTCCGCAAGATCGTGGATGCGGGCGAGAGCGGCGTCGTCCACCGGCCCGTCAACCTCGAGTTCGAATCGCTTTCCCTGACGTACGTCGGAGATGCCGTCGAAACCGAGACGCGGCAGCGCACGCTGCACCGCCTGGCCCTGGGGGTCGAGGATCTCCGGCTTGAGCATGACGTCGACTACGACGCGTGCCACTGGCACTCCCGGTGTGTGGTGCTGAGCAGGTTCGTTCAGACTACCTGCACAAAATTTCTACTCGCGTAGATTCGTAGCTTCCTACGTGACCGCCATCACCGACACGCGTCAACGGGGGTACCTTCACGGAAAATTCGGGGAAAAATCCCGGAAGACCGATGGAACCCCATTGCGCTGGGACACGCGGAGGGATTTAGTCGGTCTTCACATTGCAATGCCAGGCACTGTACAAATGAATTGGCAATAGCCGATACTTTCCTCAATAACAGCCGGACAGTCGACATCTCTCCGACATCTTCATGACGTCTCAGCACGTCATGGGGCGTGATCGTGAAGGTGTCGCACGAAGGGACCGATATTCGTGGCGCAGCGTGTCGTGGTCACTCTCTCCGACGACATCGACGGCTCAGAAGCGGCGGAGACGATCGCCTTCGGTCTGGACGGCAAGTCGTACGAGATCGACCTGAATCAAGCCAACGCCAAGAAACTGCGGAAGGTCCTCGCCCCGTACGTCGAGGCCGGCCGCAAGCAGTCGAAGTCCGGGAAGGCGTACACGCACACCGCGTTGACCCCCGACCCCGCCGCCGTCCGCGCCTGGGCCCGCTCCAACAAGCTGGACGTGCCGCCGCGGGGCCGCATCCCCAAGAAGGTCTACGAGGCGTTCGCCGAGGCGCACTGACCCCCGCGCGGGGACCGGTCAGCTGCCCCTCGGCGCAACCGACTTGCGCTGACCCCCCGCTGGTCAGCTAGAGTCTGGAACACGCCGAGGGGCAAGGCCGAAAAGCCGCACCTCACGGAGTCACGCGGGTGTAGTTCAGTAGCAGAACATCCCCCTTCCAGGGGGAAGGCGCAGTGTGCAATTCCTGTCACCCGCTCTGCATCGCTTACCAGGCATCCTTCTGGATCAGGTAGGCTGGTGCTCGCGCCGATCAGTGAGAGCTGGTCGGAGGCAATGCGGACGTAGCTCAGTTGGTAGAGCGCAACCTTGCCAAGGTTGAGGTCGCGAGTTCGAGCCTCGTCGTCCGCTCCAGTTCAGGAAGCCCCAGTCATCGACTGGGGCTTTTTGCTGTGATCAGTCCGACCCGTCTCATTGCTGTGCCCGTCCGCGGCCCCTCTGACATTTGTCATGCCGAGTGATGACAGCGCGCACTGCTGCCGGATCCCCTCCGCGGGGACGCTGATTTCATGAACACGGACGAGCACGAGCACGTGATTGACGTCACTGATCTGCGGCGCGTGTACGGGGGAGATTTCGAGGCGGTCCGCGGAGTCACGTTCACCGTGGCACCGGGTGAGCTCTTCGCGCTCCTCGGCACGAACGGCGCGGGCAAGACCTCCACCGTCGAGCTGCTGGAGGGCCTCGCGCCCCCGGCCTCCGGGCAGGTGCGCATCCTCGGGCACGACCCGTACACGGAGCGGGCGGCCGTACGGCCCCGGATCGGCGTGATGCTCCAGGAGGGCGGCTTCCCCTCCGAGCTGACGGTCACCGAGACCGTACGGATGTGGGCGGGCTGCACCAGCGGGGCCCGGCCGGTGGGCGAGGCGCTGGCGCTGGTCGGCCTGGAGCGGCGGGCCGGCGTACGGGTCAAGCAGTTGTCCGGCGGCGAGCGGCGGCGCCTGGACCTGGCGCTCGCGCTCCTCGGCCGCCCCGAGATCCTCTTCCTCGACGAGCCGACGACCGGGCTCGACGCCGAAGGGCGCCGGGACACCTGGGAGTTGGTGCGGCGGCTGCGCGACGACGGCACCACCGTGCTGCTGACCACGCACTACCTGGAGGAGGCGGAGGAGTTGGCCGACCGGCTGGCGATCCTCCACGACGGGCAGATCGCCGTCTCCGGCACGCTCGCCGAGGTGACCGCCTCCCAGCCGTCCCGGATCTCCTTCGCGCTGCCCGACGGCTGGTTCGTCGGCGACCTGCCGCCGCTCGCCGAGCTCGGCGTGAGTGGCCACGAGACGTCCGGCCGCACGGTCCGGCTGCGCACGAACGAACTCCAGCGCACCGCCACCGGGCTGCTGTTGTGGGCCGAGCGGACCGGTGTGGAACTGCGCGGGCTCGATGTGCGGGCCGCCTCGCTGGAGGAGGCGTTCCTGCGGATCGCGCGGGAGGCGGGTGGACGGGCCGGGAGCGGGGATCGGGCCGGAAGCGGAGATCGGGCTGGGGCTGGGGACAGCGTGAGTGAGAAGGAGGTCGTGGCATGAGCACGGTGATGACCACCCCGGCCGGGCGGCTGGGCGCTCTCGCGCGGGCCGAGCTGACCCTGCTGAGCCGCAACAAGGGCGTGATCGTCACGGCGCTGTTCGTGCCGCTGGCGCTGCCGTTCAGCGCGCGGCCGGCCGTCGAGGAGATGGACCTCAAGGCCGAGGGCCTCACCGTCGGCACGGTGATGCTCACCTCCGCGATCGGCTTCTCGCTGCTCTTCGCCGTGTACTCGGCACTGGTGAGCGTCTACGTCGCCCGCCGCGAGGAACTCGTCCTCAAGCGGCTGCGCACCGGGGAGCTGGGCGACCGGGAGATCCTCGCCGGCGCCGCCCTGCCCGCCGCCGCCATCGGCCTCGTACAGTCCGTGGTCGTGGCCGTCGGCTGCACGGTGCTCCTCGACGCGCCGGCACCCCGTGCGCCCCATCTCGCCCTGCTCGGGCTGCTGTTGGGCCTCGTCCTGTGCGCCGCGCTCGCGGCGCTCACGGCGAGTTTCAGCAGGACCGTGGAGAGTGCGCAGGTCACCGCGTTGCCATTGCTGTTCGTGTCGATGATGGGCTCGGGCATCGCGATCCCCACAGAGGTGCTGCCCGACCGGATCGCCTCCGTCTGCGAACTGCTGCCGCTCTCCCCGGCGATCCGGCTGATCCGGGCCGGCTGGAGCGGCGGCGGCTGGAGCGGCGGACTCTCCGCGTACGACGCCCTGGGCGCCGTGGCAACGGCGGTGGCCTGGACCGTGGTCGCGGTGTTTGCTGTACGACGGTGGTTCCGCTGGGAGCCACGGCGCTGAACGCGGGGGTGCGGGAGATGAGCCGACCGGGGGCCTGGTGGCGTGGGAAGAGCACGCCGGCGAAGGTCGAGACGTACACGCGGTGGTCCTTCCACTTCTTCGCCGTGATCGAGATCGCGGCGATCGGGCTGCCGGTGCTCGGCCAGGCGGGGCTGGGGATCGGGGGCTGGCTGCTGGCGATGGTCGGCGCGCACGCGGTCGTCTGCGGGGTGGCCGCGTCCCGGGCGCTCGACTGGACCCGAGGCCGCCGCGACCAGCCCGTACGGCTCCTGTGGGCGCTCGGCGCGTTCACCTTCGTGCTCGCGAACATCGCGCTCGTCGTGAAGAAGTACGGTCCGTCCGGCGACGACATCGACACCGCCGCGGGCACGCTCTTCACCGGCGTGCTGATCTTCGGCGCGGGCGCCATCGCGCTCGGCGTGCGCAACCGGCGGCGGGTGGTCGCGATCGTCGCGGGCTTCGCCGTCGGGGCGGCGGCCGTGTCCTTCCCGCTGGGCATGCCCGGCCCCGCCGCGCTCGGCGTGGCGTTCGCGGTGCTCATCGGTGCCGGATTCATGGCCTTCACCTCCGTCTTCTCCGTCTGGCTGCTCAACGCCGTCTACGCCCTCGACGAGGCCCGCGAGACCCGCACCCGGCTCGCCGTCGCCGAGGAACGGCTCCGCTTCGGGCGCGACCTGCACGACGTGATGGGCCGCAACCTCGCGGTCATCGCGCTGAAGAGCGAGCTGGCCGTACAGCTCGCACGGCGGGAACGGCCCGAGGCGGTGGACCAGATGATCGAGGTGCAGCGGATCGCCCGGGAGTCGCAGCGGGAGGTGCGGGATGTCGTACGGGGATATCGGGATGCCGACCTGGGCGTCGAACTCGCCGGTGCGCACGGCGTGTTGACCGCAGCTGGGATAGCTTGCGCCGTGACCGGCGAGGTGGTCGGGCTGCGGGGCGAGGTGCAGTCTGCGCTCGGCTGGGTCGTACGGGAGGCGACGACCAACGTGCTGCGGCACGGGGACGCCGAGCACTGCACGGTGATGCTGGCGGCGGCCGAGGGGCGCGTGGTGCTCACCGTCGAGAACGACGGGGTGCCGGCGGATGCGGGATCGCTCGGCGCTGGGCCGGGGCGGGGGTCCGGGCTCGCGGGGCTGCGGGAGCGGCTGGCCGGGGTCGACGGGGTGCTGCGGGCGGGGCCCGCGGGGGACGGGCTGTTCCGCCTGACTGCCGAGGTGCCGCTGACGCCGAGCACCGCCGAGGTACCGCCGACTGTGAAGGAGGTCACCGCATGAGCGTGCGGCTGCTGCTCGCCGATGACGAGCATCTGATCCGGGGAGCACTCGCCGCGCTGCTGGGGCTGGAGGACGACCTGGTCGTGGTGGCCGAGGCGGCCACCGGTCCGGAGGCGCTGGCGATGGCGCGGGCACACGCGCCCGACGTCGCCGTCCTCGATCTGCAGATGCCGGGCGCCGACGGTGTGAGGGTGGCCACATCTCTGCGGGCCGAACTGCCCGAGTGCCGGGTGCTGATCGTGACGAGCCATGGCCGCCCCGGGCATCTGAAGCGGGCGCTTGCGGCGGGTGTGCGCGGGTTCGTCCCCAAGACCGTCAGTGCGCAGCGGCTCGCGGAGATCATCCGTACGGTGCACGCGGGAAACCGTTATGTGGACCCGGAGTTGGCCGCCGACGCGATCTCCGCCGGGGACTCGCCGCTGACCGCGCGCGAGGCCGAGGTGCTCGAATTCGCCGCCGACGGGGCGCCCGTCGCGGAGATCGCGGAGCGGGCCGCGCTGTCGCAGGGGACCGTACGGAACTACCTGTCGTCCGCCGTCTCCAAGCTCGGGGCGGAGAACCGGCACACGGCGGTGCGTCTCGCGCGGGAGCGGGGTTGGGTATAGTTGCTCTCGCGCCACGGCGCAGTGCGAACGTAGCTCAGTTGGTAGAGCGCAACCTTGCCAAGGTTGAGGTCGCGAGTTCGAACCTCGTCGTTCGCTCAGAGGATGAAGGCCCCGGTCGGTTGACCGGGGCCTTCGTCGTACGTTGTCGTACGGCGGGCAGTGCGTGGTCACGACGTACGGCGGGCGGTGCGTGGTCACGACGAGTTCGCCCCGGTCGGTCGACCGGGGCTCTCGTCATCCGGTCATGACCAGTTCGCGCCTGTCAGGCGCTCGTACGCGTCGATGTACTTCGCGCGCGTCGCGTCCACCACCTGCTGGGGCAGGGCCGGCGGCGGCTGCTCGCTCCTGCGGTCCCAGCCGGACTCGGCGGAGGTCAGCCAGTCGCGCACGAACTGCTTGTCGTACGACGGCTGGGCGCGGCCCGGCTCCCAGGTCTCGGCCGGCCAGAAGCGGGACGAGTCCGGGGTGAGCACCTCGTCGGCGAGGACGAGCGTCTCCCCGTCGAAGCCGAACTCGAACTTCGTGTCCGCGAGGATGATGCCCCGCTCGCGCGCGATGTCGCGGGCGCGGGCGTAGACGGCGAGCGTCGCCTGGCGCAGCTGGGCCGCCGTGTCCGCGCCGACCTGGCGGACGACCTCCTCGTACGACACGTTCTCGTCGTGCTCGCCGACCGCGGCCTTGGTGGCCGGGGTGAAGATCGGCGCGGGCAGCTCCGAACCGTCGGTCAGGCCCTCGGGGAGGGCGAGGCCGCAGACGGTGCGGGAGTCGTTGTACTCGACCAGGCCCGAGCCGGTGAGGTAGCCGCGCGCCACGCACTCCACGGGGACCATCCGCAGCGACTTGCACACGAGCGTCCGGCCCTGCCAGTCGGCGGGGGCGCCCGGCGGGAGTTCGGTGCTCAGGACGTGGTTCGGCGCCAGGTCGACGAGCTGGTCGAACCACCAGAGCGAAAGCTGGGTGAGCACGCGGCCCTTGTCCGGGATCTCCGTGGGGAGCACCCAGTCGTAGGCGGACATGCGGTCGCTGGCAACCATGATGAGGTCGCCCGCCTCGTTCTGGTACAGGTCGCGCACCTTGCCGGTGTGCAGATGTACCAGACCCGGGACCTGGAGGGGCTCGGGCTTTTCGACGAATCCGGACACGGTTCCTCCCCGTGGTTATGTCTGAACGGCTTGATTCTCCCGTACGCGGGAGCGGGCCGCCGACAGGGGGTTCAGTCGCGTTTGCAGATGCGGTCCAGGAGGTTTGCGGTGGCTCGCTGGACACGGGGGTCCACGTGGCCCGGCCGGTCCAGGGCCGGGGACCAGGCGAACGTTCCGGACGCGAAGACCAGGGCGCCGGACGGGGCCCGGTAGAGGGACGTCTCCTGGTGACGGGCGGTGCCCTCGCTGTCCCGGTACGGGGAGTGGGCGAGGAGGATGCGGCCCTGGTGCTCGGGGAGCGGGGCGCGCGGGAAGTAGCGGTCCGCCTCGCCGGCGACCATGCCCTCCAGTTCGTCGCCCTCGTGCGCGCCGGTCGCGTCCCACAGCCAGTGGTCGGCGTTGCGGACGACCAGGGGGCTCGGTTCCGGGACGCGTCCCGCGTACTGGATGCCGATGAGCTGTTGCTCCGGGCGGTCGATCTCGCGCCACAGGGCCGGTTTGCCCGGGCAGCGGCGCTTGAGGCAGGTGAGCAGGCGGTCGCCGACGCCTGACGGGGACGGGCCCAACTCGACCTGCCAGTACAGGGTGTTGGCGGAGAGGAAGACGAGGGACGTGCCGTGGTCGCGGGCGCGTTCCGTGGTGCGGCGCATCTGCGCCGACCAGTACTCGTCGTGGCCCGGGAAGACCAGGCCCCGGTAGCGGGTGGGGTCGACGCGGCCGGCGTGCAGGTCGCGGGCGTCGGCGTAGGCGAGGTCGTAGCCGTAGCGCTCGGCCCAGCGGATGAAGTCGTAGGCGTGGCCCACGTGGAGGGGGAGGCCCGCGCCCGCGTACGGGCGGTCGAAGGACACCGTCGTCGCGGCGTCCGACTCGCCGAGGAGCCGGCCTCCGTCGTCCCATGCGTGGTACAGGCTCGCGCCCGTGCGGCCGTCCTCCGGGTAGAGGTTGTACGCCTGCCACGTGATGTCCGGGAGGAGAAGTAGCAGGTCGGCGGGGTGGTCGTCGCGGACGGTGAAGGGGATGTGCGAGCGGTAGCCGTCGACGGTGGTGAGTACGGCGACGTACGCCCCGATGCTCCAGTAGGACGGGATCTGGAGCCGCCACGACAGCCACCAGTGGTGGCAGGAGACCGTGCGGTCCGCGGTGAGGGGCGGGGGCTGGACGATGCCGGAGAGGCGGGGGCTGGTGGTGATCTTGGATGCGCCGTCGCCGCCGTAGTGGCCGATGCGGTAGATGTCGACGCTGAATTCCTGGGGCGGGTCGACGGTGATGTGGAAGTCGATGGCCTCGCCCGGGGCGGCCGCGCCGGTGGAGGAGAAGCCCTTGATCTGGCGGTGGACGTCGTCTGCGGAGCGGGGGCCTCCGGCGGGGCGCGGGGCTCCGGCGAGGCGCGGGGTGGGGATTCTGGGGGCGTGGGCCAGGGCGGGGCCCGTGTCCATGTCCACGTACCAGGGGACTACCTGGCCGGTGTCGTCGAAGTAGGTCTCGCTGCCGCGGAGCCAGGGGACGGGGCCCTGGCCGAAGGGGTCCGTGACGGCATGTGCGAGTGCTCCCGACTCCCAGCGGCGGACCTGCTCCGATCCCATGCCGACTCCCCTCCTCCGTGCCCCCGTCAGCTCCGTGGACCCTTGCTGTGCGCATGACCGGTCCCAGCACATCACATTACGCATGCGGGTCGTTACCGTTCGTCGCGATTTTCTGGCGGGGGCGCCTTTCGCAGTGGGGTGCGGTGGGTGGGTCGGGGCCGTGCCGGTACGTTCTGCCCGTCGCCGCGTGGGCGTACTGCCCGGGGGCTGAATACGGCGAAACTTGGCGGGCGATCTGCTACGCGACGGGCAGGAACGTACCGGCACGGCCCCTTCCGCCGCAGGGCGACTGCGGGCCGTCCGTAGTAGCTGCCGGGTGGCTGGCGTAGCCGCTCTCCCCGCGGGCAATCGTGCCGCTGGGGCGGCACGGGTGGGCGCAGGCGGCGCCCCGTAAACGCCGGGCTGCGTGGCCCGCCCACCCCCGCCCCGCACCCGCGCCGGGTGACTGTTCAAGCAGGGGGAACCCGGGGTTTGCCCACCCACCCCGGGGGCGGGGGGGAAGGAACGGTCAGACCAGGCGGACTGGTTTTTCTGGGCGGACGCCGAGGTGGCGGAGCCAGTCGCGGAGGGGGGCGGGATCCCCGTGCTCGACGAGGGTGAGGACGCGGGGCGTGAGGTCGGCGGCACGTTCGCCGTCGACGAGGAGCGTCGGGCCGTCGAGCCAGTCGAGCCCCGGCGTCGCCCCGGCCGTGTCCATCGCGGCGCAGCACACCATCGCCGCGACGTGATCGGACAGCAGCTCGCGCCCGGTCCGCGGCGGCTGCAGCGGGAAGAGGGGAAGCATCCCGTCGTCCCACAGCGCCCAGTCGGGCCCCTGCTGCTCCGTACCGCCCGCCGAGGCGGACGTCACCGGCGCCGCCGCCTCCTCGCGGGCCACCTCCGCACTGAGCCCGGCCGCCAGCGAGGCCGTCCGCTCGTTGCCCAGGCCGGCCCCGTCCTCGCCGTCCTCGGATTCCTCGCCCATGTTCTTGTACGCCGCCGAGCCCTCGGAGGCCTGAGTCTCCTGGGGGGCCTGGGCTGTCGGCGTCGTCAGGTGGTCCATCACCCGTGCCAGCGTCGGGCCGCCGGACTCCGGTGCCGCCGGGTTCGTGGAGTGCCGTACGCCCAGCGCGTCCAGGACGCGGTGGAGGCGGGCCGCGTCGGCGCGCCATTTGCGGTCGACCACCTCGTCCGGGTACTCCTCCCAGCCCACCGGCGCCCAGTCCGGGCCCGCCTCTGCGGGACCCCCGTGGAAGAGGCGCGCGGCGAGGAGCGAGGCCGCCTCGTCGACGGTTCCCGGCTCTTCGAGCAGGTCACATGCGGGGCGCTCGCCGAGCCGGGAGGCGAATCCCTCGGCCAGCCGGTCGCGGCGGGAGAGCTCGGTCAGCGCGGCGACGACGCCCGCGTCGAGGCGCGAGGGCCAGCGGCCCATGCGCCAGGCGGGCAGTGCGACACGGGTGAGCAGGCGGTCCCATCCGGCGTACGCCAGTCCGACCTGTTCCTGCGCGACGATCCGCAGGCCGTAGTCCACAGCCTGTGCACGCTCGGCGGCTGCCGCCGCGACGCCCCGCTCCATCTCGGCCGCGTGCCCACGGCAGCTGCGCAGCAGCAGGCGGGTCACCCAGCCGACGCCGCCCAGCACCACACGGGCCAGGGGTCCGCGCGCGGGCGCCGAGGTGACCGCCACGGCCGCGTCCAGACCGCGTACGAAGCGACGCGCCGCGGCTATGTCGGGGTGCGCGGAGGGGCCCGTACCGGCGACGACCGGGGCCAGCACCGCGCGCAGCTCGCCCACCCGCATCCACCACAGGAACGGCGAGCCGATGACGAGGACGGGGGTCGCGGGCACCCGGCGGAGGTTCCGGCCCGCGCGGGCGCGGCCGAGCAGCTGCGGGAGACCGCCCGCCAGTCCTCGTACGTCCGAGGGCGGGCCGTGGGCCGGGTGGGTGCGGTCCTCCAGCCAGCTGTCGCAGTCCGGGGTGAGCGCTATGGCCGAGGGCGCCGGTACGTCGAGGCGGTCGGCCAGGTCGCGCACCATGCGGTACAGGTCGGGCGCCGACTCCTCGGCGATCGCGACCGTCGGACTCATCGCGGGCCGCGCGCGGGCCACCACGAGCGCGATACCCGCGGCCGCGAGCAGCACGAGCCCGGCGACGGCCGCCACGATCCAGCTGGTGAGATGCCAACTTCCGCCGCTGATATGGCCGGTGGAGCCACCGACGAGCAGCACGACGGCGACGGCCGCGGGCAGCAGGGCGACGGCCAGCGCCCGGCTGCGGATGCGCAGCACGGCGAGAGCCCGTGAGCGCGCGGCCTGCGCGCCCGCCTCCACACCCATACCTGTCACGACCGGACGTCACCCCCTACAGTTCCGCCCGGCGCCCACCGCGACCCTCATGGTCACGGCTTCTGCCGACGGATGTCCTGGCGTTGCTCACTCCCCCACTGTGGCACCCGTCACCGACATCGCAATGCCGGTGGGCCAAGTGCCCGAACGCTTTCGCCGCACCCTAGTTGGGGCCCCGGCCCCCGTCAGCAGGATGGAGCATCGGTCACTCGATGGAATGGCTCTGGGGAGAGGTGGATGACGGTGGGCAACGATCAGGCCCCGGATTCCCTAGGGATTCCGGGGCCTGCGGGGACGTCTCGTGAACAGGGTGGAGCCGGGTGAAGCGGGGTGGCCGCGGTGGACGGGGTGAGCAGGGGTTACTCCCCGGCCGCCGCCTTCGCCGCGATGTCCGTACGGTGCTGGGAACCGTCGAGACGGATGCGGGCGACCGCCTCGTACGCCCTCGCACGGGCCTGCGTGAGGTCGGCGCCCGTCGCTGTGACGGAGAGCACACGGCCGCCCGCGCTCAGGACGGCGTCGCCGTCCTGCCTGGTCCCGGCGTGCAGGACGTACGCGTGCGGGGCGTCCTGGGCCGCCACCTCGTCGAGCCCGGTGATCGGGTCGCCGGTGCGCGGGGTGTCCGGGTAGTTGTGCGAGGCGATGACCACGGTGACGGCCGCGTCGCCGCTCCAGCGCAGCGGCTCCAGGTCGGCGAGCGTGCCGTTCGCCGCGGCCAGCAGTACGCCGGAGAGCGGGGTCTTCAGGCGGGCCAGGACCACCTGGGTCTCGGGGTCGCCGAAGCGGGCGTTGAACTCGATCACCCGTACGCCGCGCGAAGTGATCGCGAGACCGGCGTAGAGCAGGCCGGAGAACGGGGTGCCACGGCGGCGCAGCTCGTCGACGGTCGGCTGCAGGACCGTGTCCATGACCTCCGCGACCAGCTTCGGGTCCGCCCAGGGCAGGGGCGAGTACGCGCCCATACCGCCGGTGTTCGGGCCCTCGTCGCCGTCCAGCGCGCGCTTGAAGTCCTGGGCGGGCTGGAGCGGGACGACCGTCTCGCCGTCCGTGATCGCGAAGAGGGAGACCTCGGGGCCGTCGAGGAACTCCTCGATGACGACCCGGTCGCAGGCGTTCGCGTGCGCCCGCGCGGCTTCGAGGTCGGCGGTCACGACGACACCCTTGCCGGCCGCCAGTCCGTCGTCCTTCACCACGTACGGGGCACCGAAGGCGTCCAGCGCCTCGTCGACCTCATCAGGCGTCGTACAGACGTACGAGCGGGCGGTCGGGACGCCGGCTCCCGCCATCACGTCCTTGGCGAAGGCCTTGGAGCCCTCCAGCTGCGCGGCCTCCTTGGAGGGGCCGAAGACGGGGATGCCCGCCTCGCGCACGGCGTCGGCGACCCCGGCCACGAGCGGGGCCTCCGGGCCCACGACCACCAGTTCGGCGCCGAGCTCCGTGGCCAGCGCGGCCACGGCGGCGCCGTCGAGCGCGTCGACCGGGCGCAGCTCGGCCACCTCCGCGATGCCTGCGTTCCCGGGGGCGCAGTACAGGGCGGTGACGTCGGAGTCGAGGGACAGGGAGTGACACAGGGCGTGTTCGCGGGCGCCGCTACCGATGACGAGGACCTTCACGGGGGTCAGCCTAACCGCCGGGGACGGATGCCCTTGTAGGGGCTTCCGAAGGGAGGGGGGCGGAGGATTGGTGGGATCCTCCATCCTCCAGGCGGTACGTCGTCGATCGCCCGCCCGCCCGCCGGTTACCCGCTCACTCGTTGGTGAACTCCTCCATGACCGTCGCGCCCAGTTCGCGGACGATCAGTTCGTGGCCCGAGAGGGCGGACTCGTCGAGGTCGGGGTCGTCGTCCTCGGGGATGTCGTCCTCGGGGGCCACCGGAGGGGGTTCCGGGGCCGACGGCGGGGCGGCGGGCGCCGGGGCGCGGTTCCCGGAGGGGCCGGGGCCCGGTCCGGAGGAGGCGGCGGGCGGGGAGGCCGGAGCCGCGGGCTGCGGGGCGGGGCGGGGCGCGGCCGGGGCGCCGCCGCCGAAGCCGCTGTTGCCGCCATTGAAGCCGCCGCCCGGCTGCGGTGCCGAGCCGCCCGACGCGTCGACGATCGCCTCGATCCGCCACTGCACGTTGAACTGCTCGGACAGCGCCTGCCGCAGCACTTCCTCGCTGCCGCCGCTCGCGAAGGTGTCCCGCGCGCCCGCGTTGACGAAGCCGATCTGCAGGGTCGTCCCGTCGAACCCGGTGACCTGCGCGTTCTGGCTGAGCAGGATCCAGGTGAACCGGCGGCGGTTCTTCACCGCCTCCAGGATGTTCGGCCAGAGCATGCGGGGGTCGGGGCCGCCGCCACCGAAGGAAGCGGGGGCGCCGGGCGCGGAGGCGGCGGCGGGTGCGGATGCAGCGGCCGCCGGGGTCGCGGGCGGGGCCTGTCCGGCGCCCGCGGGGGGGTGGCCGTGGGCCAGCCGCCGGGGCGTCGGCCACCGCCGCCACCGCCCGCGGCCGTCGCGGCGGGCCAGGCTCCGGGTGTGGAGGCGGGCGGGGCGGAGGCGGGCGCGGCGGCCGGGGCCTGCGGCTGCTCGGCCACCGGGGTGGGCGTCGGCGCGACGGGCGCGGCGGCGGGGCGGTGGCGTGGCGGGCCCCGGGGCCTGGACCGGAGCCGGTCCGGCGCCCTGTGCCGCAGCGGCGCCCGCCGTCCCGTACGCCTCCGCAGGCGCCCCCCGCACCGCGGCCCGGGCAGCGGCGGCCCCGCCGCCCGGCGGAACCGAGGGCCCCGGACCGGCAGCGGCGCCACCGTGCGCGTCGGGGCCCGGCACGTACCCCATGGCGGGTGCGGCAGTGGCGCCCGCGCCCACGAAGTTCACGCCGCGCTCGATGCGGTCCAGCCGGGCCATGACCGAGCGCTCGTCGCCGTAGGCCGCGGGAAGCAGCACGCGCGCGCAGATGAGTTCGAGCTGGAGCCGGGGCGAGGTGGCCCCGCGCATCTCCGTCAGGCCTTCGTTGACAAGGTCGGCGGCGCGGCTGAGCTCGGCGGCGCCGAAGACGCCGGCCTGGGCCTGCATCCGCTCGACGACGTCGGAGGGGGCGTCGATGAGCCCCTTCTCGGCGGCGTCCGGCACTGCGGCGAGGATCACCAGGTCCCGCAGCCGCTCCAGCAGGTCGGCGACGAAGCGGCGCGGGTCGTTGCCGCCCTCGATGACGCGGTCCACGACCTCGAAGGCCGCGGCTCCGTCCCCGGAGGCGAAGGCCTCGACCACGGAGTCCAGCAGGGAGCCGTCCGTGTAACCGAGCAGCGAAGTCGCCATGGCGTACGTCACACCGTCGGCGGCCGCTCCCGCGAGCAGCTGGTCCATGACGGACATGGAGTCACGCACGGATCCGGCGCCGGCCCGCACGACCAGCGGCAGCACCCCGTCCTCGACGGGGATGCCCTCCTGCCCGCAGACCTCGCCCAGGTACTCCCGCAGGGTCCCCGGCGGGACCAGCCGGAACGGATAGTGATGGGTACGCGACCGAATCGTCCCGATGACCTTCTCGGGCTCGGTCGTGGCGAAGATGAACTTGAGGTGCTCCGGCGGCTCCTCGACGACCTTCAGCAGCGCGTTGAAACCGGCCGACGTGACCATGTGGGCCTCGTCGATGATGTAGATCTTGTACCGACTGCTCGCCGGCCCGAAGAAGGCCTTCTCCCGCAGGTCACGGGCGTCGTCCACACCACCGTGCGAAGCGGCGTCGATCTCGATGACGTCGATCGAACCCCGCCCGTTGCGCGCGAGGTCCTGACACGACTGGCACTCCCCGCAGGGCGTCGGCGTGGGCCCCTGCTCGCAGTTCAGACACCTCGCCAGGATCCGGGCACTGGTCGTCTTTCCGCAGCCGCGCGGACCGCTGAACAGGTACGCGTGATTGACCCGGTTGTTCCGCAGCGCCTGCTGCAACGGGTCGGTGACATGCTCCTGCCCGATGACCTCGGCGAACGACTCCGGGCGATAGCGGCGGTACAGCGCGAGAGACGACACGCATACGAGGTTATAGGCGCCCACTGACAACGCGGACCGCTCGCGGGACAACCCCCGACAAGGTTCCCGAAACGCAAGCGCCCCCCACGCACCCGCCAGAGCCAACCTACCCTTGCTGCCTTCCGGCCCTGGGGGAGTTCAGTCAGATAGCGCCACGTGAGGGGCTCCGCACAGGGTACAGGATCTGAGAGGGAGGATCGAACCCGATCCGAGCTGGGGAACGAACCCGATCCGAGCACGGGGAACGGGTTCGCGAGCACTCCTCAACGTCTTGTATTGTTTGCCCCGGAGGATTCGCCTAGTGGCCTAGGGCGCACGCTTGGAAAGCGTGTTGGGGGCAACCCCTCACGAGTTCGAATCTCGTATCCTCCGCCAGTGCCTCACCGGGCACGATGTCGAAGGGCCCCGCTGCTTGCAGCGGGGCCCTTCGTCGTTGTCCGTCTCAGTCTCGCGGTCCCTCAGCGTCGCTGAGCGTTCGCGCTCACGTTCTCGCCGGTGCCGGCCGCCGGAGCAGATAGGCGGCTGCGGTCGAGACCAGGACCGCCATGCAGGCGATGAACACCAGCCCGGCGCTCTCCAGGCCGATCGGGCCCACGAGCAGCCCGACACCGATCACGGGCACCGAGATGCCCGCGTAGGCCACGACGAACAGCATCGAGATCACCGTCGCGTGCCGGCCTGCCGGAGACGCCTCGGCCACTGCGGCCAGTGCCCCGCGAAACGCCAGCCCCTGCCCGCTCCCGCCGACGAGCGCGCTCAGCACCACCAGCGACATCAGGTCCCAGCGCAGCGCCCCCGCGAGCAGCGCCAGCCCGGCGAGGAGACAGGCACAGCCCAACGGCAGGGATCGCCGCACCCCCACTCGGCCGACCGCCAGTTGCCCGGCGGTCGAGGCGAAGAAGGCCAGTGCGACGACCAGCCCGCTCACGGCGTGGTTGTCCACGTCCAGGGAATCGGCGAGGAACGCCGGGCTGACCGACGTGAACACCCCGAACAGCGCGAACCCCACGAACGAGGCGATCGCGGCGGGCGCGAACACCGCCCGCACCTGTGGGGGCAGACCGGGCCGGCGCGGTCTCACGGTGCTCAGCGGCAGCCGGTCCCGCACCGTCTCCGGAAGCCGCAGCAGGACGGTGGCCGAGCCGGCCAGCAGGGCGAGATGCACGACGAACGGCAGGTACAGCGGCCATGGTGCGTATTGCGCGAGCACCCCCGCGAGCAGCGGACCGCAGCCCAGTCCGCCCATGTTGGCGGCCGTCGCCACGAAGGTGGCGCGCGAACCGCCGCCGTACGGCGCCAGCTCCATCACGTACGCCGTGGCTGCCCCGGTGAACAGACCTGCGGAGAGTCCGGACAGCAACCGCCCCGCATACAGCCAGCCGAGCCCGGTGGCGCACAGGAAGCAGACCGCGCTCGCCGCAGCGCATCCGAGCCCCCACAGCAGCACCACACGCCTGCCCACGGTGTCCGAGGCGTTGCCCACCAGCAACAGCACGCCGATGACCCCGAAGGCGTACACGGCGTACACCACGGTCACCGTCAGCTCGGAGAAGCCGAACTTCTCCTGGTAGAGCGGGTAGAGGGGGGTGGGCAGCGTGGTGCCGACCATGCACACGGCGAACACCGCCCCGCTGAGCAAGCACTCGCGCCACCCTCGGCGATCACCGTCCACGCCGCTGACGGTAACCCCGTACGCCACCCGGATCCGGTGCGGCACGCCACCGGCCCGGATACGGCAGGAAAGGGGCGCACAGTGGGGCAGAGGACGTCATCGGTTCAAGTGGTGAGTGTCGTTGAGGGTCTGCACCGTGGCGGTGCCGTCCTCGTCGTAGGTCACCGTCGACAAGGAGGCCGCTGCGGCTTCCATGCGGAACAGGCTGTGCGGTGGGGCCTGGAGGGCGAGGCGGATCAGGGTTCTGACGGGGACGACGTGGGAGACGACCAGAACCGTGGCGCCGGCGTACCGGGCCAGGAGGCCGTCTCGCACGGCGGCGACCCGGCGGATGACCTGTTGCATGGTCTCTCCCGCGCCCGAGGGGGGACTCTCGGGCGAGGCGAGCCATGCGCTCAGGTCGTCCGGGTAGCGTGCGCGGACTTCGGCGAAGGTCAGGCCCTCCCAGGCGCCGAAGTCCGCTTCCCGCAGGTCCCGGTCGACCCGGACGCTCAGGCCGAGGCGCGCGGCCACGCAATGAGCGGTCTCCTGGCAGCGCCGCATCGGTGACGTGACGACCGCCGCGATGTCGCCGCGGTGGGCGAGGGCGTCCGCTGTCGCCCGGGCCTGGCGGCGTCCGGCCGGCGAGAGTCCCGGATTGGATCCTCCGCTGCCGGAGAGCCGTCGCCCAGGGGTGAGCAGGGTCTCGCCGTGCCGCAGCAGTACGAGCGTCGTCACGTCACTCACTTCGCGGTCTGCTCACTCACTTCGCGGTCTTCGCGAAGTGGTCCCGTACGGCGTCGGTCTGCTTCTCCATGATGCCGATGATGCCCTCGACCACGTTCAGGTCGGCGTCCTCGGCGATCTCCAGGGTCCGCGACCAGTCGAAGAAGCTGCGGGCCGGGTCGTTGGTGAGGGGGAACACCCGGATGGTGGCCTCGTAGTTGGCGACTCCGCTGGTGGGGGCGACGGCCCGGTAGGACTGGGTCCTGTTGATCTCGTCGCGGGCGGCGATCTCCTGCTGGACGACCTTGCCGCTGAGCGTGAGCTTGAAGTCGTAGCGGGCCGGGACCGTCTCGACCGAGCCGCCCTCCACCCAGCTGACGTCCCGGTGGACGTCCAGGTCGCCGGGAGACACCATCTCCAGGATCTGCATGGCGTCGCGGATGGTCGCCCACACGGTGTCCGGGTCGGCGTCGAGGAGGGTCGAGTGGTACATGGTGTGCTTGCGCTGGATCGTCGGCACGGGAGGTGCTCCTTCTTCTAGGAGGTGACGCGGTCGGTCTTGGCGATGAGGTGGTTTCCGAGGACCAGGTAGTCGATCTCGGTGCCCATGAAGCAGTTCAGGGCGTCGGCGGGGGTGCAGACGATGGGTTCGCCGGCGACGTTGAACGAGGTGTTGATCAGGCAGGGCGTGCCGGTGAGTTCGATGAACTTCCGCAGCAGCGCCGTGAGCCGTGGGGTTCCCTCGTCCGTCAGGGTCTGGATCCGGGAGGTGCCGTCCACGTGTACGGCGCCGGGGATGCGGTCCTTGTACTCGTCGCGGACGGGGAAGACGAACGTCATGTACGGGGAGCTGGTCTTGCGCCCCATGTCGAAGATCTCCGGTGCCTGCTCCTCGAGGACGAGGGGAGCGAACGGGCGGAAGGGTTCGCGATGCTTGACCCGGGTGTTGATGATGTCCTTGATGTCGGTGAAGCCGGGGTTGGCGAGGATGCTGCGATGCCCCAGCGCGCGCGGCCCGTGCTCGACGCGGCCTTCGAACCAGCCGATGACGACCTTCTTCGTCAGCAGCTTCGCCACGTGGTCGATCACTTCGGCATCGTCCAGGCGTGAGACGACGACGCGGCCGGTGAAGCCCTCCAGGGCCTTCTCGATCGCGGCCTCGTCGTGGGCCGGGCCCAGATAGGGGGTGACGGGCGCGGAGGCCGCGAGGATGTCCGCGGGGCCGGTGCCGGGGTCGCCCAGCCAGGCGTGGGCCGCGGCTCCGATGGTGATGCCGGTGTCGGAGGCGCCGAAGCTGACCTGCATGTCCTCGAAGCGGGAGCCTTCGAACATCGGGGTGTTGTTCAGGCAGTTCAGCGCGACGCCGCCTTCGAACAACAGCCGGTCGAGATCCGTCCTCTTCTCCAGGTGGCGGACCTGGTGGGCGGTGGCGACGTTCAGCATCTGCTGCGCGGCGGCGGCGACGCGCGCCTTGTATTCGAGGGTGTCCTCGAAGGGTCCGAAGTACTCCTCGAACAGGGCGTCGTGACTGCGTGGGTTGTCGGTCCGAAGGGGCTTGGTGAAGGTGTAGCGGCCGTCGTCGTGCAGCGTCAGAAGGTGCTCGACGAACGGGTTCGGAGTCGGCGGGGTGGTGTATCCGGCCAGGCCCATCACCTTGTACTCGTCGTTGTTGGGGACGAAGCCGAGGAAGCGGGTGATGGCGGAGAACAGGGTGCCGATGGAGTACTGGGCGCCGGTGACGGTGTCGTCGAAGACGGTGATCCGGCCGTCGCGGATCTCGCCCGTCAAGGTCGAGAAGCGTTCGGCGCGGCCGTCGCTGACGAGAAACGCGGAGTCCTTCATGCCGGCCAGGTAGTAGCCGGTCGTGGCGTGGGCCAGGTGGTGCGGAACGAAGCGGACCTTGGCCGGGTCGGGGCGGTGTCCGGTGCGGGCTTCGAAGTCCGCGAGGATCGCTTCGTGGCTGACGACCTGGTCGAACAGGTCGGCCATGTCGCCCAGGAGGCCGACCTTCGCGGCCTGCGGCATCGGCGAGGCACGGATGCCGTCCAGGGTCTCGTTCAGCACCTGGGTGGACCAGTTCCACGGGAAGGCGAACAGGTCGACGTCATCGAACGTGATCCCGGCTTCCTCGAGGCACCAGTCGATCGCGTTCGTGGGGAAGTCGGTGGTCTTCTTCTCCCGGTTGAGGCGTTCTTCCTCCACCGCGGCGACCAGGCGGCCGTCGATCAGGAGTGCGGCGGCGGCGTCGTGGCCCAAGAGGTAATGCTTGTTGATGCCGGTCGCACCGAAGCGTGCGGAGAAGAACTCCGACACCCGGCTGAAACCGTTACATCCGAGAACAATCACGGCATTCTTTCCTGTTGTGGCCTGTTATGGGGCTACTTGACGATCAGCAGGTCGCGGAGCCGTTCCCCGGCCGCAGGTGCCTGGCACAGTCCCGCGCCGGTGAATCCCGCCGCGTACAGGAAGCGGCGGGTGGGGTGTTCGCCGATGAAGGCGGTGTTGTCGGGGCTGGCGTCGAAATCGCCGCTCCACGCGCGATGCAGGCCGATGCCGTCCAAGGCGGGGAACAGGGTGCCGAGATGGCCGGCGATGCGGCCGAGCCAGGCTTCGCGTGTTTCGCCGGCCTTGGGTGCGCCCATGGCGAGGAGGATGCGGTCCCTCCACGACCGGATCCGCAGGCCGGACGCGGCGTGCATCGTCATGGGCAGCTCGCGGTGCGGGGAGGGCGGGACGTCGGTGAACAGCATCTCCATCACCCGGGGTGCCAGCGGCAGTTCGACCGATGCCATGGCTGCCACCTCGCCGGACCAGGGCCCGGCCGTACACACGATGCTGTCCGCCTTGATGCTGCCCTGCGGGGTGTGGACGGTGTTGTCGTCGTCGATGCCCGTGACGGGTGTGTGGGTGAACAGGCGGGCGCCGTGGTTGCGGGCGGCGGCGGCGTAGCCGCGGACGATGTCGAGGCCGTCCACGTGGTACGCCTCGGGTGACCAGGCGGCGGCCAGCACGGCGCGCTCGTTGACCAGCGGGTTGCGCTCGGCCGCTTCGCGGGCGCTGATCAGGCCGACTTCGACACCGGCGGCCCGCTGGGCCTGATGGCCGGCCTCGAAGTCGGCGATCTGCCGTTCCTCGGTGAACAGCGCCATGAACCCCAGCCGCTTCAGACCGAGGGGCGCTCCGGTGTGGCGGGCGAAGTCCTGATAGGCGTGCAGGCTGCGCACGGCCAGCTGCCCGGTGGCGGGGGCGCCGGGGAAGTAGGTGCGGACCATGCCCGCCGTGTGCGCGGATGCCCCGCCGCCGAGGCCTCCGCGTTCCAGCAGCACGGTGTTCACACCGGCTTCGGCGAGGTGGTAGGCGGCGGAGGTGCCGATGACTCCCCCGCCGATGACGACGGCGTCAGCGCGGACAGGCAGGGTGCCGGGCATGGCTACGCGCCCACCTTGGCGCTCTTCTGGCGCAGGTGGTCCCCGGTCTCCCACGGGTACAGCTGGAGGTTCCAGCCGCCGAGGCAGTTGATGTAGAGGGCCATCTGGCTGGTGACGGCGTAGAAGTCGGCACGGTCGAGGCGGTCGACGATGCCGAGGAAGCGCTGGGTGAACGCCCACAGCTTCTCCAGACCGCAGTAGCCCAGGAATTCGGCGGGCACTCCGACCAGGAGGCGGGTCATGTGGACGAGGGCGTCCATGGGCATGTCCTGGACCGCGGCGCGGACCAGTCCGCCGTAGGCGGCGTAACCCAGGGGCCGGGTCTCGCCGTTGACGAACAGCAGGGTGGGAAGGACGGTGCCGAAGTTGCCCGCCTGGGAGGGGATGAACCCCTGGTGGAGGTCGTCCAGCTCGGCCGGGGGCGCGAGCCAGATCTTCTCGGTCTCGGCGACGATGTCGGCGATCAGGCGGCCGGCGTCCGTGTCGGTGGCCCGGAGCGTCGGGATGCGGTGGCCGCCCGGCTCGCCCGCGCGCCGCACTTCGGCGACGATCTGCTTCTTCGTCGAGTAGACGGCGTCCCAGATCGCGGCCCCGGCTTCCAGCAGGGCGGGCATGTCCGCCTCACGAATCCGGCCGACGGGCGTGGCGGGCATCGGCTCGGTCAAGGTGCCGTACTTGATGCCCAGGTGCTGCAGACCGGAGCAGAACACGGTGCCGTTCGGGGCCTCGCGCCGGTCGGGGATGCGGGTCTCGTGGGGCGTGTGCAGCAGCGTGGGTATCGGCGCCACGTGGTAGAGGTGCTCTCCCGCGATGAGGGCGTGTCCCTGGAGGCTCTGGTACGGCAGGGACTCCCACAGGGCGTCGGCGAGTGCCGGGTTGCGGTCGTCAAGGTCGGCGGTGACCGTGATGCCGAGGTCGGGCCAGGAGATTTCGATCTGACGGCCAGGCAGCTTCTCAGACAAGGCTTTTCCAGTTCGTCGCTTCGGCTTGTCCTAGAAGTCCATCGCCAACTGGCTTGCACCGGCCAGGCGTTGAAGACATGAAACCTTGATCGACTTGAGGCCCACGATTTGTGTGTTTCTACGGAACCGCAGCTCACGCGGGTTGGTGCTGATCGCCGAAGACGGAAAAGCCAACGAGGCCCCCAGGCTGTTGTGTTGAGACGTCGGACATCTCGGCACAACAGCCCGGGGGCCTCGTCCGGGTTCGTTTGTCGGGCAACCCGGCCCGGTGAATGGGGTTTTCAGTAATCGATGCGGTCGGACTTGGCCAGCCACGCGTCGAACGGCGCCGTACGGTTCGGCATGTCCACTCGCTCGATCGCCATCGGCCACAACTCCGAGGGCTTCTTCTCGAACAGGTCGTAGAACTTGCGGTCGTCGAAACCGGCCACCGCGGCGTCATCCCGGTCGGCGGCGAAGATGATCCGGTCCACTCGCGCCCACAGCGCGGAGGAAAGACACATCGGGCACGGCTCGCACGAGGTGACCAGGACGCAACCTTCGAGCGAGAAGCTGCCCAGCTTCTGGCAGGCGGCACGGATCGCGCTCACCTCGCCGTGCGCCGTCGGGTCCAGGTTCGAAGTGACCCCGTTGTTCCCGATCGCGACAATCTCGCCGTCCTTGGCGATCAGTGCGCCGAACGGACCGCCGCCGTTCTTCACGCTGTCGGTGGCAAGGCCGATGGCCTCGTCCATCCAGGTGCGCTCGATCTCCTGGATGCTCGTTTCCTGGGTGTACGCGGTCACGGTCACTCCTTTTTGCACACGGTGGGGATTCCCCGTATCGGCGTCGTGTGCAAGTACACCCGCCGGGCCCCGTCGAGGGTCAGTCACCGAAACCATGAAGGAGTTGGCTGGCCGGCCGACCGCTCTCGTAGATTCACATGAAGGACGGGACCCGGTAACCACGGCGTCTTCCGCCCGAAACAGGAGCGTCAGATCGCTTCGGTTTCGAAGGCGCGCAGCAGATCGGCAGCGACACTGACGGCGATGGTCGCGGGTTCCTTGCCGGTGATGTCGGCCAGCCCGATCGGGGTCTTGATCCGGTCGATGGTGGCGTCGTCGTGACCGCCCTCGGTGGACAGGCGCTTGCGGAACCGCACCCACTTGGCCGCCGAGCCGATCAGCCCGATGGAGCCGAGGTGATCGGTGCGCAGAGCGGCGTCGCACAGGGCAGCGTCCTCGGCATGATCATGGGTCATGATCAGGACGTGGGTGCCGCGCGGCAACTCCTCCAGCACCTCCTCGGGCAGCAGCGGCGTGTGATGCACGTGCACCTGCGCCACCGCGTCCGCCAACACATCGAGCCGTTGCTCGGTGAGGATGTCGGAGCGCGTGTCGATCAGATGGAGGTCGAGGTCCTGACGTGCCAGGATGCGCGCCAGTTCCAGCCCGACGTGCCCGACGCCGAAGATCGCCACCGCGTTCACCACCGGCAGCGGTTCGAGCAGCACCGAGACCGTGCCGCCGCAGCACTGCACGCCGTGCTGGTTGGTGACCTTGTCGTTCAGCGCGAAATCCATCAGCTCGGGCTCCGGCTTGGACGCCGCGATCATCTCGCGGGCCCGGTCGATCGCGACGGCCTCGACGTTGCCACCACCGATCGAGCCCCACGTCTCGGTCTGTCCCACGACCAGCTTCGCACCGGCCGCGCGCGGAGCATGGCCGCGCACGGTCGCGACGGTCACCAGGACGCCGGTCTCCCGGCGTGCCCGCAACCGTGCGACCGCGGCGACCCATGTCATGTCAGGCACCGCTCAGCGCTTCCACCGTGTGGCCGTCGGCAGCGGCCCCGTTCCGGGAGACCTCGCCCTTGCGGGCCTCCTGGATCGCCCAGTACACCGCTTCCGGCGTCGCGGGCGAGGCCAGTTCGACGCTGACGCCGCCCGGCCCGAACGCGGCGGCCGCCTGCCGCAGCGCCTCGCGCACCGAGAACGCCAGCATCAGCGGAGGCTCGCCCACGGCCTTGGAGCCGTAGACAGCGCCCTCCTCCGTGGCGTTCTCCAGCAGCGTGACGTTGAACTCCTCCGGCATCTCGGAGAAGCTCGGCAGCTTGTACGTGCTCGCCGCCTGGGTCTGCAGCCGTCCGCGGTGCGGCCCGTCGCTGGTGTCCCAGCGCAGGTCCTCCAGCGTCAGCCAGCCCGCGCCCTGCACGAAACCGCCCTCGACCTGACCGATGTCGATCAACGGGGAGAGGCTGTCGCCGACGTCATGGACGATGTCCACGCGCCGGATGCGGTACGCGCCGGTGAAGCCGTCGACCTCCACCTCGGCCGCGGCGGCGCCGTTGGAGAAGTACTTGAACGGCGTGCCCCGGAACGACTTGGCGTCCCAGTGCAGCCCTTCGGTCCGGTAGAAGCCGGCCGCCGACAGCTGCACCCGCTGGAAGTACGCGGTGTGCACCAGGTCGTCCCAGGCCAGCTCCTTGTCGCTGCCCAGGGCGCGCGCGACGCCCTCGACGATGCGAACGTCGGAGGCGTTGACGCCCAGCTGGGAGCCGGCCACCTGCAGCAGCCGTCCGCGCAGCTGCTCGCAGGCGTTCTTGATGGCCCCGCCGTTGAGGTCCGCGCCGGCGCTGGCCGCGGTCGCCGAGGTGTTGGGCACCTTGTCGGTACGCGTCGGGGCGAGGCGGACCTTGTGCAGCGGGATGCCCAGGGTGGTCGCGGCCACCTGCATCATCTTGGTGTGCAGGCCCTGGCCCATCTCGGTGCCGCCGTGGTTGATCAGGACGGAGCCGTCCTTGTAGATCAGCACCAGCGCGCCGCCCTGGTTGAAGGCGGTGAGGTTGAACGAGATACCGAACTTGATGCCGGTGATCGCGAGCGCCCGCTTGGTGTGCGGGTGCGCGGCGTTGAACGCGGCGATCTCGCGCTTCCGATCGGCGATGCCGGCGTTCTCCTGGACCTGGTGCCAGACGGTGGAGATCCGGTCGGCCTGGGTGACCGGCTGGCCGTACGGCGTCGTCTGGCCCTGGTCCGGCTGGTAGAAGTTGCGCTCGCGCAGCTCCATGGGGTCGAGGCCGAGCTTCGGTGCGACGCGGCCCATGATGTCCTCGATCACCAGCATGCCCTGCGGTCCGCCGAAGCCGCGGAAGGCGGTGTTGGAGACCGTGTTGGTCCTGGCGATGCGACCGGCGACCCGCGCGTTGGGGATCCAGTACGTGTTGTCGATGTGGCACAGCGCGCGGGCCAGCACCGGCTCGGACAGGTCCAGGCTCCAGCCGCCGTCCGCGGTCAGCGTGGCGTCGAGGGCCTGGATACGGCCGTCGGCGTCGAAGCCGATCTTCCACGAGGCGTGGAAGCCGTGCCGCTTGCCGGACATGGTCAGGTCCTGCGTCCGGTTGAGCCGGAAGCGGACCGGGCGGCCGGTCAGCTTGGCGCCGAGCGCGGCGACGGCCGCGAAACCGTGCGGCTGCATCTCCTTGCCGCCGAAGCCGCCGCCCATCCGCAGGCACTGCACGGTCACCTCGTGAGCGGGCACACCGAGCACGTGGGAGACGATCTCCTGGGTCTCCGACGGGTGCTGGGTGCTGCTCTGGATGAACACCTGCCCGTTCTCGTCGATCTGGGCGAGGGCCGCGTGGGTCTCCAGGTAGAAGTGCTCCTGACCGGAGAACTGGAACTCACCGGTGAACACGTGCGCGGAGTCGGCGAAGCCGGCGTCGATGTCGCCGGTCTCCATCAGCGGCCTGGCGCCGTGGTAGCTCTCGGCCGCCATCGCGTCCTGCAGCGTGATCAGCGCGGGCTGCTCGTCGAGCTCCACCTCGACGGCCGCGGCACCGAGCCGGGCCGCTTCGAGGTTCTCACCGAGCACCCAGGCGACCGCGTGACCGTGGAACATGACCTCGTCGGGGAAGAGCGGCTCGTCGTGCTTCATGCCGGCGTCGTTGACGCCGGGCACGTCGGCACCGGTCAGCACCCGGACCACGCCGGGCACGTCGAGCGCGGGCTCGGTGTTCAGCTTGGTGATCCGGCCGTGGGCCTTCATGACCTGCACCGGGTAGGCGTGCAGCACGTCCTTGGTGCGGTGGATCAGGTCGTCGGTGTAGAGCGCGGTGCCGGTGACGTGCTGGAAGGCGCTCTCGTGCGGCATCGAGACGCCGACGACCGGCTTCTCGGGACGTTCTGACAAATGGCTCATGACGACACCGCCTCGGTGGTTTGCGCGTGCAGCTTCAGCAGGCTCTGGCCGAGCATCGCGGAGCGGTAGAGGGAGCTGGCGCGGTGATCGCTCATCGGCGTTCCCTCGCCGCGCAGCACCCGGGCCGCGGCCTCGACGGTCTCCACCGACCACGGCCTGCCCTCCAGGGCGGCCTCGGTGGCGAGCGCACGGATCGGGGTGGCGGCCACGCCGCCGAGGCCGATGCGCGCCTTGCGGACGACGCCGTCCTCGATGTCGAGCGCGAAACCGACCGCCACGCTGGAGATGTCGTCGAAGCGCCGCTTGGCGATCTTGTGGAAACCGGTGACCGGCGACAGCGGCAGGGGGATGCGCACCGCGCGGATCAGCTCGCCGGGGCGGCGCACGCTCTGCCGGTAGCCGGTGAAGTACTCCGCCAGCGGGACCACGCGCTCACCGTCGGCGTCGGCGAGCACCAACGACGCCTCCAGGGCGAGCAGCACCGGCGGGCTGTCACCGATGGGCGAACCGGTGCCCAGGTTGCCGCCGAGGGTCGCACCGTTGCGGATGAGCCGGGATGCGAACTGCGGGAACAGCTCCGCGAGGAGCGGGACGTCACCGTCGAGCTTGCGCTCGATCTCTGTGAGCGTCAGTGCCGCGCCGATCTCGATGTGGTCGGATTCGACGCGCAGCTCCCGCATCTCGGGCAGCCGGTCGATGGCGATCACGCACTCCGCCCGGCGGGAGCGGATGTTCACCTCCACCCCGAAGTCGGTGGAGCCGGCGACCACCACCGCGTCGGGCTGCTCGCGCAGCAGCCGCAGCGTCTCGGCCAGGGTGTTCCTGCGCAGGAACGTGCTGTCGTCCTGGGTGTACTCGGTGGCCACCGGCGCCGGCGGGGACTGCTCGCGGCGCTGCGCCAGCGGGTCCTCGTCTGCGGGTTCCCCCACGGCGAACGCGGCGTCGCGGATCGGGCGATAGCCGGTGCAGCGGCACAGGTTTCCGCTCAGCGCGTGCAGGTCGAAACCGTTCGGACCGTGCTCGGCGTCGGCGTGGGCATCGGCGCCGTCGGCCGGGTCCGCGTGCGTGCAGCGGCCCGGCCGGTAGTACTCCGCGGCCATGCTGCAGACGAATCCCGGTGTGCAGTAGCCGCACTGGGAGCCGCCGCGGACCGCCATCTCCTCCTGCACCGGGTGCAGGGTGGGCGCCGTGCCGTCCTCGCCGACCGTGGCGAGGCCCTCGGAGGTGATGACCTCCTGGCCGTCCAGCGCCGCGGCCGGGACCAGGCAGGCGTTGACCGCCACCCAGTCGGTGGGCTTGTTCACCCCGGGACGGGCCACCAGGACCGAACAGGCGCCGCATTCACCCTCGGCGCAGCCTTCCTTGGTGCCGGTGAGGCCACGCTCGCGCAGAAAGTCCAGCACCGTGGTGTGGGGCGCAGCCGGTGAAATCGGCGTTTCTTTCCCGTTGACCGTGATCCGCGCCTCTGTCATGACAGGCCTTCGTTTCGGTGCGTGATCGATTGATTCATCATGTTCGCCAATTTCAGGCAGCTTTCTGTGTTCAGGCGCGCCACAGAAGAGGAGAGGGCGCAGAACGGCACGCAAAAGCGACATGCCGGAAGGGGGTGACGGGAAACCCGGAATGTGCCACGGACGGGCACATCAGAACGGCGTACTCAGCAGCCGTGCGCGATCCGACCCGGAACCCAGACAGTGCACTGGGCGAGGCGACCAAGATCAGAGCTGGTGTTCATCTGCCGGTCGCCTCCTTTCGGTCATTATGGGTCGACGTTTACCGCAAATTAGTGGCCGTGGCCACCGCGGTCAAGAGGTTGACCGCGGTATCTCGAGAACCGATCGGTTTCGAGGCCGGGGCCGCCACCGCGGGGTGGTCGAGCTCACTCGCCCCGTTCGCGAGAACCGTGAGGACCGTGCGAGGACCGGTGCCGCCGCCACTGCCACACGGCTCCCACCGCCAGCGACCCGGTGGTCAGGGCGATCGCCAGCACCGGCCAGCTGCTCTCGGCGATCCGCACATCGGTGAGCGCGACTCCGGCGATCAGGGCCACCGGCACGAGCAGCGACAGCAGGGCCCGGCCCACGCCCACCAGCGCGGCCGGGTCCAGCCGTCCACGTCTACGGCCGCGGGTGTGGCGGCGGACGCGCGCGTCCGCGAAGTAGTAGCGGACGGCGCGGTCGGTGAGGCGGTCCGTGGCGCGGTCGTAGGAGACCGCCAGGTACGGCAGCCAGACCAGCGGCGCGACCATGCCCACCAGGATCACCGTGCACGTCAGCAGCAGGCGGCCCGCCTGTGCCCACCAGCGCGACCGGCCGGTGGTGGGCGTGAGCAGCCCGAGCAGCCGGGCCATCCGCCATGTCAGGTCCCACAGCGTCGTCAGGCGCAGCCGGCGCACCGGCGGAGGCGGGCGCTGGGCGGTCAGTGCGGCGCGAGCGGTGCCCACGTCCTCGTAGACGCCCTGCAGGACGAGGAGTTCGGCCGCCCGTTCCTCGTCCGTGGGGTCGCGGCCGTCGAGGGCGGCGAGTTCCAGGACCGTACGGGACTGACGGAGCAGGGCCGCGCAGAAGGCGAACGGGGCGAACACCAGCATCGGACCGCCGACGAACGCGCCCTCGGACGCCGTGGCGCGACGCCCCCGGCGAATCACCTCGCGGTACCGGTCGGCATGTTCGGCGTCCGCCGGGAGCGCCGCCACCGCCCGCCGGGCCGCCTCGCCCCGGTGCCGTACGGCGAACAGGGCCAGTTGCTCGGGCAGTCCCCGGGGATCGGCGAGAGCCTGGCGAAGAAGGTTTCGTTCCGTGGACGGCACGGCGCGTCAGTACCGCGGCGCCGTGCCCGCCCCGGCCGTCACCGCACCGCCTTCGCCCTGGTCCGGCTCGGGTCGCGCCGCCGGTACCGCACGAGCCGTCCAGCGAGCCATGACGTCTCCTTCGCTCTCGGCCCCCGTCCCAGTGAAGTGCCTCACGGTGACGTCCGCATGCCGACGTCACCCGAACGGCACCGCACCGCTCGCGACCCTCGCGGCGGTGCGGGTCGTCGCTGCGTGGCTACTGGACGTCCACGAAGTCGCCGGTCGCGTTGACCGCCGGTGTCGTCGACGTGCCCGCGAAGCTGTAGCGGAAGTAGCCGTCGGTGGAGGCGGTGACGGTCGTCTTCAGCTCGCCCGTCGAGTTGGAGTTGATGGTCTTCACCGTGGTGTAGGTGTCGCTGCCCTTCTTGCGGAACTGCAGCTTCACCGGCTGGTTCGTGTAGCCGTGGTACAGGTTGTCCTCCCAGTTGGCCCGGGAGAGCTTGCCGGTGACCGTGATGGTCCTGCCCTTCTTCACCGGCTCCGGAGAGGCGTTGACCGTCAGCTTCGAGTAGCGCTGCACCTTGAACGTGGTGGCCGCGTCCCGGTGGATGAAGTCGAGGTCGTTGGCGGAGACCAGCGTGCTGAGGTTCCAGGTGGCCGCCGCACTGTTGTTGACGAAGCCGGTGGACGCCTGCGGGTCGAAGGTCAGCGTGCCCGTGCAGGTCGACGTGGTGGCGCTCGCCTTGACGCACGTGATGTCACCGTCGTCGTACCAGATCTGCGCGAAGTTCGGGTTCGGGCCGAAGGCGCTGATGTACGTGGTCTCGGCGATGCCCGAATCGTCCGAGGCGGTCACGGTGACCTTGGCGGACACCACGTTGGTGGTCCCCACCACGACCGGCTTGCCGCCGTTGACGACGACCTTGTCGATCGTGATGTTGCCCGCGCCGCCGTCCTCCGCCTGCGCGGCGGTGGCACCGGCCGCGGTGGCGACCAGCGCGACGCTGGTGCCGAGCAGGGCAAGGCGTGTGGTGGTGCGCATGAATGTTCCCCCCGGGGAGTTCTTGATCGATCAGGGGGAGCGTACGGCGTTGGCCAAGGGTTCACCACGTTGTTGTTTCAACATCTCCACCGGGCCGGGCTTCAGCGCGCGATCCGTACCGTCTTCGACTCGCTCACCTGGTCCAGCTCGGAGACCCGCACCGTCACTTTCATCGTCCAGGTGCCGGGGAAGGGCAGGTTGACCGCCTCGGTGCCCCAGTAGCCGCCCTGGTCGGTGAGGCCGGCGTCCAGGGGGCCGATCTTCTGGTCGGCGAGGGTGAAGGAGAGGCGCAGTTCGGGGACGGTGGAGATGCCGCCGTCGGAGCCGAACACCACGGCCTGGACGGTGTTCTCGCCGACCCGGCCCGGTTCGAGCGTGATCTGCACCTTGCCGCGACCGCCCGGGGTGCCCACATCGAAGGGGATCACCGTGGTGGACGAGGTGGGCGCCCCCGCGGCCGACCCCGTCGCTGTGGCGGCCGACGCCTCGGTCGCGGCCCGCCCCGGCAGCGTGCCCGTGAGCACGGTGGTGATCACCAGCACCACGATGCCGACGGTGACTTCGGCCAGAACGGAGCGGCGCAGATTACGGACCGGAAGGGGCGGTACGTCGTCGGGCGGTACGTCGTCGGCGGAGGCCCCGGTGACCACCTCGGCCGTCGGGACCACCGGGGCCTCCGCCGCCGCCGATCCCCCCACCCGCTCCAGCACCTTCTCCTTCGCCCGCTCCCTCTCCTTGTCCTTCTCCTCCTCCGGCGCCTCCGCCACCGCCAGCCGCGCCGTCCACCTCCGTGAGAAGGCCGCCGCCGTCAGCAGCACAACCACCGCGCACAGCTTGGCGATCAGGATGTCGCCGTACGACGTGGAGGTGAGGGCGTGCCAGGAGCCGAGGCCGCGCCAGGACTGGTAGATGCCGGTGACGGTCAGGACGGTCACTGAGGTGAAGGCGAGGCGGGAGAAGCGGGGGAGGGCGGTCGCGGGGAGGGGGGCGGCCGAACGGGAGCGGTAGAGGGTGGTGAGCAGGGCGGCCAGGCCGCCGAGCCAGACCGCCATGGCGAGCAGGTGCAGCACCGAGGACGTCATCGCCAGGGGCACCTGGATGCCGGCGGAGGCGTGCTCGGCGGCGGCCCAGGTCAGCGCGAGGGCGACGGAGAGCACGGCGCCCGTGGCGAGGAGGGCGGGGGTGCGCTGTTCCCGCTCCGGCCGCCCCTTCAGCCGTAGCGACAACGCGGCCGCCGCTGCCAGCAGCACCAGCCTTGCCAGCAGTACGGCACCTGGTCGGCTGGTCAGTGTGTGGCGCAGGGCGGACGGGTCGAAGGCCGTCGCCGGGCCGCTGCCCGTCTCGTACGGGCCGCGCAGCACGAGCAGCGCGAGCGTGGCGGCGAGCAGGGTCCACCAGCCGGCGAGGAGCGGCTGCTTCAGGGGGCCGGTGTCGTTCGGGCGGCAGACCAGGGCGAAGACGGCGGTGCCGATGAGGAGGGCGAGGGCGGTGTACGCGGCGTAGCGGGCGATGTCGTAGAGGCTGCCGGTGACCGGGTCCTCGGTGGGGGTGTCCGGCAGCACCGCCTGGGTGGCGGAGGGCTTGCCGACGGCGAAGGTGAAGGCGCCGGAGACGGGGTGGCTGTCCGCCGAGACGACCCGCCAGGCCACCGTGAACGTGCCGGTTCCCAGGTCGCGGGGGAGGGTCACGCGGGCGGTGTCGGAGCGGTCGTCCGCGTGTTGCGGTGCGCCGGTGTGGACGCGCCGGTTGTCGGGGTCGAGGACGCGGAAGGAGTCGTCGAGGAGACCGACGGACTCGGTGAAGGTCAGGGTGACGGCGCCCGGGGCGGACTTGAGGACGGTTCCGTCGCCCGGGTCGGTGCCGCTGAGGGCGGCGTGCGCGGACGCGGTGCCGGCGCCGCCGAGGAGGAGCAGGCCCAGCACGGCGCCCAGCAGCACCATGCGCCGAACGACCCGCCGTCGCCGGCCGGGCTCTCCTCCTTGTCCGCCGCCTCGTGCGCCACGGTGTCCTTCTTCCTGCCGTTCGCCCACGTCTCGCTCTCCGTCTCCGGATCCGGGTCTCCAGGTGTACGGGTATACGGACGCGCACCGTGAAGCGCTCACCGCGCCCGCCTCGGTACCCGCGCTCGACGCATGAGCCTCCCGCTCACCAGGTCGGCCGCGCGGACACGCCTCCGTCCACCACCAGGTCGTGGCCGCTGATCCAGGACGCCAGCGGCGAGGCGAGGAACACGCAGGCGTCGCCGATGTCCTCGGGGCGCCCCAACCTCCCTGTGGGCGCGGCCTGTTGCCAGCGTCGTACGCCGTCCGGCCAGGCCTCGGCGAGTCCTTCGCGGTCGACCAGGCCTGGCGAGACGGTGTTCACGCGGATGCCGTGCGGCCCGTATTCGAGGGCCGCGGCGCGGGCGTGCATGACGACGGCGGCCTTGGAGGCGGCGTAGTGGGCGTGCAGCGGGGCGGGGTGGGCGGCCTCGATGGAGGCGATGTGGGTGATGGTGCCGCCGCCGGTCTCCCGCATCACCTCGGCGGCGGCCTGGGTGCAGGCGAAGACGCTCGACAGGTTGGTGTCGACGACGGCCCTCCAGTCGGCCAGGGACATGCCGGGCAGTTGCTGAACCGGCTGCACGCCCGCGTTGTTGACCAGGGAAGTCAGCCTCCCGCCCCACTCCGCGGCCTCACGGACCACCCGGCGGCACGCGTCCTCGTCCCGCAGATCGCCCCGCAGTGCGACCGCCGTTCCACCCGACTCCCGTACGGCGTCCACCACTTCAGCCGCGTCCGACGTACGGGTGTGGACCGCGACCGCCGCCCCGGCCCGCGCGAGCCGCAGTGCGATCCCCCGGCCGATCCCGCCCGCGGCCCCGGTCACGAGGGCGACCTGCCCGGCGAGGAGTCCGGCCGCTGTCACGGGCGGCCCAGCGCGGCGATCCGCACCGCCTCCGCGGGGTAGCGGACGGCCAGTTCGGCGGGGTCCCCGTGCTCGTAGTCGCGGTAGGTGAAGCCGGGGGCCATCGTGCAGCCGAAGAAGGACCAGGCGCCGCCCGCGGCGACCCGCGCGCCCATCCAGGTGCCCGCGGGGACGGTGAGCTGCAGGTGCTGGCCGCCGAGTATGTCGGGGCCGAGGACGGCCGCGCGGGATGTTCCGTCGGGGGCGAGGAGGAGCATGTCCATCGGGTCGCCGAGGTAGAAGTGCCAGATCTCGTCGGCGGGGAGCCGGTGGAGGGCCGAGTAGTCGCCCGGCTCGGCGGTGAGCAGGGCGACGATCGCGGAACCTTCGGGGCGGCCGTCGGCGCGCTCGGGCCCCGCCCACGTACGGCGGAAGAGGCCGCCCTCGCGGGGGATGGGCTCCAACTCGTAGTGGCCGATCAGGTCTTCAGGAGTCACCCGGTCACCGTACGACGTCCCCGAAGGCCGATCGGCGAGTGAGGAAGGCGAGCCGGGCGCGCTTCTCGGGCAGGTACACGTCCGGCAGGTCGATCTCGGGCAGCACGACGGACGGGCCGGCCACGAACCCCTGTCGGAGGAAGCGGGCGACGGCCTTCTCGTTGCGCTCGTCGGGGTCGACGACGACCCGGCGCCGGTCGAGCCCGAGCAGCACATACGCGGTGAACGCGCTCAGCAGCGCGGCGGAGAAGCCGGGGCGGGCGCCGCCTGATCCGGACGGGCCGGTGGGGCGGCTCGGGCCGATGAGAACATGAACGCCGATGTCGCCGGGCTCGACGTCGTAGCACTCGCCGACCCGGTCGGCCTCGGGCTCGTACGTCTGGAAGAGGGCGGCCGGTTCGCCGTCCCTGACCGCGAGGAAGGCGTGGTGGGTGTCGAGCGAGTCCAGATGGACGTACGCCTCCAGGATCTGCTCCCGGCTCAGCCCGTTCATGCCCCAGAAGACGGCGCGCTCCTCGCTCACCCAGGCGTGGACGACGTCCAGGTCGGCGTGCGGGTCGAGGGGCAGGATACGGACGGTCCCGAAGCCGTCGACGGCCTGCTCGTGGACGGCGGCGCGGGCGTGGGCGTACGGCTCGGACATCATCCGTGTTCCTTCGTGTTCGTCGGGCGGCTCAGTGGCTCAGTCGGCTCAAGGCGGCTCCAGTCGGTGACGACCGGTGCCAGATCTCCCGTGAGCCACAAGGGGAGTTGGTCGCGGTGATGGGGCGAGCCGGGGATGCCGGAGGCGCCGAAGGGCACCACCCAGAGGCTGTCGTCGCGGCGGGCCAGGTCCCAGACGTAGCGGGCGGCCGGCCCGCGCGCGGCCAGGTCGGTGAGGCCCGGCACGGCGGAGGTGCACAGCACGCAGTCGTGGTCCCCGGACAGACCCGGTTCGTCGTACGACATGGTGGCGAGCGCCCGCCAGGGGGCCAGGCGGTGAGTGTCGCCCCACGTGCCGGTCTGCTGTACGGCGGCCACCTCCTCGACGGCGTCCCGGACCACGGCCGCGCGGTCGATGCCGTACAACTCCCTTGCCGTGAGGAGGTGTTCGAGGGCGAAGGCGATCCGCGGGGTGAGCGCCAGCCACGGCCGGAAGATCTCGGGGTAGGCGGGCGGATCGGCCAGGCACGCGAAGGCGGGGTGTGCCGCGAGCCGTCGTACGACCGCACTGCGCACGGCGGCGAACACGGCGGCCCCGGTGCTGCTCGCCTCCATCCGCCGGTCCCAGCACAGGAGTTGGGCGGTGAGTTCGGCGGCGGCCGGGCTGAGCCGCTCGTCCGTCAGCGCAGCGATGTGGTCCAACAGGGCTGCCGCGGAAGCTAGATGGGTGTCCATGTGGAGGGCGGGCATGTCCACCGCCGACCACTTGTCCTGCGCGGACAGGAGCTGTCGGATGCGGGTGGCGCGGTGCGGCGGGGCGAACTCGACGCCGAGAGGAGTGGCGGGGCCGCGCTGGTTCGCCATGACGGCGAGGCCGTCGTCGACCGTGCCGTACGGCATCTCGTGCCAGCCCTGCCACTCGTGCCCGGGCTCGCAGGCGGCGACGATCCGCGTACGGTTCGCCGCGGCGCGCACCGGCACCTTGCCGGCGACCCGGTGCAGCAGCCCACCCTCGGTGTCGGCGGCCTGCACGACGTTCACCGGCTCGGCCCAGGCGTCGAAGGCCCGGTCCACGTCGGCGACCCGGCGGGCCCGCAGCAGGGGGAGCAGCGCGCTGAAGCCGAGGTCCTCGGTGACGCGGGGCGGGTGGCGGAGGCTGATCGGACCGACGGCCTCGCCCCCGACGGCCCCTTCCTCGGCACCCTCCTCGCCCACCCCTCCGATGACGACGGGTCCGCGGTCGGTCTCGATCACCTCGACCTCGACCGGCTCTCCCCCCGCGACCTCGACCGTCTCCAAGTGCCGTGCGGCGGGCCGCCACTCGCCGTCGGGGCCGAGGGCCTCGACCCGCGTGCCCCGGCGTCGCAGCCGCTCGCGGTAGAGGTCCTGGTAGTCGGCCATGGCGTTGGTGATCGCCCAGGCGACATGGCCGGTGTGGGCGAAGTGGGCGATGCCCGGGATACCGGGGACGGCGAGGCCGACGACGTCGAATTCGGGGCAGGCCAGGTGGATCTGCTGGTAGACGCCGGGGTCCTCGATGAAGCGGTGCGGGTCTCCCCCGATGACCGGGAGTCCGGTGGCGGTGCGCTCGCCGGAGACGAGCCAGCCGTTGCTGCCGGAGGTGCCGGGACCGTCGGTGGCGAACAGCCCGACCGCGTCCGCGCCCAGCTGCCCTGCGACCTCCTCGCGCCACAGCTTGGCGGGGAAGCCCGCGAACAGGATGTGCGTGCCGAGCCAGACACCGAACGGGGACCAGGGCTCCCAGCGCCCGGGGGCGAGCCCGGCCGCCGCGAACTCGGGGGCGTGCCGGGCCCCTTCCGCGAGCCCTTCGTTCACGCCGTCGACGTACGCCACGATCCAGTCGGCCGTCTCGGGGTCGCGCCGTTCCAGGGCGGCGAAGCAGCGGCGGGCGGTGTCGTCGAGGCGGGCGCGGCGGGCCAGGCGGTCCCAGCCGACGGCTTCGGCGCCGAGGAAAGCGGCCGAGGTGCCCTGCGAACGGTGCCGTTCGACCTCCAGCTGCCAGGCGCGGTCGAGGGCGGTGACACGGCCCTGGGCGTGGGCGAGTTCGCGTGCGCTGCCGGCGCGCAGGTGCGGGATCCCCCAGTCGTCACGGTAGATCTCGACGGCCACGTTTCATCCCCACTTCTTCCCCACCTTTTTCAGGTTAGGCTAACCTAACTTAAATGGTGGCGAGAGCGTACGCGAGGGGCAGGGGACGGGGCATGGGCCAGGGTCACGGCTGGGAGGGCGCGGTCCTCAGGCTGCTGCGCGCGAAGGACTTCACGTGCACCGTGACGGACGCCGAGGACGTGACCCCGGACTACCGGCGCGTCCACCTCACCGACGGCGGCATGCTCGCGGCGACCGGCATCCATCCGACCATGTGGGTCCGCCTCTGGTTCGACAACGCGGGCAGGCCCCACCAGCGGGCGTACACCCTCGTCGACCCGGACCCGGCGGCCGGCGCCTTCAGCCTGGAGTTCGCCCTCCACGAAGGCGTCGCCAGCGACTGGGCGCGGGCGGCGAAGCCCGGCGACACGATCGAGGCCACGGTCCACGGCACGGGCTTCGAGGAGCCCGATCCCGCCCCGACCCACGTCTTCGCGATCGGCGACCCGGCCTCCCTGCCCGCCGTCAACTCCCTGCTGGCAGCGCTGGACTCGTCCCCGGCGACGATCTGGTTCGGGGGCGCCGCCGACGGTCTCCCGTTCCGCACCGACCCCGCCCGCCACGAGATCCGCACCGGCGACCGCCTGGTCGACCGGGTGCGGGAGGACCTCCCCGGCCTGCTGCGGGTCCACCCCGACGCGTACGTCTGGATCGCCTGCGACACGGCGACGACCCGGACCCTGTCCTCGTACGTCCGCAAGGAACTGGGCGTCCCCAAGGACCGGATGCACGCGCTCGGGTACTGGCGGGCGGCCTGACCCCGTACGCGGCATGATCGGGGTCATGGACGTCACCCTTCACCTCGCCCAGGACCCCGAGGCCGACGAGCTGCTCGGGCGGTCCCCGCTCGCCGCGCTGGTCGGCATGCTGCTGGACCAGCAGGTTCCGATGGAGTGGGCGTTCAAGGGGCCCTCGACCGTCGCCAAGCGGCTGGGCGCCGAGGACCTGGACGCGCACGAGATCGCCGCGTACGACCCGGAGGCCTTCGCCGCGCTGCTCTCGGACAAGCCCGCCGTGCACCGCTATCCCGGCTCCATGGCCAAGCGGATCCAGCAGCTGTGCCAGTACCTCGTCGAGCACTACGACGGCAACGCCGAGCTCGTCTGGAAGGGCGTCGAGGACGGTCGGGAGCTGCTGCGCCGGCTGGAGGACCTGCCCGGCTTCGGCAAGCAGAAGGCACAGATCTTCCTGGCACTGCTGGGCAAGCAGCTCGGCGTACGCCCCAAGGACTGGCGGGAGGCCGCGGGCGCCTACGGCGAGGCGAAGTCCTTCCGCTCCGTCGCCGACATCACCGGACCCGAGTCGCTGGTCAAGGTACGGGCGCACAAGCAGGAGATGAAGGCGGCGGCGAGGGCGGAGAAGGCCGGGAATTAGGGGGCTCCGGCCTTCGCTTCGTGGCGACAGGGTCGGTCGGGCGGCCTGATCCGAGGGCTGCGGCGTCGGTCAGGCGGCCTGACCCGAGGCCTACGGGATCGGCCGGGTGACCTGACCTGAGGGGCTGCGGGACCGGCCCGGCAGCCCGACCCCAGCGGCCACGGCATGGGCCGGGACCCGCGCCGGTCGGCAACGGGGGCGCCCGAGGCCCGTGCCCGGTCGGCGACGGCGTCGGCCGGGCGGCCCGCGCCAAGGTTTCGCCGGCCTCGGCCGGATGCCCTCCCTCACGCCGCCAGGGCATCAGCCGGGGGTCCGCACGCGGTTCGCGACGGCATCAGCCGGGGATCCGCACCCGGTTTCGCGGCGGCATCGGCCGGGCCCCCGGCCAGCCACGGCATCAGCCGGGTGGCCCGCCCCCGGTGGCGACAGGGCCGTACGCGATCCCAGCATGGGGCATGAGCGAGACACCGAGCGGTACCTCCTGGGGTCCGGAGTACGACGACCGCCGGGCCCACGCCCGGCACTCGCCCTCCGGCCCCGGCGGACACGAGCCCGAACCGCCCCTCGAGGGGCCCCTGCACACCCTCTCCCGTGCGGCCTGGCAGGTCGTTCTGCTCACCGGCGTCGCGTCCCTGGTCCTGGGCGTCCTGGTCCTGGTGTGGCCGGGCGCCTCGCTGTTCGCCGCCGGCATCCTGTTCGGCGTCTACCTCGTGATCAGCGGCGTGTTCCAGCTGGTCGCCGCCTTCGGCACGCACCGGACGACCTCACTGCGCGTCCTCGCCTTCATCAGCGGCGCCCTGTCGATCCTGCTGGGCCTGTTCTGCTTCCGCGGCCCCATGCAGTCGATCCTGCTGCTCGCCCTGTGGATCGGCATCGGCTGGCTCATCCGCGGGATCACCCAGACCCTGGCCGCCGCCTCCGACCGGAGCATGCCCGCACGCGGCTGGCAGATCTTCCTCGGGATCCTCACGTTCGTCGCCGGGATCGTGCTGATCGACTCGCCGTTCGAGTCGGTGGCGGTGCTCACCCTGGTCGGCGGTATCTGGCTGGTCGCGGTCGGCGTCGTCGAGATCATCACCGCCATCCGGATCCGGGGGCGCGCGCGGCAGGTCCCGCACACGGTGTGAGCCCCGCGCGGCGTCAACACCGGGCGCCCCGGGTACGCCGTGCGGGCGGATCTCACGGCCGCGTGATGAACGCCGGACGCCGGCTGGGGAGATGACCTCCGTGAGCACCGCACGAAGCCTCCCGCGCAGCCGTGCCTGGCTGCGGGTCCTCGTGCTGCTGCTCGCCCTGACGGTGCCGGGCACACACACCGAGGTGCACGTGGCATCCGCCGCGTCCATGGAGATCGTCGAGTACGACGTCCTGGACGCGGCGGTACGACCCCCGGCCCACGCAGTCCGCGCGATCCGCCGAGCCGTCGTACCCCTGCGCCCCGCACCACTCCCTGCGTACGGCACCCCCGACGCCGGCCGCGCCCGCGTCGCACCGCCCCGACCGCCGTACCCCCTGCACGCACTGCAGGCTCTGCGCTCCGTGGTCCTGCGCTGCTGACAGACCCCGCTCCCCCAACGGTCAGCCGGAAGGTCAGTCAGCACGACGCGAGGAACACAGCCATGCCCATCGACCCGTACACGGTCCTGCGCGCCCTCCTGCGCGCCGAGGCCGCACGCAGCACACCCAGGACACCGAGTCCGGACACGAAGGAGAACAAGCCCCAGCAGCCCCCGAAGAACCAGGACCACTGACCGGCCGGCGGAGGCGGCTCTACCGCCTCCGCCGCGCCGTCCCGAAGAGCGAGCGGGTGATCTCACGGCCGATCTGCGTGCCGACGGAACGCGCCAGGGACTTGAACATGCCGCTGCCGACGACCTGTTCGACGACGGAAGCCTCCTCCTTGGCCTTCGCCGACGCCTTGGGCTTGGCCGACTCCTTGGCCTTCTCAGGCTCCTCGGCCTTCTCGGGCTCGGCCTCCCGCGCCGTCAGCTTCTCGTACGCCGACTCCCGGTCCACAGCCTGTGCATACCTCCCGTGCAGCGGGGAGGCCATGACGGCGCTGTCCAGGACGGTCGCGTCGACGGGCCCCATCAGCGACTCCGGCGCCCGCAGCCGCGTCGCCGCGACCGGTGTCGGCGCGCCCTTCTCGCTCAGCACGGTCACCACGGCCTCGCCGGTGCCGAGGCCGGTGAGGACCTCCTCCAGGTCGTAGGCGGAGTTCGGGAAGGTCTTCACCGTGGCCTTCAGCGCCTTCTGGTCGTCGGGCGTGAAGGCGCGCAGCGCGTGCTGGACGCGGTTGCCGAGCTGGGCGAGGACGTCGGACGGTACGTCCTTCGGGGTCTGCGTCACGAAGAAGACGCCGACCCCTTTCGAGCGAATGAGGCGGACGGTCTGCGTGATCGAGTCCAGGAAGGCCTTGGAGGCGTCGTTGAAGAGCAGATGCGCCTCGTCGAAGAAGAAGACGAGCTTCGGCTTGTCCACGTCGCCGACCTCGGGCAGGTCGTGAAAGAGGTCGGCCAGCAGCCACATCAGGAAGGTGGAGAACAGCTGCGGCTTGTCCTGCACGGCGGGCAGTTCGAGGACCGAGACCAGGCCGCGGCCGTCCCCCGCCGTCCGCAGCAGCTCGCTCGTGTCGAACTCCGGCTCCCCGAAGAAGGGGCTCATCCCTTGCGCCTCGAAGGCGGTGAGGGACCGCAGGATCACCCCGGCCGTCGCCGACGAGAGACCGCCGATCCCCTTCAGCTCGGCCTTGCCCTCGTCCGAGGTCAGAAAGGTGACGACCGCCCGCAGATCCTTCAGGTCGACCAGTTCGAGACCCTTCTGGTCGGCGTAGTGGAAGATCAGGCCGAGCGACTGCTCCTGGGTCTGGTTGAGATGGAGCACCTTGGACAGGAGCACCGGACCGAAGCTGGTGATGGTCGCCCGTACGGGGATGCCGTGCCCCAGGCCGCCGAGGGCGTAGAACTCGGCGGGGAACCCGGTCGCCGTCCACTCCTGGTGGACCTCCGCGGCCCGCGCCCGCACCTTGTCGTTCGCCTCGCCCGCGGCCGAGATCCCGGAGATGTCGCCCTTGATGTCGGCGAGGAACACGGGCACGCCCTGCGCGGAGAGCTGCTCGGCGATCAGTTGCAGCGTCTTGGTCTTGCCGGTGCCGGTGGCACCCGCGACCAGGCCGTGCCGGTTGAGCATCGGCAGCGGGATGCGGATCTGCGCGTCGGGCAGGCACTTGGCGTCCCACAGAAGGGCGCCCAGATCGAGGGCGGGACCGGAGAAGGCGTACCCGGAGGCGATCTCCAGAGCCTCCTGGGGGAGCGCGGGAGCACTTCCGGCCGTGTCCGAGGCGACACCGGCCGCATCGGGGACGGCACCGGCCGCTCGCTCTGGGACAGCACCGGTCACATAGGGAGCGGCACCCTCCGCATCAGGGGCGACGGCCGAAGGAACGGTCTCGCTGTCACTCATCTCAGGCCCCTGTTTCCGCTTGTTGCCGTTCTGCCCGGATATACGGCGTCTTTTGCAGCGTCGCACTCCGCCGCCATGGCTGCGCCCGGAAGGTCTTGACCGGTAGGCTTTCCGTGTGATCTTCAAGCGCATCGGAAACGGCCGGCCGTACCCCGACCACGGCCGGGAAAGCACCCGGCAGTGGGCGGATGTCGCGCCGCGCCCGGTCCGCCTCGATCAGCTCGTGACGACCAAGGGCCAGCTCGACCTGGAAACACTGCTCGCCGAGGACTCCACGTTCTACGGCGACCTCTTCGCGCACGTCGTGAAGTGGCAGGGCGACCTGTATCTGGAGGACGGCCTGCACCGCGCCGTCCGCGCCGCGCTCCAGCAGCGCCAGGTACTCCACGCCCGCGTCCTCGAACTGGGCTGAGAGACCGGACCGACGCGCTCCCGGAGCCGGGAAGCGACCGTGGGTTGACCCTTTTGGGTTGGACTGAGCGCCGGGCAATGATCATTTAGTAGGCATCGCCGCCCCGGCGCACTACGCTGCGCCCATGAGCATGCTCACTCCCCCTGGCATGGGCGGTCAGTACCGGATCACGGGGGACAAGTACCCGAGGATGCGCCGACCACGGGGGCGCCGCAGGCTCGTGTTCGCGGTCATCGCGTCCGTGGCCGCACTGGGACTGATCGGCTGGGGCACGCTGCAGCTCATCGACGTCTTCACCGGCGGCGGCGACAAGGCCTCGGCCGCAGGACCGAAGGCGGACTGCGCGGCGAAGACCAGCCCCTCGGCCACGGCCACCACCACTGCGGCGAAGACACTGCCGAAGCCGGGTCAGATCACCGTCAACGTCTTCAACGCCACGCCCCGCAGCGGGCTCGCGAAGGAGACCGCGGACGAGCTGAAGAAGCGCGGGTTCCGCATCGGCGACGTGGGCAACGCGGCGGACGCCTACGACAAGAAGGTCAAGGGCCCCGGGATACTGCTCGGCGCGAAGACGGCCTCCGGCGCGGCGCTCCCGGTCCTGAACACCCAGCTCTCGGGCGCCGAGCTGAAGACCGACGGCCGCAAGAAGGCCTCCGAGGTCGACCTCATCATCGGCACCGGCTACTCGGCGCTGACAAAGAAGGAGGACGCCGACAAGGCCCTGGCCGTCCTGGCCAAGCCCCGTCCGGCGCCCTCCACCACGAAGAAGAGCTGCTAGCCCCTACGGGTTATTCGGCAGCCCCGTACAGCCGGTCCCCCGCGTCGCCCAGGCCCGGCACGATGTAGCCGTGCTCGTTGAGGCGCTCGTCGACCGCGGCCGTCACGACCGTCACCGGCGTGCCCGCGAGCTCGCGCTCCATGATCTCGACGCCCTCCGGGGCGGCGAGGAGCACCACGGCGGTGACGTCGTCCGCGCCGCGCTTGATCAGCTCCTGGATCGCCGCGACGAGCGTGCCGCCGGTGGCCAGCATCGGGTCGAGGACGTAGACCTGGCGGCCCGAGAGGTCCTCGGGCATACGGGTGGCGTACGTGGAGGCCTGGAGCGTCTCCTCGTCGCGCACCATGCCCATGAAGCCCACCTCGGCGGTCGGCAGCAGCCGCACCATGCCGTCGAGCATGCCGAGGCCGGCCCGCAGGATCGGCACCACCAGCGGGCGCGGGTAGGAGAGCTTGACGCCCGTGGTCGGGCCGACCGGGGTCACGATGTCGACCTGCTCGGTGCGCACGTCACGGGTGGCCTCGTACGCGAGCAGGGTGACCAGCTCGTCGGCGAGCCGCCGGAAGGTCGGGGAGTCGGTGCGCCGGTCGCGCAGCGTGGTGAGCTTATGGGCGACCAGGGGGTGGTCGACGACGTGGAGACGCATGCCCATAACAGTAACCGTGCCCCGGGGACCCTCGCGCTGGCATCAAACCGCCCGTCCGAGGGAAAGTGGGAGGGACGGACCTGGGGTGGTGTGCCTATGCCGGAGCGGAACGCGAAGTCCCCGCGGCGGGAAACGCAAAGGGATGTGCGGCGTCTCGAAGACCCGCGGCGTCTTGGAGAGCCCGCCGGGAAGCCCCCCGGAGAGCCCGCGCAGCCGGAGTCGCAGGAGAGCGACGCCGAGCGCCGGAGGCGGCGGGCGCAGTTCCTGCGCGAGCTGACCGAGGCGCGCGAGCTGCGCGACCGGGTCCAGCCCAGGCGCGCCAAGGCCGCCCGGCTGCGCCACGCCATGCGCATGCGCACCTTCCGTTGGTAGGAGTGCGCGCCTTCCGCAGGTGGGCCGACGTGCCTTCCACCGGTGGGCAGGCACGCCTTTCGCAGGTGGAACGTGCGCCCGCCGCGCCCGCCCGCTTCGGCGTCGTAGGGGCCGGGGTATACGCGTGCGTCGGCCGACAGCCGCGTACGATCCGCTGACAGCGATCAAAAGAGGCAGACACAGCAGGCCGAAGACGTCCCCTGAACGCTCTGTTTCTGCCACGATTCCGAGTGGGTGGGGCTCGGAGAAACGCTCCCCGCCCACAGCCTCCGCCGGGGGGACCCCCAACCGGCACGCCTATGACCAGTGGGAGAGTCACGGTGTACTTCGCCGCACTGCTCGCGCGCACCGAAGACGGGTGGGAAGCGAGCGACACAGAGCTCGACGATGTGGAGAGCCTGTCGGATCTGACCGACCTGGCCCGTGAAGCCTCGGACGAGGACACGGTGCTCGTACTCATCGAGCAGGAGGACGCCTGGTTCGGCGTCGTCCGCGTGGATGGCGAGGAGGACCCTCGCATCTACATCTCGGACGCCGCCGCGGCTGCCCGCAGCTCGTACGGCGAGATCCTGCTCACGGACGAACTACTAGGACGGGAGCCGGGCGACGACGACGCCGACCTGGACTCCCTCGACCTGGACGGCACGGAGGACGGTGAGCCCGACGACGTCGAAGAGGACGAGGAGGACGAGGCGTCCGGCGAGGCCGTGTCGCACAGCCCCGTCGGGGACCGCGAGATCCTCGTCGACCTCGGGGTGAGCGAGAAGGAACTGCTCGCCCTGGTGGAAGGCGACGCGCTCAACACGATCGCCGAAGCCCTGGGAGCCGCCGAGGTCCTGGAGACCGTCCGCTAGGTTCCCCGGGTGAGCACCACTGACGAGACGCCGCCACCGGATCCGGCAGATCCGGTGGTTCCGGCGGATCGGACACACGCTGAAGATCCGGTACGCGACCGCTGGCGGGCCGCGATGCGGCTCGCCCTCGACGAGGCCCGGTCGGCCGTCGGGGGCGGGGATGTTCCCGTCGGCGCCGTCGTGCTGTCCGCGGACGGTACGACGGTGCTCGCGACCGGACACAACGAACGCGAGGCCACCGGCGATCCGACGGCGCACGCCGAGGTCCTCGCGATCCGGCGCGCCGCCGAACAGGTCGGCGAGTGGCGGCTGTCCGGCTGCACGCTCGTCGTCACGCTGGAGCCCTGCGTCATGTGCGCGGGCGCTCTGGTGCAGTCCCGGGTGGACCGGGTGGTCTACGGGGCGCGCGACGAGAAGGCGGGCGCGACCGGTTCCGTATGGGATGTCGTACGCGACCGCCGGCTCAACCACCGGCCGGAAGTGATCGAGGGCGTGCTCGCCGACGAGTGCGCCGGCCTGCTCACGGACTTCTTCCGGGACCGCTGAGGGCACCGCGTTCCCGGTGGCCGGAGCGGGCCCGAAACGGATTTCGGACCACGGCCCACCTTGGGGTAAGGTCTCTCTCGGTAGCGTGTCCGAGCGGCCGAAGGAGCTCGCCTCGAAAGCGAGTGTGGCGCAAGTCACCGAGGGTTCAAATCCCTCCGCTACCGCTTCTGAAGGGCCTCGTCGAAAGACGGGGCCCTTCGTGCATTCCCTGCGCCTGTCCCGCCGGGCTCACTATCCGTCCTGTGTCCCGCAACCGCTCGTACGGCGCGGCAAAAGGCCTCGATCATCGGGTCGTTGGTCCTTAAGGACGAGGTGAGGACGTGGTGCACAGTCCCTCCGGAGGAACCCTCCGCACACATGTCCGGGTTAGACTCGCCGCCGTCAACACGGGGCCCACGGGGCGCAGCAGTCACAGGGGAGGCCGCGGTGGCGGTGAATTCCAAGAAGATCGCCGTCTTCGTCGTCGTGGTGTTCGCGCTCTACGTGATCATCACGGACCCGGCCAAGGCCGCCGACTACGTCCAGATAGGGTTCGAGGGCATTTCGAGTGCCGCGTCCTCCATCGGCGACTTCATGACGTGGGTGGCCAACGGCGGCAAGAGCTGACCTGCACCTCTGGGAGCCACCGTGATCCGCCATCTGGTCCTCTTCAAGCTCAACGAAGGCGTCGAGCGCGACGACCCGCGCGTCGTCGAGGGAGTCGCCGCGTTCCGTGCGCTCGGCGGCACGATCCCCGAACTGAGGTTCTGGGAGTGCGACTGGAACATCACCGACCGGCCCATCGCGTACGACTTCGCGATCAACTCCGCGGTCGACGACACCGACGCACTGAAGCGGTACTTGGAGCACCCCGCACACCAGGCGGGCGTCGCGCTGTGGCGGGAGTTCGCCACCTGGGTGATCGCCGACTATCCCTTCTGAGCGAAGGCCCGCCAGAACGATCCGAGAGCCCCTGCCGGAACCGGCGGGGGCTCTTTTGTGTCATACGCCCCAACTCACCCCTCAACACGGTGTTATGCGGTGCTTGCACACAGTGCACATGTCTTGTGATGCTATGACCGCTTTTGACGGATGAGTTGACGGATACGTTGACAGGTCGTTGACGGATCGTTTGACGAACGAAGAGGTGGCGTTGACCGTGTCGGCCAGTACTGCGCCACCCCAAGAAGAGGCCCCGGCAGCCACCGCCCCAGCCCAGGCCCAGGCCCCGGCCCCGGCTCCGGGCCCGACCCCGCTTCAGACCCAGGCTCCGCTTCAGGCCCAGGCTCCGCTTCAGGCCCAGGCCCAGGCTCCGGCGCAGGCGCCCGCCCCGGCGCCCGAGAAGCGGCGCGGTGCCGACACCCGGGCCCTCACTCAGGTGCTCTTCGGTCAGCTCAAGGAGCTGACGCCGGGTACGCCGGAGCACAACCGGGTGCGCGGGGCGCTCATCGAGGCGAACCTCCCGCTCGTGCGCTACGCGGCAGCCCGCTTCCGCTCCCGCAACGAGCCGATGGAGGACGTGGTCCAGGTCGGCACCATCGGGCTGATCAACGCGATCGACCGGTTCGACCCCGACCGGGGCGTGCAGTTCCCGACCTTCGCGATGCCGACCGTCGTCGGCGAGATCAAGCGGTACTTCCGCGACAACGTCCGCACGGTGCACGTCCCGCGCCGGCTGCACGAGCTGTGGGTGCAGGTGAACAGCGCGACTGAGGACCTCACCACGGCCTTCGGGCGCTCGCCCACGACCGCCGAGATCGCCGAGCGGCTGCGGATCGCCGAGGAGGACGTGCTGTCCTGCATCGAGGCGGGGCGCTCGTACCACGCGACCTCGCTCGAAGCGGCCCAGGAGGGCGACGGTCTGCCGGGGCTCCTCGACCGGCTCGGCTACGAGGACCCGGCCCTCGACGGGGTCGAACACCGTGACCTCGTACGGCATCTACTCGTACAACTGCCCGAGCGCGAACAGCGGATCCTCCTGCTGCGCTACTACAGCAATCTGACGCAGTCGCAGATCAGTGCCGAACTGGGTGTCTCCCAGATGCATGTGTCAAGGCTGCTCGCCCGTAGCTTCGCGCGTCTTCGATCCGCAAACAGGATCGAGGCGTAACCGGCGAGACTGAATCGCCCGGAGAGCTTCTTTCCGACATTTCTGAGCTGAAAAAGCGTCAGACCCCCTTTTTCCAGGGCCTATTCACCCTCTTCATGTCGACATGTCACTACAGCGTGTTGCCGACATGTGACATTCTGCCGGAAGCGCGTTTGCCGTGGCCTCGCCTCCGGTATTCAGGTGGAGGCTGCGTTCCTCCGACGGGAGCGTCCGCCGCTACCGTCCGCGACCCAAAGGGGGTGGCATGTCCGCAGACCAGGGCAGCTCGAAGGTGCTCACGCTCACGAAGAGCGAACCGGCGCCCGACGCGCTTCACGACGTCCCGGCCCCCGAGGCGGTGGAGGCCCCGACCCTCCCGGCCGCGGAAGTACCGGCTCTGAGGACCTCGGAAGCCATCGACACCCGCACCCTGTCCCGCTCCCTGTTCCTGCGGCTCGCCGCGCTGGACGAGAACAGCCCCGAGCGCAACTACGTCCGGGACACCCTCATCGAGCTCAACCTCCCGCTCGTGCGCTACGCGGCAGCCCGCTTCCGCAGCCGCAACGAGCCGATGGAGGACATCGTCCAGGTCGGCACGATCGGCCTGATCAAGGCGATCGACCGCTTCGACTGCGAACGCGGCGTCGAGTTCCCGACGTTCGCGATGCCGACGGTCGTCGGTGAGATCAAGCGCTTCTTCCGCGACACGTCGTGGTCGGTGCGGGTGCCGCGCAGGCTCCAGGAGCTGCGGCTCGCCCTCACCAAGGCCAGCGACGAGCTCTCGCAGAAGCTCGACCGCTCCCCGACCGTCGCCGAACTCGCCACCGTGCTCGGTGTGTCGGAGGAGGACGTGGTCGACGGCCTGGCCGTCGGCAACGCGTACACGGCCTCGTCCCTGGACTCGCCCGCCCCCGAGGACGACGGCGGCGAGGGGTCGCTGGCGGACCGTCTGGGGTACGAGGACACCGCCCTGGAGGGCGTCGAGTACCGCGAGTCCCTCAAGCCGCTGCTCGCCAAACTCGCGCCGCGCGAGCGCCAGATCATCATGCTGCGCTTCTTCGCGAACATGACGCAGTCGCAGATCGGCGAGCAGGTCGGCATCTCCCAGATGCATGTCTCCCGGCTCCTCACCCGCACGCTGTCCCAGCTTCGGGAAGGCCTCATCTCCGACTGACCGCTCCGACCCGACTCCGCCTCACACCTTCATAATTGACGGACCGTCAGCCACACTGGCGCGATGCGTCGAGAGTTGATTCGTGGTCGCCGAGGTGCCCTTGTGGCCGCCTCGGCGACTGTCGTCTGTGCGGGTGCGTTGCTGGCCGCGTGCGGGAGTGGCGCGGGGGGCGGGGGGTACGTCGCCGTGGGGGCCGCCGGAGGGTCGCCTCGGGCGTTGACGGCTCCCTCGGGGGATGTGTCGTTGGTGCCGCTCCGGGAGGGTGCGCGGGCGGCCGGTCCGGATGGTTCGACCAGTTCGGACGGTCCGTCTGGTTCGGCCAGTTCGGACAGTCCGGGAGGGGGCGCTTCTGGGGCGCCGTCCCGTTCCGGATCCGAGTCCGGGTCCGACTCCGATGGCGGCAGCGGCGCGAGCACGAGCACGAGCGGTCGTACGGCTACGGCCTCGGCCTCGCCCTCGTCCACACCCGGCAGCGGTAACTCCGGGCGTACGAGCGGGGGTTCCGGCGGCTCCGGTACATCCACCGCGCCTGCGACCACAGCTCCCGCCGAGCCCGCCGTGCTGAGCGTGGGCGAGCCCCGGCGAGCGGCCACCGACCGGCGCTGGTGCGAGAAGGTGACCGTCGCCTTCCGCAACACCGGTGGTACCGCGGTGCGTTCGGGCACGGTGACCTTCGCAACGCACATCATCGGCGCGCTCGGCATCGACTGGGCGACGATCGAGTCGACCGCGAGCCTTCCCGCGCCGATCGCCGCCGGCGCGAAGAAGGAGAAGACCTGGACGGTGTGCGTCGACGACTGGCGCGTGCCGCTGGGCATGCACATCGAGACGCGGGACGTGTCCGTCCGGTGGAAGTGACCTGGTGCCGGGCCGCTTCGGCCCGGCTGTCCGGTCTCCGGGTTACTTCAGCGCGAGCCAGGCCACCGCGGCGACGATCGCCACGGCGACGACCACGCCGATGATGAGACCGACCCGGGGGCCCGCCGGGGCGGCGGGTGCGGCCTGCTGCTGTCGGCCCTGGGGGCCCTCGTCGACGAAGGCACGGAACATCTGGGTGCTGCCCGCGGGGTCGTAGTTGCCCTCGGGGCCCTGGGTGTTTGCCATGGGGCAGGACCCTAGCGAATGCGTGGGGGCTGCCCTAGTGCCGGGGTTGTTGTTCGGGTCGGTTTTTTGGCACCCGGGGTGTTCGCGGCCCCTGGGGGCTCTGCCCCCAGACCCCCGGATCGGCCTGGACGGCCTCGTCCTCAAACGCCGGACGGGCTGGAATGGCCTCCCCCTCACCGCAGAAGCGCAGCCAGGACAAGCTGAAGCCCTTGGGTACCCCCACCTGCAAGTTTAGGTTTGCTAATGCTTGCCTTTGCCAAGTTTTTAGCAGGGCGGGGTCAGATTAGTTTGCCTGCAGCAACCAATAGTTCTTATGGTTGCCCTAAGCAACGAATGCGGGAGGTGTGATGGCCGAGCAGGCGCAGTACGAGGAGTTGGCTCGTCAGCTCAGCGCCATCGGTGCCGTGAAGAGGGACCTGGGGCGGATCCTGCCGCACGACTGCCCTGCCGGGTCGGCAGCCGTACTGACGCTGCTCGGCCGGTACGGGGACATGCGGATGAGCAGGCTCGCCGAGCTGCTCTCCGTGGACATGTCGGTGACCAGCAGGCATGTGGCGCATGTCGCGGACCGGGGCTGGATCGAACGGTCCCCCGATCCCGCCGACAAGCGCTCGCGGATCCTGCGTCTCACGGCGGCGGGGCGCGCGCAGCTCGACGAGCTGTCCCGGCGCACCTCACAGCTGCTGGCCGACCGCCTGAGCGACTGGTCGGACGACGAGGTCGGGCTGCTCATCCAGCTCATGGCCCGGCTCCGGGAGAGCTTCGGCGACTGTCGTGCCGTACCCCAGCGGCCCTCGCATGCGAACCCGCACCCTTATGCGACAGAACTGACCACCCGTACACCCGCATCGAACACGTAAGAAAAGGAAGCCCATGGCAACGACCACACCAGCCGGTGTGCGGGGCTCTCACGCCAAGCACGGAGGCGCCGACGGCGCTCCGATGACGCACCGGCAGATCATGGAGGCCCTCTCGGGCCTGCTGCTCGGCATGTTCGTCGCGATCCTCTCGTCGACGATCGTGACGAACGCCCTGCCCGAGATCATCGGCGACCTGGGAGGCGGTCAGTCCGCCTACACCTGGGTCGTGACGGCCTCGCTGCTGGCCATGACCGCGACCACGCCCCTGTGGGGCAAGCTCGCCGACCTGTACAGCAAGAAGGCGCTCGTCCAGATAGCGCTGATCATCTATGTGACGGGCTCGATCGTCGCGGGTCTCTCGCAGAACCCCGCCATGCTGATCACCGTCCGTGTCGTCCAGGGCGTCGGCGTCGGTGGCCTGTCCGCCCTGGCGCAGATCGTCATGGCCGCGATGATCTCCCCGCGTGAGCGCGGGCGCTACTCCGGCTACCTCGGCGCGACGTTCGCGGTCGCGACCGTCGGCGGCCCGCTGCTCGGCGGTGTCATCACCGACACCTCGTGGCTCGGCTGGCGCTGGTGCTTCTACGTCGGTGTGCCGTTCGCGATCATCGCGCTGATCGTGCTGCAGAAGACCCTGCACCTGCCCGTCGTGAAGCGGGACGTGAAGGTCGACTGGGGCGGCGCGCTCTTCATCTCCGCCGCGGTCTCGCTGCTGCTGATCTGGGTCACCTTCGCCGGCGACAAGTACGACTGGATCTCCTGGCAGACGTACGCCATGGTCGGCGGCTCGATCCTGCTCGGTCTGCTCTTCGTCCTCGTCGAGTCCAAGGCCAGCGAGCCGATCATCCCGCTGCGGCTGTTCCGCAACCGCACCATCACCCTGTCGTCGATCGCCTCGCTCTTCGTGGGTGTCGCGATGTTCACCGGCACGGTCTTCTTCAGCCAGTACTTCCAGCTGGCCCGCGACAAGTCGCCGACCATGTCCGGCGTGATGACCATCCCGATGATCGGCGGACTGTTCGTCTCGTCCACGGTCTCCGGCCAGATCATCACCAAGACCGGCAAGTGGAAGGCCTGGCTGGTCTGCGGCGGCATCCTGCTGACGGCCGGTCTGGGTCTGCTGGGCACCATCCGGTACGACACGGACTACTGGAAGATGGCCATCTTCATGGCCGTCATGGGTCTCGGCATCGGCATGATGATGCAGAACCTGGTGCTGTCCACGCAGAACCAGGTGGCCCCGGAGGACCTCGGCTCGGCCAGCTCCACGGTGACGTTCTTCCGTTCCCTCGGTGGCGCGATCGGCGTCTCCGCGCTCGGTGCGGTCATGGCCAGCCGGATCACCGACTACGTCAAGGACGGCCTGAGCGACCTCGGTCCGAAGTACGCGTCCCTGGGCTCGGGTTCCGACTCCGGCAGCATCCCGGACATGGACAAGCTGCCCGCGCCGCTGCGCACCGTGATGGAGAGCGCGTACGGCCACGGCATCGCGGACGTCTTCCTGATCGCCTCGGTGCTGGCGCTGCTCGCCTTCCTCGTCACGCTCTTCATCAAGGAGGTCCCGCTGCGCACGTCGGGCGGTCTGGCGCAGGCCGCGGAGGCGAAGGCCGCCGGGACCGCCGGAACTCCCGCCGCGGCAGCCGTAGCGGAAGAGGCAGCGCACGAGGCTCCGAGCCCGGCCCCCGCCATCGCCGCCTCCACCGCCACCACGGATTCCGGCGCCGATGGCACGCAGCGGCTCGCGGCCGTCGCCACCCTCACCCACGAGGCCGCCCCGCAGTCCGGCGGCATCCCGGTCCGCGGGCATGTCCGCGGCGCCGAGAGCGCGCCCGTGCCGCAGGCCGCGGTCACGCTGATCTCGCTCGCGGGACGGCAGTTGGGCCGGTCGGTCGCGCAGGCCGACGGCGGCTACGCGGTGGACGCGCCGGGCACCGGGTCGTACGTCCTGATCGCCTCCGCCGACGGCTTCCAGCCGCAGGCCTCGACGATCGTCGTGGGCGACGAGCCGGTCTCGTACGACATCCTGCTGAGCGGCACCAGCGGCCTCAGCGGGCTCGTCCGGGCCACCGAGAGCGGGACCCCGGTCAAGGACGCCATGGTCATCGTGACCGATGTGCGCGGTGACGTACTGGCCACCGGAACCACCGGCGAGCAGGGCGAGTTCGCCTTCGCCGAGCTGGTCCCCGGTGCCGTGACCGTCGCGGTGAACGCCGCCGGGCACCGCCCGGTCGCCCTCCCCGTCGAGGTCGGCGGCACCGGGGTCACCCGGGTCGAGGTCGAACTCAGCGCGGGCGCGCAGTTGCAGGGTGTCGTACGGGCGCCCGGCGGGCCGCTCGGCGATGCGCGGGTCACGCTGGTCGACGCGGCCGGCAACGTGGTCGGCACCGCCCGGACGGGCGAGGACGGCGCATACGCCTTCACCGACCTGGACAGCGGCGAGTACACCGTCATCGCGACGGGCTACCCGCCGGTGGCCACGGCCCTGACCGTGAACGGCGGCGGAGTCGACGGCCACGACATCGAACTCGCCCACCCCGGCGAGTAGTTCGGCCCCCGGCCCGTGGGGACGCGCACTCTGAGCGGAGGTGCGTCCCCCACGGGCCGGTTTCTTTGTGCCCTTTCACGACCAGTTTTTGATGCTTTGCAGGGAGAAAACGGGATGGGACTGACCGCACGGATTCGTACCCGGGACGGATGGGCCGTGTCGCACGCGGTCGTCACGGTGACCGACATGACGGGCGCGCAGGTGGTGCGGGCCGAGGCGGACACCGAGGGCGTCGTGCACGACACGATCGCGCTGGCGCCCGGTGCCTACACCGTGATCGTCACCGCGGTCGGCTACGCGCCCACCGCGTCGAGCGCGATCGTCACGGCGAGCGGCCGCGCCGAGATCGGCACCGTGACGCTGGCCCGCCGGGGCGGCGCCGAACTGCCGCCGCCCGGCCCCTGGACCATCGACCCGGCGCACTCCTCCGTGGGCGCGGTCGCCCAGCACCTGGGCATCTCCAGCGTGCACGGCCGGTTCACCGACTTCTCGGGGCGGATCGAGATCGCCCCCGACGAGGTGGCCAAGTCCCGTGTGGCGGCGGTGATTTCGGCGGCCTCCATCGACACGGGCAACGGCATGCGCGACGGCCACCTGAAGTCGCCCGACTTCCTGGACGTGGAGACGTACCCGGAGATCACCTACCGCTCCAGCGGCCTGACGCCGGCCGGCTCCGACCGCTGGACCGTGCACGGCGAACTGACCCTGCACGGTGTCGTACGGCCGGTCGACCTCGACCTCGCCTACCTCGGCACCGGATCCGACCCCTGGGGCGGCACCCGCGCCGCCTTCCGCGCGACGACCGAACTCCACCGCGAGGACTTCGCGATGAACTACAACCAGGTCGTCCAGGCGGGTATCGCCGCCATCGGCGCCACGCTCAAGGTGGAGCTGGACATCCAGGCGGTGCAGGGGGATTCACTCCCTGCGGCGTGAACGCCCTTCCAGTCGATGCCCGTTGACCCTGCCGACCGTGTTGCCCGAGCGGTCGGCCGAGCCCGCCGCGCCCTCGCCACCCACCCGGTTCACCAGATCCGAGCACAGGTCGCGGAGTTTGACGTTCGAGTTCTGCGAGGCGCGGCGCAACGAGTCGAGTGCCGCCTGCGCGGAGCACCGCTCCTGGCCCATGAGGATGCCGACCGCCTGGTCGATGACGCTGCGCGAGAGCAGCGCCGTCCGCACGTCGGAGGCCGAGGTCCGCTCGCGCTCGATGCGCAGGGCGGTGTTGATCGCCTCCGAGGCCGTCGCCGCGAACGCGCGTGCGGTCTCGCGCCGGTCGTGGAAGGCGTGCTCGGTGACGGCGTACAGATTGAGCGCGGCATCGCTCTCGCCGTCGACGTCGAGCGGGACGGCGAGCACCGAGCGGACACCGGCGGCCAGCGCGTAGTCGGTGTACGACGGCCAGCGGTCCTCGTCCTTCAGATCGGGGGTGTGCTTCTCCGTGTCGTCCCCGGCCGCGTCCACGCACGGGCCGCTGCCGTTCTCGTACTGCCGCTGGTCGAGCCCGCTGGGCATTCCGGAACTGCCCGCCAGGGTCAGCAGCCGGTCGTCGCGGCGCACGGTGATGCTGCAGGCGGCCGCGCCCCGCACGGCGAGCACGGCGCGCTCGGTGAGGTCGCGCAGCAGGGTGTCGAGGCCCCCGGTGTGCGCCAGCGCCTGGTGCAGCGCCTCGGGTTCCCGGGCGGTGGCACGCGGGGCCTCCGGCGAATCGGCTGAGGTGTGCATAGGGGTACGGGTATCCCCTCGCCTCCCGCTCACTCCTCGACGGTACGACGGCCTGCTCACCCGACGGCGTGCACCTGCGCCGGCCTGCACGTGTCACCGCCTGTCACCGCCTGTCGCGGCTGTTTGCCGCCCGCGCGCCCGTACCGCTCACGGTCACTGTCCGTCCCGGGCGGCGACGATGTGCCGGGCGATGTCACGGAGCTTCACGTTCTCCTGCTGGGAGGCGCGGACGAGGCTGTCGAAGGCCTCCGCCGCGTCGATGTCGAGGCGCTCCATGAGGATGCCGGTGGCCTGTCCGATCAGGTCGCGGGTGCGCATGGCCTCGGTGAGCTGCTCGCGTACGGTCACCGAGTCCAGCGCGATGCTGACATGGGCGGTGAAGAGCCTGCCGATCCGGGTGGCGGACTCGTCGAAGGCGCCGGGCTCGCGCGCGTACACCGTGAGCACGGTGAGCTTCCTGCGGTCGGCGCGCAGCCGCATCGACAGCACCGAGCGCAGTCCGAGGCCGGACAGCGAGCGCCCGCGCCCTCCGTCACCGGCGGCGCTGTCCTCGATCGCGGCGACGGGCGTGGTCCACAGGTCGCTCCAGTGCCCCTGCTGGTCACCGTCCGGGCTCAGGGCCGCGGCGGTGCGGACCAGCTCGTCGGTCCAGGCGAGGGTACGGCGACGGGTCTCGCGTTCGAGGACGGAGATGTCGGCGTGCTCGGCGCCCGGGAGGAGGTGCACGGCAAGCCGGACCGCGGTGCGCAGGGTGTGCTGAGAGGTGGATGTCTCGTGCAACTGCTGAGCCGCGACGGACAGAGCTTCGGCCAGCTCAAAATCCACCGCATAACGGGGCAATTCAGAAAAGTCGAACGCAGCCACCACGAACCTCTTCGGCATGCACGGCCAAACGGCCATGCGCAGGAGAGCTCCGCAGCACATTCCTGACTGCGAGCACAGGACGAACAGCACTTTAGCTGCTCCGATGGACCCTCGTGCCGCTCGGCCGAACAGCCGACGAACTCCCGCCCGGGCGTGGTGAAATGAGGCCGCGGGTCAGGAAGCGGCCTCACTGCAATCCGGACGAATGTCTGTCAGGTGAGTTCTGTGACCACAAACCCCGGCGACCTGACGGGTCGCACCCTGCTCCTCCCGCTGCCCGCGGAAATCGATGTCTCCAACGCCGGCGGTCTCCTCGTCCACACCATGAACATCGTGGAGCACCGGGCGGACCGGCTGCGGGTGCTCGTCCTGGATCTCACCCGCACCGAATTCATCGACTCCCAGGGCGTCCACCTCGTGGACGGCGTACGCCGCCGGCTGCGGCACCCGGCCGAGCTGCGGGTGGCGGCGGATCCGGACGGAATGGTGCAGCGGGTGCTCGAACTGACCGGACTGCGACGGGACGTTCCGGTCTACGGCAACGTGGCGGAGGCCGTGCGGTCATAGGCTGCGGGTATGGCACCGAACATCGCGACGAACACCTCTGTCTCCCTCGACGAGCTCCTGGACTTCGTCCGGCCCCGGCACCGCGCGATCCTGCTCACCCGGCGCGGGGACGGCGGGCCGCAGGGCTCGCCGCTGACCTGCGGAGTCGACGACGCCGGGCGTATCGTCGTCTCGACCTACCCCGAGCGCGCGAAGACCCGTAATGCCAAACGGGACGAGCGGGTCTCCCTGATCATCCTCAGCGACGAGTGGAACGGCCCCTGGGTCCAGATCGACGGCACCGCCGAGGTCATCGACTCCCCCGACTCCGTCGAGCCCCTCGTCGAGTACTACCGCAACATCGCGGGCGAGCACCCCGACTGGGACGAGTACCGCGAGGCCATGCTGAAGCAGGGCAAGTCGATCATCCGGGTCACCCCGACCCGCTGGGGCCCGCTGGCCACCGGCGGCTTCCCGGCGCGCTTGGCCTGACCCCGACCGGGTCGCACCTCAGCCGCGCTGAACCATCGTCTCGATCCCCACGATCAGCATGTCCAGCGCGAACGTGAAGTCGCGCTCCCGCATCTCCTCCACGGTGTCGCCGCCGCGTGCCTCCATCAGGTACGCGGCTGCGTCGTAGTGCGCCGCGAACTGCGGTTCCTCGCGGATCGTGCTCATCGCCTGGTGGAAGTAGTCGTCCTGGGTCATCCCCGCGGATGCGCAGCGCTGCACGAAGTGGCCCTCGATCGTGCCGAAGCCGTACACGAACTGGAAGACCGCCGACATCGCGCCCATCTGCCCGTGCGGGGGCAGCCCCGTACTGCGGATGAGCTGCTGTACGCACAGCGAGAAGGCCATGGAGTGCGGCCCGATGTTGAGGAAGGTCCCGATGAGCGGCGACACCCAGGGGTGGCGGACCAGCAGCGCGCGGTAGCCGACGGCCAGCGTGCGCAGTTGGTCGCGCCAGTCGTCCGTGGACCCCTCCGCTGACCCCACCCCTGGCAACTCCAACTCCCCGAACGCCGAGTCGAGAGCCAGCTCCAGCAGGTCGTCCTTCGTGTCGACGTACCAGTACACGGACATCGCGGTGACGTTCAGCTCGGCGGCCAGCCGGCGCATGGAGAACTTCGCCAGCCCCTCCGCGTCCAGCAGCCGCACCGTGACCTCGGTGATCCGGTCCCGGTCGAGCCCCGACGGCTGCCCGCCACCCCGGCCCGCGCCACCCCGCGGGGCCTTGCCCTCCAGCCAGACACTGGTCCGCGCCGGACGCTTGGCCCGGTCGGCTGCCCTCACCATGGCGCACCTTCCTCGAACAGGGACTGCGGCGCTGCCGGAACTCCCCGGTCCGCCCCCCATGATGCTAAGCGGGGGTCACGCGGAAACCGCCACCGCGGAGTCTGCCCGCTCAGCCCGCCGCAGCAACTCGGCGGCGACCAGTCCGCCGAGAAGAACCGCCACCGCCCCCACCAGCTGGCTGGTCTCCAGCCCCGACGAGAACGCGTCGGTGATCCGGTCGCGTTCGCTCGCCGAGTCCGCGGAGTCGAGCGCGGCCGGCAGGGAGGCCGCGGCCACCGGAATCAGCGCCGCGAAGCGGGAGTTGAGGACCGCACCGAGCACCGCGACCCCCAGCCCGTTGCCGAACTCGGCGAGGGTGCCGTTGATGCCCGCGCCGACGCCCGCCTTGGCGGGCGGGATGGCGCTCATGATGGCGTGCGCCATGGCGGGGTTGGCGAGCGCGCAGCCGGCGCCGATGAGCAGGAGCCCGAGCAGCGTGCCGCCGTATCCATGCTGCGCGAGCGTCGCGATCGACACCAGGCCGCCCGACATCAGCGCCATGCCGAGCACGATGGACGCCGGCGTGCCGAGCTTCGTCGTCCACTTCGCGGAGAGGCCCGAGAAGTTCAGCGCGACGACCGCGAGGGCGAGCGGCGCCGTCCGCAGTCCGGCCTCCAACGGCCCGTATCCCAGGACGAATTGGAGGTGCTGGGTGAGCAGGAACAGTGCGCCGCCCATCCCGAAGGTGATCAGGACCGCCCCGGCGACGGCGCCCGTGAAGCGGCGGTCCCTGAAGAAGTGCAGGTCGAGCATCGGATACGGAATCCGGCTCTCCCAGTACGCGAACCCGGACAGCACCGCGACCGCCACCGCGGCCGTGCCCAGCACCCGCGCCGACGTCCAGCCGTGCTCGGGCCCGGAGATGATCGCGTAGACGAGCGAGGTCATGCCGATGGTGGAGAGCAGCGCGCCGAGGAGGTCCGGGCGATCGCCGCTCGGGCTCTTCGACTCGGGGACGAGCGCCACGACCGCGGCCAGCCCCAGCGCCGCGACCGGCAGGTTGACCAGGAAGATCGCACCCCACCAGAAGTGGCCGAGCATGAACCCGCCGAGCAGTGGTCCGGCGGCGAAGCCGAGGGCGTTGACGGCGCTCCAGATGCCGATGGCCCTGGGAATCTCCTCGGCCGGGAAGATCTGCATGGCCACGGCGAGTGTCGTGGTGAGCAGCAGCGCCCCGCCGACCCCCATACCGGCCCGGGCGGCGATCAACTGCCCGGTGGAGTCGGCGAGTCCGGCGACCAGTGAACCGGCACCGAACAGCACCAGCCCCGCGATCAGCATCTTCTTGCGGCCGTAGCGGTCGGCCGCGCTGCCTGCGCTGAGCAGCAGTCCCGACTGCACGAGCGAGTACGCGTTGATCATCCACTGGATGTCGGAGGTGGCCGCGCCCAGCTCCCGGGTGAGCGAGGGGATCGCGACGTTCAGGACGGTGTTGTCGAGCAGCACGGTGAGCTGCGCGAGACAGATGACACCGAGGATCGGCCAGCGCTGGGGGTGGCCGTGGGGGGACGTAGACATGCCGTACACCGTATAGCTGGCTGCTATACGGTGTACAACACGTTTTCCGTCAGCTGCTGCTCGACTTCTGCGTGAGGTCGTAGAACGTGGCCGAACCGACCGTGACCTTCTTGAAGTTGGCCTCGACCCACGAGGTGATCTGGGAGGAGGTGCCGGAGCTGCTGCCCCCACCCATCCCGCCGCCGGAGCCGCTGGAGATGAAGTAGTGGATCCTGCCGTCCGTCACGTACTGCTTGAACTGGGCCAGCGTCGGGGACGGGTCGGTGCCGTTGAAGCCGCCGATGGACATCACCGGGTCGCCGGTGGAGAGCTGGTAACTCGCGGCGTTCTGGGCGCCGATGGCCGCAGCGGCCCAGGTGTAGTCTCCGGCGTTCTTCTCCAGCAGCGCCTTGGCCTCGGAACTGACGCTCGCGCCGTTGAGCAGGCCGCCGACGCCACCGCCCATGCCGCCGTCGCCCATGCCGCCGCCCTGCTGGTTCCGGCCCTGGGTGTTGCCGTTCCCGGTCCCGTTCTGCTGCTGGTTCTGGCCGCCTCCGGGGAAGCCGCCGGTGCCGCCGGTCGGGGGCTGGCCCATGCCGCCACCCTGCTGACCGGTGCCGCCACCCTGCTGACCCGTGCCGCCGCCCTGCTGGTTCTGGCCGCCGCCGGGGAAGCCCCCGCCGCCACCAGGACCGCCGCCCCGGCCGCCCATCATGCTCGCGCCGGAGGGGCCGGCCGTCACGATCGACCCGGTGTGCCCGGTGTTCACCGTGCTCAGGGTGTACGCCGTCGGACCCGCGACCGAGGCCACGAAGCTCAACCCCACTGCGGCGAGGGCGAGTTGCCGCCCGAGCCTGGCCGCGAAGATCAGCCCGAGGGCGCCGGCCAGGCCGCCGATGAGCACCAGCCACTTCAGCCAGGGCAGGTAGTCGGGGGTGCGGTTGAGGAGGACGTACCCCCAGGCCGCGGCCGCCACGACCGAGCCCGCGAGCGTCAGCGACGCCCACACCTTGGACCGCTCCTCCCACAGCATCGTGGCGCCCATGCCGACGACCGCCGCGATGTAAGGAGCCAGGGCCACCGTGTAGTACTGGTGGAAGATGCCGGCCATGTAGCTGAACACGACCATGGTCATCAGCAGCGCGCCGCCCCAGGCGAGGAACGAACCACGGGCCAGATCGGTCCGCTTGGCCTTCCGGGTGAGGATCAGTCCCGCGACGAGCAGGATCAGCGCGGCGGGCAGCAGCCAGGAGATCTGGCTGCCGATCTCGGAGTTGAACATCCGGTTCCAGCCGGTCTCGCCCCACTGGCCGGTGCCGCCGCCCCCGCCGCCACCGCCGACGCTGCCGGTCTCGTCGCCGTTGATCCGGCCGAGTCCGTTGTAGCCGAAGGTCAGTTCAAGGAAGGAGTTGTTCTGCGAGCCGCCGATGTACGGGCGCGAGGACGCGGGCCACAGCTCGACGATCGCGACCCACCAGCCGCCCGCGACGACCATCGCCGCAGCGGACAGGGCGAGTTGGCCGAACCGCTTCCGCACCTTCACCGGCGCGCACACCGCGTAGACCACGGCGAGCGGCGGCAGGATCAGGAAGGCCTGAAGAGTCTTCGCGAGGAAGGCGAAGCCGACGGCGACGCCCGCCCAGACCAGCCACTTCGTGCGGCCGTCCTCCAGGGCGCGGATCACGCAGTAGACCGTGACGGCCATCAGCAGCGCGAGCATCGCGTCCGGGTTGTTGAAGCGGAACATCAGCGCGGCGACGGGAGTGAGCGCGAGCACGGCGCCCGCGATCAGACCTGCCGCCGGGCTGAACCGGCGCCGCAGCGCCGCGTACACGACGGCGACCGTGGCCACGCCCATCAGCACCTCGGGGACGAGGACCGCCCACGAGTTGAGGCCGAAGATCCGCACCGACAGCTCCATCGGCCAGAGCGAGGCGGGGGGCTTGTCGACGGTGATGGCGTTGCCCGCGTCGAGCGAGCCGAAGAAGAAGGCCTTCCAGCTCTTGCTGCCGGCCTGCACGGCCGCCGAGTAGAAGGAGTTGGCGTACCCGGAGGCGCTCAGGTTGTAGAGGTACAAGGCCGCGGTGGCGAGCAGCATCCCGAGGAACGCGGGGCGCGCCCAGCGCGGGTCCTCGGGGCGCCCGCGCCACAAGCGGCGCGCGAAGGGCTGCTTGGGCTCACCCGAGTCGGGCGCCACGGCCGGCGACTGCGGAACCACGGGCTCCTGCACGGCCGTCGAGGCGGGCGGCCCCCAGCCGGAGGGACTCGATCCGGAGGGACTCACGCCCCCGTCGAAACTCGTACTCGTATCGGGCTGAGTGGTCATCGCGCGTTCCTCGGATCGTGATCGGCACGATCGTCGTGATCGTGCGGGCGCACGGCCTGCAGTTGCATGGTCGCGTCGCCCCAGGAGCGGTCCGCGGCTTCACCGACGCGGAACTGGGTTGTGTCGTACGGAGGTTGGGGCACCGTCGGGCGCTGCGGCAGCGGCGGCTGCTGCCCGTGCCGCTGCTGCTGCGGTGCCGCCGAAGTCGTGGAGCAGGTGGGCGAGGACGGGGTGTGGGAGGCGACGACGGTCGAGGCGTTCGAGGGGGCGTCGTCGCGCTGGTCCGGGAACACCCAGGCCCTGAAGAGCAGGAAGCGCAGCACGGTCGCCGCGAGATTGGCGGCGATCAGCACCGCCAGTTCCGTGGAGTGCGCGGGGTCGGAGGTCGCCGCGTTCAGCGCGGCGAGCGAGCCGCTGGTGAGGGCGAGTCCGATGCCGAACACGACCAGGCCCTGCGCCTGGTGCCGCATGGCCCCGCCCCGGCCGCGTACGCCGAACGTCAGGCGCCGGTTGGCCGCGGTGTTGGCGACAGCCGACACGAGAAGCGCGAGCGCGTTGGCGACCTGCGAACCAGAGAAGTTGCGAAAGCCGCTGTAGAGCAGCAGGTAGAAGAGGGTGGAGAGGCCGCCGACGACGCAGAAGCCGACGAGCTGGCGGGCCAGGCCCTTGGGTACGTCGGTCAGGTCGCGGTCGCGCGGGTCGTCCCCGAAGGGCCGGGCGATCCGGTCGAGCGGCAGCGAGCCGGTGGCGAGGGCACGGCCCACGCGCCAGACCCCCTTGAGGTCGTCGGTCGCGGTCTTCACGATGTGCACCGTCGAGTCCGGGTCGTCGACCCAGTCGACCGGCACCTCGTGGATGCGCAGCCCCGCGCGCTCGGCGATGACCAGCATCTCGGTGTCGAAGAACCATCCGGTGTCCTCGACCAGCGGCAGCAGTACCTGGGCGACATCACGGCGGATCGCCTTGAAGCCGCACTGCGCGTCGGAGAAGCGGGCCTGCAGCGAGCCGCGCAGGATGAGGTTGTACGTCCGGCTGATGAACTCGCGCTTGGCGCCGCGCACCACCCGCGAGGAGCGGGCCAGCCGGGAGCCGATCGCGAGGTCCGAGTGGCCGGAGATCAGCGGCGCCACCAGCGGCAGCAGCGCGTTGAGGTCGGTGGACAGGTCCACGTCCATGTAGGCGAGGACCGGGGCCTCCGAGGCCGACCACACGGTGCGCAGTGCCCGGCCGCGGCCCTTCTGCTCCAGCCGGAAGGACTTCACCTCCGGGATCTGCGACTCCAGCCGCGCGGCCACCTGGGGCGTGGTGTCCGTGGACGCGTTGTCCGCGATGGTGATGCGGAAGGCGTACGGGAACGTGCGCGCGAGGTGCTCGTGCAGTCTCATGACACACGGCTGGAGGTCCTTCTCCTCGTTGTAGACGGGGATCACTACGTCCAGGACAGGCGTACCGGCATTTCCGGCCGGGAGGTGCTCCCGCGCCGGCAGGTTGCCGGGAGAAGAGTCGGTTCGCATGACAACGACTCTGGTCAGACGCCCTGTTGCACCCATGTGGTGGCGCTGTGCTGTACCTGTGAGTGCGGTTGCCAGTTCGTTTCGGGGGCCGGGCGGGGCGTCGCCGGGGAAAGCGCCGGCAGATGCACGGTGAACACCGTGTGCCCGGGAACGCTGTCGACGGTCACCGCGCCGCCGTGCGCGGCCGCGACGGCCTGCACGATGGCGAGCCCGAGCCCGGTCGAGCCGGAGGCCCGCGAACGCGAGGAGTCACCGCGCGCGAACCGTTCGAAGACGCGCGGGAGCAGGTCGGCCGGGATGCCCTGGCCGTCGTCCTGGACGTCCACGCACAGCCACGCTCCGCGCCGCTGCACGCGCGCGGTCACCGTTGTACCGCTCGGCGTGTGCGTCCGCGCGTTCGCGAACAGGTTGACCAGCACCTGCTGCAGCCGCGCGGCGTCCGCCGACACGAGCGCGGGCTCGTCCGGCAGCTCCAGCCGCCAGTTGTGCTCGCGCCCGGCCGCCCGCGCGTCGCTCACCGCGTCGATGACGAGCGGTACGAGGTCGGTCTGCTCGTACTGGAGAGGCCGCCCGGCGTCGAGACGCGCGAGCAGCAGCAGATCCTCGACGAGCCCCGTCATGCGCCCGGCCTCGGACTCGATCCGCCCGAGGGCGTGTCTGGTGTCCGGCCCGGTCTCTTCCCTTCCGCGTCTGGTCAGCTCGGCATACCCGCGGATGGACGCGAGCGGCGTACGCAGCTCATGACTGGCGTCCGCGACGAACTGCCGTACGCGCATCTCGCTCTGCTGGCGGGAGTGCAGCGCCCCGTGGACGTGGTCGAGCATCCGGTTGAGCGCCGCACCGACCTGCCCGACCTCCGTGTGGGGGTCGGTCTCGGACTCGGGGACGCGCTCGTTGAGGGTGACCTCGCCGGTGTGGAGGGGGAGTTCGGAGACGCGGGTGGCGGTGGCGGCGACCTTGCGGAGGGGGCGGGTGGCTATGCCGACGAGGACGTAGCCGGCGATGCCGGCGGCGACCAGACCCGCGGCGGTGACGCTGACCTCGACGAGGATCAGGGTGTTGATGGTGTTGGTGACTTCTTCGGTCGGCAGGCCGACGTAGTACGACTCGCTGCCGTCGCGGGACTGTTGGTACTCGACCCGGTACTCACCGAGACCTGGGATGTCCACGGTGTGCACGCCGGACTTCGGCACCGAGTCGAGAGCCGCCCGCTGCGCCGCGTTGAGAGTCTTGGGCTTCATGTTGAAGTCCACGGTGTCCGTCGACGAGAACTGGGAGATGACGCCCTTGCTGACCTTGCCGTTCTCCACATAGGCGGCGATGTTCTTGACCTGCGACGGGCCCCCCTTCCTGACGAAGTTCTCCAGCTTCGCCGTCGGCGTGAGGTTTCCTATCGCACTGCCGTTCGGCGCCCCTGGCGGGGCACCCTTGCCACCGTTGTCCTGCGGGCCCAGCACGCGCATGGCGGACTCGTGCACCTTGTCGTTCAACTGATCGTTGAGGTGCTCTCCGAGCGCGATGGTCGTCACCGTGCCGATCACGGCACACACTACGGCGATGAGAGTCACCGCCGAGACGACGAGCCGCGTCCGCAGTGTGCGCGGCTGTCGTGCTCGCCTCTTCTGCGTACGCGCCTGTCGCCGTCCGCTCATGACGCGGCGGGCTTGATCAGATAACCGGCACCGCGCCGGGTGTGGATCATCGGCTCACGTCCGGCGTCTATCTTCCGGCGCAGATACGAGATGTACAGCTCGACCACGTTGGCCTGGCCGCCGAAGTCGTACGACCACACGCGGTCGAGGATCTGCGCCTTGCTGAGCACGCGCCGTGGGTTGCGCATCAGGAAGCGCAGCAGCTCGAACTCGGTCGCGGTGAGGTGGATGTTCTCCCCGCCGCGCGAGACCTCATGGCTGTCCTCGTCGAGGGTGAGGTCCCCGACGACGAGTACGGAGTCGGAGCGCCGGTCGGCGGCACCGGAGCGGCGGATCAACCCGCGCAGCCGGGCCACGACCTCTTCGAGGCTGAACGGCTTGGTGACGTAGTCGTCGCCACCGGCGGTGAGCCCGGCGATACGGTCCTCGACGGCGTCCTTGGCCGTCAGGAAGAGCACGGGAACCTCGGGCAGCTCGCGCCGCAGACGGCCGAGCACCGTCAGCCCGTCCATGTCGGGCAGCATCATGTCGAGCACCACGGCGTCGGGCCGGAACTCGCGCGCGGTCTGCACCGCACCGGTCCCGTCACCCGCGCTGCGGATCTGCCAGCCTTCGTAGCGAAGGGCCATGGACAGCAGCTCGGTGATCGACAGCTCGTCGTCCACCACAAGCACTCGGACGGGGCTCCCGTCCGGCCTCAGCAGTTCGGTGCGCCCCTGGGGCGAGGTCGTGGTCATAGCGGAAACCATGTCGGGGTCCCCTGAGAGCACCCTTTCCACTGTCTGTGATTTCCCTGAGAAACTCACAGGTACCTCTCAGGGAACGCCTGGGAGGATCTCACTCCGCTCAGGTCACCAGCGGCCTCCCTGTCTCACCCGGCGAGCGTGAAGAGGCGCGCCCCGTTGTCGTGGCACACCGCCCGGAGCCAGTCGTCGCCCAGCCCGAGCCGCTCCAGGACGTGCAGCTGGTGGACGTACGGATACGGGATGTTCGGGAAGTCGGTGCCCAGCAGGACGCGGTCGCCGAGGTCGGCGAGCCGGGCCAGCTCCTCGTGCGGGAACGGCGCGAACCGCTCACTGAAGTCGGTGAACGCCATCGTCGTGTCGAGCCGCACCTCGCTGTACCGCTCGGCGAGCGCCAGGAAGTCGCCGTACTCGGGCATGCCCAGGTGCGCGACGACGAGCCGCAGCCGGGGGTGCCGGGCCAGCACGCGGGCGACGGGCTCGGGGCCGGTGTGCTTGCCGGGCGCGGGCCCCGACCCGCAGTGGATCACCACCGGGATGCCGGCCTCGGCGAGCAGTCCCCAGGCGGAGTCGAGGAGTTGGTCCCCCGGGTCGTACGCGCCCACCTGTACGTGCGCCTTGAAGACCCGCGCCCCCGCCTCGACGGCCTCCCGTACATACGCCTCGACGCCCGGCTCGGGGAAGAGGGTCGCCGTGTGCAGGCAGTCGGGCGTACGGCGGGCGAAGTCGACGGCCCAGGAGTTGAGCCACTGCGCCATGCCGGCCTTGTGCGGATAGAGCATGGCGGTGAAGGCCCGCACCCCGAACTCCCGCAGCAGCGCGGCTCGTTCGGCTTCTTCCCGCCGGTACGTGATCGGCCACTCGACGCCGCCCGTGAGCGGGCCCAGCGCGTCGAAGTACTCCCACACCTTGTGCAGTACGCGCTCGGGCATGAAGTGCGTGTGGACGTCGACGAGACCGGGAAGCCCGAGCCGCTCCCAGAACCGGCGGACTTCAGCCGCCTCGGCCGCCTCGTCCGCCTCCGCCCTCTGCGTCGGCTCAGTCATCGGCACGCTCGAAAGCGTGGCTGTGCTCGACCTTGGCGATGTGGATGCTGTACCGCTCGTACCAGTGCTCGCGTCCGTACTTCTTGGCGGCGCGGTGCCCCATGTCGTTCCTCCACTCATCGATGGCGGCGAGGTCCCGGAAGTACGCGACGGTGATCCCGAGCCCGCCGGGCGTGCGGGCGGCGTCCTCGCCGAGAAACCCGGGGATCTCCTTGACCAGCTCCCCCATACGGTCGGCGGTCTCGCCGTATCCGTTGTCCCCCTCGGTCCGCACGGAGGTGAAGACGACGGCGTAGTACGGGGGTTCATGGGCGGCGACAGGGGCGACAGGGGCGACAGGAGAGACGACGGAAAGGACGGAAGAGGCGACGGGGGAGACGGGAGAAACAACGACAGGTGCAACGGGTTGATCGCTCATGTCACCCACGATCGGCCTCGACGTCGTCCATGGTCCAGCCCCTTTCCAAAAGGGATCCCAAAGGGATCCAACTCTTGACCATCAACCCTGTCGCCAAGGGCCCAGCCCCTCAGAACAACCCGTCCTGAACGGACGCGTCCCGGCGGGCGCCTCTCAACTCCCGTACAGGAACGGTGAATCCGCCACCGTCACCACCACCCCCACCGGTCAGCTCCCACCCGGTCATCAACCGCGTATCGAGAACGACGACGCCGCGCTCGGTCGCCAGATGCAGATCGGGCCCGGCCGCGGCGAGCAGCTCCCCGCTCACGGAGCCGCCCGCGACCAGCTCGCGTACGACCCCCTCAGCGGGCGGCAGCCCCTCCAGCCCGAACACCCCGAAGTGGTCGACGCCCAGGAACGGCAGCCGATCCAGCGACTCGGGCCACGCATCGAGCCGCGAGGCCCGCCCGTGCAACTCCGCGACCTCGCCCACCCGTTCGCCGGCGCCCGGCAGCTCGGCCCGCACCGCCCGCTTGTCGGCGTACGGAATCCGGTCGGGCACCTTGAGCGCGGCCCGCAGCAGCTCCTCGGTGCGCCGGGCGGCCATCAGCGGACCCCGCCCGAGCCAGCTGAAGCAGACGGCCCCCTGCTCCAGCAGCCGCGCGGACCCCCGCTCGACAGCGGTGATCCCGACCTTCACCATTCCGGGCCCGAACCACGCGAGATACACGTGGTACGGCCGCGGGTCGTCGGCGATGGTGTCGGCGGCCACGGAGTGCGCCCGGTCCAGCCGCGCACACTCCTCGCACCGGGCGCCCGTACTCCGCCCCGACACGGCCGCCGTCAGGGGACACGTATGCCCTCTGGCGCCCACACACGTCCGTACGGCATCCCCCACCACCCCAAAGTCCACCCGCTTTCCCCGTGGCAGGGCACTGCCCCGCCCACCGCTCCACCGCAGCACGGGCCCGTCCGCCGACCAGCGCAGCCCCGAGCATCTCCACACCTGTGCCATCACTCGCGAGCGTACGGCCCGCCACTGACATCGCGACCGGCCGCCATCGGCCGCCCCCGCCGCGCCAGCCGGCACCCCACGCACCCGGGATGACCGCTCCGAGCGGAGGAATCCCGCACCCGCCATCCCCATTCCCCGACGGGCCGGCGCCCGGGCGGCTTGCCCCACCCGGCGAGATGCAGTGCCCAGGTGACCACCACACTGATCAGGACCAGACCCGCGCCACTGCCCCATAAGAGGGGGCTCACGGCACACACGCCCGCGCCCACCACGGTGACCCCGGTAATGGCGAGGACGAACCCGGTCCACCCGGCGACGGTATGTCCTTCATCATGCAGATGTGCGCTCACGTACCGGCTCCCTCAGGTCGGGCAACGGAGTACACGTGAGGGTCCGGACCGACAAAGTCCCTCACAACGTAAGAAGTTTATCCCAAAAATCTCTCACTTACTAAGGGAATGTCGATGCAGCAGGGCAAGCCGCGTCCGCCCGCGACACCGGCTCAGGCGCTCACGGCGATGGACCACCTGATCGCGACGGGCATGATCGGCCAGCAGGTGGTGGCCCAGCAGCTGAACCTGAGCGTCACCGACCTCACGTGCTTCGGGTACATCCTGGAGGCGGGCGACACTCTGCTCACGGCCGGCGACCTCGCCCAGCGCGCCCACGTCACAACCGGCGCCGTGACGGGCATCGTCAACCGCCTCGAACGCGCCGGCTACGTCTCGCGCCGCCCCGACCCAACGGACCGCCGCCGTGTGCGCATCGCGGCACAGCCCCCCGCCGTCGCCCGGGTCCGGTCCCTCTACGAGCCCTTCTACGCCCGTCTCAACGGCCTCCTCGCGGAGTACTCCGCGGACGAAGTCGCCGTCCTGAACGACTTCTTCAGCCGGGCGGGCACCTTGATGGCGACGTACGTGGGGGGCTGCCCCGACCCCGACCCCGACCCCGACCCCGCCGCCACGGTGCCGCCCACGGCCTGACGCCTCGCACCTGACGTCCGCGGCCGTCGGTGGGACCATGTGCATAGGAACCCTGAAAAGGGGGCGAAATGTCAGCGATCAAGGAAAGCATCGACATAGACCGGCGCCCCGAGGACGTCTACGCCTATGCCATCGACCCCTCCCACCTGCCGGACTGGCAGGAGAGCGCCATCTCCGCGCACCAGGTCGGCGACGCACCGCTCGGCGTGGGTTCACGGGTCGAGGTGACCCGGCGCGTAGGGCGCCGCGAGATGCCGACGACCATGGAGGTCACGGAGTTCGACCCGCCCAGGAGCTGGACCATGCAGGGCATCGACGGCCCTGTCAGGGGAAAGATGCACGGCACGATCGAACCCCTCGGCGACGGCAGCCGCTCACGCCTGACCCTCGACCTCGACTTCGAGTCCCACGGCAAGGGCAAGGTCCTGGTCCCGATGGTCATCCGCCCGTACGCCCGCAAGGAGATGCCGAAGAACGAGGCAACCCTGAAGAACATCCTGGAACGCACCCCTGCGTGACCATCGGGCAGCCCCACCACACAACGGTCCTCCCGCATGCCATCGCGGGAGGGCCTGAAGGGGGCTCCTGCCTCAGAAGGTGCCAGGGATGTTGACGGTGATGCCGTTGGTCGTATCAGTGATGCTGATGTCGGTGAACGCCACCGTCATCGGCGGGCTGCACGACGGCGAGAACGAAGCCGTCACGGAGAGCGTGAAATCAGCCTTGCCGTTCTGCACCGGGAAGGTGCCCTCGGTGGAGACGGACTCCTTGTTGACGGCCTTGGGGTGGTGCCCGCCGCCGTTGATGCACAGCGCGGCGGCACTGAGAACGTCGTGCACCTGAGCCTCGTTGCCCAGCCCGGCCTCCTTGCCGCTGACCGTGAGCGTGCCCCCGGACCGAGTCGCCGTCGGCGTCCCGACAAAGTGCGCATTGCCCGCCGCGGCGGGCCCGGCCAGAAGCGTCACGGCCGTCATCGCAGTCGCTGCGGGGAGCAGGAAGAGTGCGCTTCGCCTGACGCATCACCTCCGAATATCCGCAACTCTCACATTAGCGACAATACGCTCATAAGTGCACCAACAACCCCTACCCATCGACCCTCCACGACCCAGGAGTTGAGCCCGCACGCCACCCCCACACCCCCGAAAACGCAAGAGGCCCCGGACGCAATGTCCGGGGCCTCTCACCTGTGTGCACTCGGCAGGGTTCGAACCTGCAACCTTCTGATCCATAGCTCTATGGAAATCGGCCAACCAGGGCCATAGAGGCTGCCATCCGATCCCTCAGGGCGGTTGGCGGTCACGGCCTCGGAATGCCGACGGAGCGCTGTCGTGCCACGCTGAGATCGGGGATCGAGCCACTCCGGGCTGCTCGGCTGACCGGATGGCCCCGCCACCGAAGGAGGCCGACATGGCCAGCGCCGCCCCCCGACCCGGATCGGCCAACGACTACCCGCGTCCCTGGCACGGGCCCACATCCGGGACCACCGTCTTCGCCGCAGCGTTGATGATCTTCGGTGGCGCGATGGCCATCTTCGAGGGAATCACGGCCATCGCTGAGGACGATCTGTTCCTCGTGACTCGCCACTACATGTTCGAGTTCAGCCTGGCGGGCTGGGGCTGGGTCCACCTCATTCTGGGCATCGTCCTCGTCCTCGCGGGTTGCGCCGTGCTCACCGGAGCGCTGTGGGCGCGCTTCTTCGGTGTGTTCGTGGCCGGGTTGGGCGCTTTGGCCAACTTCCTATGGGTGCCGTACTACCCCCTGTGGGCCCTGGCGCTGGTTGCCATCAACATCTTTATCGTCTGGGCGCTCTGCACCGGTATGCACAGAGAAGCCGACGACGACCGGGCGGCCTGACCCAGACCGACGGGCCCGCGCGCGCCTGGTGGTCATCAAAGGTCCACCCGAAGATCGCTCAGCGCATCCTTCGTCACTCACAGATCGCCATGACGATGGAGGTCTACGCAGAGGCGAGCGAGGAGGAGGTGCGCGCGGCGCTGGGCAAGCTGTCCCAAGCAATGGGCGGTGTTGGCTGAGCAGCGGGACACCGCTGCCGGACGTGCTCTGCGACAGCACGCCGCGCCATATATCTGTCGCTCGACGGGATGGAAACCAGCACCTACAAAGCAGGAGGCCGTAACCCCCCGACGATCGCCTCGTTGCACACGAAAGACCTCCCCTCTCCCTTTTTAGGGACCGGTAGGTCGAAGCAGCCGCTGCGGAAGGCCTCTGGTCCCACGAGAAGGGACTAGGGGCCTTCCGCATGTCGTGGCGGGCCCAGGTACGGGACCCGCCCGCAGCTTCCAGGCGTCCGGGCGGGTCCCACGTCGAAAGGCACGTGAGTGACCACCGACCGGCTCATCATCACCCTGCTCTGCGCGGCCTTCGTGGCGTACGTCGCCAAGGAGCACCCGACCGCAGTACCGGCATTGACCCTCGCGGCGGCCGTGACTGCCGTGATCGTGGCAGTGATGCTCACGTAGCCGGGCCGTAGGAGGGCTGCACGACCCTCAGACCGACCAGCAACGGGCTCCGCCCGAGCCCGTTGCTGTACTTCGCTGCTGTACGCCCCGAAAACGCAAGAGGCCCCGGATCTCTCCGGGGCCTCTCACCTGTGTGCACTCGGCAGGATTCGAACCTGCAACCTTCTGATCCGTAGGCGGGTGCGCACCGATGGGCGAACCACTTGCAGAGGCCTCTGCACCACAGAGGACCACCCCTCAGCCCGACAGTAAGCCTCCGTTCGTGCGCCCATGTGCGCAACTGTTGATGTCAACGACTGATGTCGGGCAACGGAGCCAGTCGCGGATCGCACCGGCTGGGGCGCCCGTGGGTTACGAAAGCGCGAAGGTGCCATCCTGATCAACCCAGTGCAATCGCATGCCATAGACAAGCCCCTTCGGCGCTGCTTGATTGCCGAGCACTGACTCTGCGCAAACCTGGCCTACGAGAGGGGCGTGGAGCGTACGCTACTGCAGGATCGTCTGACTGCAGAGCCAGGGGGAGCAGTCGTGGAAACTCCGCTGTTGATCTTACTAGGTGCTGCCGGTGGATCACTGCGCGGATTCTTGGATGCCTACAGCCAGGTCATGACATGGCGAACCGCGCGCCTCAACTACCGCAAGAGCCCCTCCACCGAGAATCCGGAACCGCCACTCCTCCGCGACTATTTCGACCCCTTCCCAGATTTAATGATGGCGCTCGGCAATGTCGCGTTAGGTGCGATTATTGCCGGACTGTTCGCGATGCAGGGCCAAATCACCGGTGCATACGCAGCCGTCGCCGTAGGCCTCTCAGCGCCAGCTCTACTGAACCAGATCGGCCAGATACCGGCCGTAAACAGTGCAGTGACTGGTACACCACAGGCCGGCCCTACTGATCCAAGTAGCCCTACGATCAGCGAGGCCAGCCCTGAGGGGGCTCAATAATGACGGACCTCTCTTTGGGACGTCGATGCGCCATTACATTATTTGGACTAAGGCGGGCTGGCTATCGAGGACCACGTGTCAGCCAAAAGAGCCAGTATTCACTTGGCCGTCGCGTACTGGCAGCCTTCCTGGGCGTATCGCTTTCTGACCCCACGACAAGCCATACGAGGACCGAGAAAACAGCGCGACCCCAGATAAACGTACAAGTTAGCAAGTCAGTCAAGAAAGGATCATTTGGACCGTCAACCGCATCACATCGCCGCACTTATTTCTGGCAATTCGCATGTGTAATCGCTGCGGCTTGTGTCGCTTTTGCGGCCGCCCTTCCCGCATGGCAGTATTTCCGCGTTGATTCCTCCGAAGCCGGCGCCCCGCCGAAGACATCAGCGTCGCCGACAGGCGAGGGATCGACCTCACCCAGCGGGCCCGTGTATCCGTACGGCGATGTCGTGGGGCTCACCGCGCCACTGGAGGCCGGGGACTGTGTACAGGCGGTGTGGTCGGGGACGCCGTTCAAGTCGGTGCCAAACCTGGGGGTCGTGGACTGCGCCGAGGACTGGCCGGACGGCCAGGTCGTGGCGGTCGACACGGCCACCGACTTCGCCGACGCCCGCGCGGAGGGCGCGCGGCGCTGTGAGAAGCAGAGCGAGGCGATCGCCAGCGCGCTGCCGGACGCGGCCAGCTACGCCGTCGTACCGACGAAGGACGGATTCGCCGCGGCCAATGGCGGTACGGCATGTCTTGTACTCGGGCAGCATGCCGCGATAGGCGGTGAAGTGGGCCGCTTCCGCGACGTTGGCGAGAACCTGTGGGTCGGTCAGATGAGCATCGGCGACTGCTTCCTCTACAAGGAAGAGAAAGAGGGGTACTACGCACCGCTCACCGACTGCGCCGAACCGCACACCGACCAGGTCATCGGGACCGTTCAGGCGCCCGGAGGAATGAGCTACAAGAAGGCCACCGCCAACGCGAACAAGCTGTGCGGCAACAAATTCGAGTCGGCCTGGGCCCCGGGTCCGGAACGGACCGTCTACGGGTGGAGCGCCGGCAAGGAGGACTGGGAAGTCGGCTTCAACAAGGTTGTCTGCACGGTCAGCCGGGCCGACAACAAGAAGACGACCGGAAAGATACCCGTGCCCGGAGCCTGATCACCGGGAGAAGGGCTCATTGGGGGGCGATCTCGGCCAGTCAGGATCGAGCGGCCTCCAATACCGCGATGACTGACGCGGGGTCGCCGTCATAAGTGACATGCTGTTCGCTTCGCGCGGGAGCTACGAAGCGATTGCAGGCCCGCACCGTTGGTGCGGACCGTCGATGTGCACGGGGATCAGCTGATGGGAGGGCTGTAGCGCAGTACCCAACCGGGCCCGGGGCGGTGGACAGTGACCTCAACAGCGCGACCGGTCTTCGTGTAGCCGGTGTGCGTGATCCGTAGGCGCGTGCACCCCGGATACGCATCCCGCCGACCAGCCATCGAGTGCCGCTGATCCACGATGGCGGGGCTACATCGGTCCGCAAGCGTGCACCGGTGTACGTGACTGTTGATGTCAGACGTTGATGTCACGACGCGCACTCGTTCGCGCTGGTGGGTGACTTATGCAGGCTCCGCAAAACGAGGAAGGCTCCGTCGCCCAGCTTGACCACACCACAACCTAAAACATTGCCATGCAATGCCATGCCTTACGATGCAAGGACCCGCAAGTCTTAAGAGACAAGGAAGGGCCTGACGCTGTGCAACCAGCGCCAGACCCGAGGCGGTGCAACATGAGCCCGGCCGAGTTCCACGCGGTCGGGCTCTGTTACGCCCAACCTCACCGGCCGGTTCGCCATACTTCCGATCAACGCCAGAAGTACTGCACCACTTCCTTGATGACCACGGCGATCACTGGCACCCAGTCGATCACCATCTGCCTGAACGGCAGACGGCGTTCACTGCGTTCGCAGCGACCGTCCGGAGAAGACTCCTCAGTCACCTTGCACCCCTCCCTTCGGCCCCGGTAGGGAATCCTGAGCGCAGCTCAGGAGTTCGCCTCCCGCCGAGGCGAACGACTCGGGGGGCTTCTGAGAGGAAGTGGCCCCAAGCATAGGGGCGTTGACTCGGCTCCAAGAGCAGGGACGACGTTCTTCAATTCCTTTGACCAGGAAAGCAACTTTGCTCTTGCGCATTAATGGATGCGTGACGATGAAGCCAGCCGAGACGAACTGACACCATGATCGCCATTGCGCGCACGATAGATAGCGGCTGGCAGCGCGCAGTTTCCGCGACTTCTCGCTAGTTCCCGCTAGTTCCCGCTAACTGGCTCTAGTTAGCCCTAGCTAGCGCAAAATCCCGGAATCTCTTTCCGTAAAAATCCCCAACTCGCTGATCTTTCGCAAGCGGCGTTTGCCATCCGGATCTATACAGGATCGAACCTATGCCAGGCGTGATGAGGGTCACACGGTTACGTGTAGCCAAGCATCCGAATCCTCACAGGTGGGAATCGCGACGGCCCGCACCGTTCGGTGCGGGCCGTCGCGATGCGCTGGCGTCAGCTAATGGGCGGGCTGTAGCGCAGAACCCAACCGGGGCTCGGCCGGTGGACAGTGACCTCGACGGCACGACCGGTCTTCGTGTAACCGGTGTGCGTGATCTGAAGCAGGTTGCTGCCGACCTCGACCCCGAACGCCTCTGCTTCGACCGGGGTCGCCGCGTACAGCGTGATCTCCTCGATCGCTTCGGTCTGCTCGTACCCCGCGTCACGCATCCGGCTGATGATGCCGCCAAGACCCGGGTCAGGGCTCTCGATGCTTGCCGCCTCTGCCACATCGACAGGGACATACGAGTCGGCAAGCTGGACCAGGCGGTCACCGTCGTACATGTGCCTGGCACGGATCACGGTCTGATCGGTGCCCGCGATGTCGAGAAGTTCGGCGACGTGAGAGGGCGCGGTGTCGCGACGGATCACGGTTTCCACTCGGGGAGTCCCCCCGAGTCGCTTGATCTCGGTCTCGAAAGCGCCACGGCTTTCGCCTGCCTCGCGACGCGCCGTGCGGTAGCGCTCCGTAGCGTCACGGACGATGGCGTTGTTGCTGCTCACTTCGGTCTTTCCTCTCAGACGGCGGGCTGGTCAATAGGCCACTCATAGCTGAGCGACCAGAGGGTGATGGGCATGACGTGGACGCAGACCTCCACGGCCCTGCCGCTCTCGGTCAGGCCGACGTGGGTGATCTCGTAGACCAGCCTGTCGGGTGAGACGCCGAGCGACTCGGCCTCCTCCTTGCTCGGGGGCCGTACATCTACGGACTCCCGGATACGGGTCTGCTGGTACCCAAGCTCAGCAAGACGAGACTTGCTTCCGCCGTCCCCGGTGTCCTGCTGCTCAAGTTGCGTATCGAACGCCACGTCACCAGGGAAGTACGAGGTCGCCACCTGAACGACGGTGGTATCAGCGCGCATGACCCGTGCCCTGACGAGTGCCTTAGCCGCGTGGTGGATGCCCAGGATCTGAGCAACTCGCTTCGGTGGCCGCTGCCGGCTGATGACGGTTGATGCGCTCGACGTCATCCCGAGCCTGGCAATCTCTGCCGCGAACGCACCTCGCGCCCCGGCTTCTTCCCGAGCCGACTTGATGTAGCGACCAGTCCCGTCCCGGTGGATCTTGCCGAGGATCGGAGAGACGAACGTGCCTTCACCCCTGCGAGAGATGATCAGGCCCTCGTCTTCCAGCACCCGGTACACGTCGCGTGCGGTCTGGTAGGCGACGCCTTCGGATTCCTGAAGTTCCCGAACCTTGGGCAGCGCAGAACCTGGGGGATACACCCCTTCCAGGATCTTCGCCCGAAGCTCAGCGGCGACCCGCTGGATCTTCGGGACCTTGATCTCTTCCACGCATGACTCCCTTGGTGTGCGACTCGCGGCCCCAGTGTTGCAGAACTAGTCCTACAAGGATAGCCGGGATCGCTCCGCATCTGCCTGAACGAACTTCAGGGCTTCTGAACTAGTTCTATTGACGCCCGCTCCGGAGCGTGCCTTAATCGTCACAGCGCACCGCAGAACTAGTTCAGCGGAGCGACAGGAGGGGCCCATTTTGGGCTGCTCCGGACAGGTGCACCGGAGGAAAGCCCGAGGGGGTGAGTACGAAGGGAGCGCCGATTGCTTGAGAACTCAACAGCGTGCGGACCCAGCCGCCTGCATACGGGTGGTCGATGGGTCCTGGGGAATCCCGCCCCACCCCGCAGCAAGCGGGCGGGCGCGTACGGGTCCTGCCCCGTGCGCGGTACAGCGCATTTCGACCTTTCCGCAGCTCAGCGGCTGCGGCCGGTTGCCTCCGCTGCTCGTCTCGTACGAGCAGCGCTGAGGGGAGCCGGGGACGGACCCGGTCTCACGTGCCGAGGAGATCACCCATGCCGGTCCAGGACTTCCACTTCCACTGTCCGGAGTGTCACCCGCAGCTCGTCATCGGCTCCACCCCGGGCATCTGCGGCCGCACCATCCAGTACCTCATCGAGGGGGCGGGCCGTGAGCGCAAGTGCCCCGCCTGCAAGGAGCATCGGCGCGCACACGAGCGCAGCCACCGCTGACCCGGTCGCCGTTCTGGCGACCCCTACCGCGTGATTCCACGCGGCTTCCCACCCCAACGGCGCGCGGCCCCGGTGTTCGAGCACCGGGGCCGCCTTCGGGCCGTTCCACCTGCTAGGGAGAACACGACCCAATGGACCACATCGTCACTGTTCAGGAAGCTGTTACCGCGTTCGCCGATTGGCTTGAGCCGACGGCCGCTGAGCTGGACGCGATCGAGCGGGAGATGCCCGTCATTGCGGCGGACGTCGAGTTGCTGGACGCGCAGATCATCACCCTGGACCGCATCCCGTCCGAGCTGGACGCGCGCCGGCTGCGCCGCGCCCGCCGCCGGGCGCTGGCCGCCCGCGTCGCCGTGACGAACATGTCCGCCCTGCTCACGGCGGGGGGTGCGTGATGGGGCGCAAGTTCAAGGACATGCAGACGCCCGAGCAGCAGTACGCGGCCCGGCAGGCTCCCGCGCTGCGGCGGATGGCTTACTCCGCAGAGCAGGAGGCGGAACGGCAGCAGATGACGGCCGACGTGTACGGGCGCCGGGGCCGCAGCTACTCCGACCCCGTGAAGGCGGGCCGCGCGCAGCAGGAGGCGGACCGGCTTCGCGAGCGTGGTCGAGGCCTGCGGGCTACGGCGAACCGTGCCGAGGCCGAGGTCAAGCCGAAGAAGCGCGGGTGGTTCCGGTGAACCGTAAGGGCCGTACCGCTCTCGTGCTCGCCCTGGTCGTCGTAGTCGGCATGGCGTTTCGGGTCTCGTGGAACGCGCTGCGGGACATCGCGGGCGCGGTCGGCGCCGACGGCACCGCTGCCACGCTCTATCCGTTCGTGGTCGACGGTCTGATGGCGCTGGCCCTGGTTGCCACGCTGGTGCTGGTCGACGACGACCGGAAGTTCGCGCTGCGGGTGCTGGGCACCTACACGCTCGCCTCACTCGTCCTCAACTACATCCACGGACTCGTGCCCGAACTCCACGACGGCACGGTCGACTGGGGACACCTCGCCGACTGGGACAAAGCCAACTACGTGTTGGTGCTGCTGGCCACGTCGCTGCCGGTCGGGTCGATCTACTTCGGATCCGATCTGGTCGCCAAGGTCCTGCACCACCGCCCTGCCCCGATCCCGACCGCAGACGCGAATGCGGAGGAATCTACCGATACCGAGATGATTCGGTCTACGGCTGACCTGCCGGAATCGACCCCCTCCCCGATCACTGTGACGCCGGTGCGGATGCCCGATCCGGTCGCGGTCGACTTCCTGAAATCGGCCCTCTCGCTCAAGCCCGTACCCGCCATCGCCCCAACCTCCGTTCAGCCGATCGGGTCGACCTCGCCGCGCACGGTCGCGGCCGGATCGACCCGTCCGCGCCGGGCGACCGGGCGGGTGCCCGACGTGGCGCGCTCGCCCCGGCCCAAGCGCACGGCCGCGCAACTGCTCGATGAGGCACGGACCGCGACGGCCGGTTGGCGGGACACGCAGATCACCGCCGAGGGCATTCGCCGTGAGATCCACACGTCCCCGGCGAACGCCCGGACGCTGCGGGACACGCTGCTTGCCGAGCGCGCGCAGCCCGCTGTGGCGGGGCCGTGATGTCCGCCGCGTACGGCGAGTGCTTCGACCCCACCGGCGCCCGCTACGGCATCCCCACCTACCCGTGGAAGTACGCCCCCGACGACGACCGGTTCGCCACCCGTCGACAACTGCGGGCACGTGGTCTGCGTCCGGGCGGTCAGCCGATAGCGGCGCAGGTCATGCGCGTCAGCCGGCGCTCGGGGACCGTACGCGTCGCCTACCTGTACCGCATCGACCTCGCCAAGCCGGTTCGGCCGATGACGTCGCGCAAGTGGGGAGCGCTCGCGCTGGCGATGCTCGCCCGCCGCACCTGCCCCAACTGCCGCCTGATCTACGGCTACTGCATCCCCAAGTCGCTCGGCATGTGCGTGCCCTGCGCCTTTCCCGACAGTCGCGCCGCTGTCGACCCCTCTGCCACCTGCTCGTTTCCCGGAAGGGACTGACCATGGCAAAGTCCGACACCCGTCGTCTGGACAAAGAGATCCAGCACACCACCCGCAAGCTCACCGCCGTGCAGAACCGGGAGCTGTGGCCGCTGGACGGTCGCGAGCGGCGCGCGATCCTCGCCGCCGTCGCCGGGGGCGGCATCAGGACGGCCCGAGGTAAGAGCACCGGCCGCGCCGAACGCAGCATCGACACCGCGTGGAGCGCCGCCGAGACCCGGCTGATTGCGGAGGTCACCGCGTTGCAGGGCGAGCGGCAGCGCCTCGTGACTGAGGCCGCCAAGGCGAAGGCCGCGAAGAAGTCCTCGGGGTGGTGGTGAGCATGGCCGCCACCCAGACGCCTCCGGGCGAGTGCCCGCAGTGCTGGCAGCACGCCCACGACCGGCGCATCCACCGCAGCCTCCGCCCCCGGCAGGACTGCCCGCAGTGCGTTGACCACATGGTCAACGGCTGCCCCTACCTCGTGCCCAAGAAGGCGTCCCGCTGGTGGTGACCACGCCCCCACCGCGCGCCGTTCCCGCCGCCTGAACCGCGCGGCACCCGCAGCCTTCCTCAACTCCCGCCCCGATCGGGGCAGTCAGGAGACACCCCTACATGTCCGAGAACGTCGTCCAGCTCCACAAGGACCCCCAGACTCCCGCCCCGGACGCGACCGTGACCACGCTGACCGTGGTCCCCGACCCGCCGGCCGCACCGGTGGTGCCGCTGTGGGTGCGCTCCGGACGCGCCATACGGACCGTGGTCACCCACGAGCACACCAAGACCGCTACACGCGCCATCGCCCGGCACAGCCTCTACACCTTCAACGGGGGCCGGATCGTGGCCCGTCGCACCTGGGACGGCAAGACCGGAGCCCGCTACGAGCGGTACATGCGCGCGGCGGAAGCCGCCGGGAACATGGAACTGGCCGCCGAGTGGGAGGAGCGGTTGCAGCGCTTCCGCCAGGCCCGCCACCACCGCCGCATGGATCTCCTCCATTCCCCGGTGGACGTCGCCAAGGGCGTCGCCGTCGGCACGGGGATGAGCATCGGGGCGCTGGTCGCGCTCGGGGTCGTGATGGCCATCAACAACAAGGACATCGCCGACGTCATCACCCCGCTGAGCGCCGTCATCGACTTCATCGGCCTGCTCATCCGGATCGTGCAGGTCGTATGGGGTCCGGCACTCACGATCGGCCCGTTCCTCGCCCTGCTCAGCCTGTGGGGCGTGGGCCGCCACCAGCAGGCCGCGCCGAACTGGGCGCTGCCCGCGAACATCCGCTCCGGTGAGGGTGAGCCGATCACACCCTCGATCGTGGTCAAGGCCCTGCGGGACCTGGGCGTCTCGGCACTGCGTACCGCCATCAAGGAGATGGGCGACGCGGGCGCGTCGATGCTCGGCCCGATCCGTATCGCCGGATGCGGTGTCGAGGTTGACGTCACCCTGCCGTCCGGGGTGTCGACCATCGAGGTGCAGAAGCGGCGGCGCAAGCTCGCGGAGAACCTGACCCGGCACGAGCACGAGCTGTTCATCACGATCCCCGAGGCGGCCCGCACGGTCCGGCTGTGGATCGCGGACTCGGGTGCGCTGGACGAGCCGATCGGCCCGTCCCCGCTGGTCACCGACGAGACGATGACCGCCGACTACGCCAAGGGCCGCGCCCCGTGGGGGCAGGACCTGCGCGGCGACGCGGCAGGCCTGAGCCTGTATCAGCGCCACGTACTCGTCACCGGCGTGTCCAACCAGGGCAAGACCGCCGCGCTGCGCGCACTCGCGCTCTGGGCCGCGCTGGACAAGCGCGTTGAGTTCCGGATCGCCGACCTGAAGGGCGTGGGCGACTGGGACATGTTCGACGGCCTGGCCACGGTGCTGATCCAAGGGCCGACGGACGACCACGTGATCCAGGCGACCGAGATGGTCGAGGAGGCGGTGGCTGAGATGAACCGCCGGATCGAGAAGCGCCTGAAGGACCCGCAGGCGGTGTTCGATCCGCTGGTCTGCATCGTCGACGAGGCACAGAAGGCGTTCATGTGCCCGGCCATAGACGAGGACAAGCGGCCCTACGGCGGGGCCAAGGCCACCTCCCGCTACTTCATGGGCGTCCGAGAGATCCACAACCAGGGCCGCGTGGTCGACGTGATGATGTGGGAGGGCACCCAGGACCCCACCGACCAGAACCTTCCCAAGCTGGTCCGCGAGGGCGCCCACACCCGCGCCTCGCTCGCCCTGGGCACCGAGTCCCAGGCCGTCATGGCCCTGGGAGAGAAGGCCGTCAACGGCGGTGCCGCCCCGCACCTGCTCCGGCAGGGCCTGGACAAGGGCACCCTGGTGGTCGCCTCCGACGGCATCGACATCCCCAAGGGCCAGTCGTCCATCACCGTGCGCACGCACTTCATCGACGACGACGAGGCCAAGGCCATCACCGCCCGCGCCAAGGCCCTGCGCGACGGGGTCACCACCCTGCACGTCATCGAACGGGGCGAGGAACGCGACCCGCTCGCCGACATCCTCGCCGTGCTGGGCCGCGACGAGCGCGTGCGCACCCAGGAGGTCATCACCCGCCTGGGGACGCTGAACACGGACGCCTACGGCAAGTGGTCCTTCCTCGACCTCAAGCGCGTCCTGGGCAGCACCGGCGCGGAGCCGTACAAGTCCGACGGCGTCATGGTCATCGCCCGCGACCGCCTCACCCGCGCCCTCGCCCACCGCGACGGCGAGGGTTCCGCTTCCGACTCCGAGTGACAGGGAGGCGCACCCCGCCGGGGCAGGGAGGCAGGGAGAACTCCCTGACCCCCTCCCTGCCCCACCTCCCTCGCCTTGACCTGCACAAATGATCGTTCAGGGAGGCAGGGAGGCCCGCAGGTCAGCACCCCCGAAACCCCCTCCAGAAGCCTCCCCCAAGGGGGTGCTCCTGCCTCCCTGACTGACGTACGGAAGGGATTCCGCATGCACCGCGACCCGCCAGGGTTCATCGCCCCGCACATCCCCGCCGACGCCTACCGCCGCGCCGAAGCGACCGGCGCCCCGGTCGTCATCGTCGTCCACACCACCGACCCGAGCGGCCGACCCCTACGGCAGTACCTGTACCCGATCGCTGTCGCCGGCGCGGGCGCCATCGGGATCTTCGCCACCGTGGCCGGACTCCTCGCCCTGCTTGACTTCGCCGTCCACACCGCCGTCGCCGTCGCCGCCGCCTCCGGCCCGATCGGCGTCGGCGGGATCAGCCTCAAGCTCGCCCGACCCAAGAAGCCCTAGCTACGCCAAGGGCGGCCCCTCCCTCTCGCCAAAGAAGCGGGGCCGCCCTTGCCCACCAGCATCCGTCCAAGGAACTGGAGACCTCCAGCATGACCCAACCCACCGACATCCGGCGAGCACTCGCCTTACCGCCCCGACTCGGGGACGTGATCCGGGTACTGGACGCCTACTGCTGCATCGGCGGTGGCACCGACGGCTACCGAGCCGCGTTCGGCGCCCGCTGCCGCATCGACGGCGTGGACATCCAGGCCCAACCCGACTACCAGGGCGACGCCTTCCACCAGGGCGACGCCATCGAGTACATCCGCGCCCACGGCCACGAGTACGACTTCATCCACGCCTCCCCGCCCTGCCAAGGCGAGGGCGCCCCCACCAAGGGCACCAACAAGGCGCGCAACGCGGCGATCGGCCGCACCTACCCCCGCCTCATCGCCCCCACCCGCGCCGCCCTCAAGGCCACGGGCCGGCCGTACGTCATCGAGAACGTGGCCGGCTCCGAGGTACGCAAGGACATCCGGCTGTGCGGCGAGATGTTCGGCCTCGGAGTGCTCATGCACCGCTACTTCGAACTCGGAGGCTGGACGACCGCGCAACCGCCCCACCCCCAGCATCGAGGCAGGGTACGCGGGTGGCGCCACGGCCAATGGCACGACGGCCCGTACGTGGCCGCCTACGGCAAGGGCGGCGGCAAGGCCACCGTCGCGGAGATCCGCGCCGCCAAGCGCATCGACTGGTCCACCGATCACCTGCGGCTCCGCGAGGCCCTCCCACCCGCCTACACCGAATGGATCGGCCGCGCCTTCCTCACCGCTCTCACCCCTTCCCTGGGGGCGGCGGCATGAACACGTTGACCAACCCCCTGCGCACCGCGCTGGATCTTGCAACGGCCGGTGTCCCGCCGATGCCCCTCCGCGCGGGCAAGGTGCCGTTCGGCAACTGCCCGGCCTGCGCCAAGAACGCCTGCGGTGGCCGACCGAACATGAAGACCCCCGGCCCCTGCACCTGCCCGGCACCCTGCCACGGCTGGGCCGCCGCCACCACCGACCCCGACGTCATCAACTCGCCGACATGGGCTCGGGCGTGGCGGGAGGCAGCGGCGGTGGCCTACCACCCCGGCGGCGCCGGCCTCACCGTCGTCGACCTCGACAACGCGGAAGCCATCGCATGGGCCCGTGCGAGCCTGCCCGCCACACGGACCGTGCCGACGACCCGGGGCGAGCACTGGCTGTACCAGGGCGCCATGCCGTCCGCCAACGCCGTACGACCCGGCGTGGACATCAAGTCGACCATGGCCTACGCGCGGTGGCTCGGTCCCGGCACCGGCACCCTCACGGCGCTGCCGGACGTCGTCCGCGCCTTGGGCGTGAAGGAGTCCACCGCAGTCCGGCCAGCGCCACAGGCTATCGCCGTGCCTGCACGGGCCGGGGGCGGGGAGTGCCCTCACCGCACGCCCGCCTACCTGGACCGTGGGATTGCCATGGCCGAGCAGCGCATCACGGAGGCACGCGGGGCGGTGCACGCCACCGTCTACCGGACCTTCCTCGCGGTGCTGTCCACGCACGGCCGGTGCGGCTGCCTCACTGACGCCCACATCACCAGGCTGTTCGCCGCCGCGCAGGCCAAGGGCGAATCGCCCCGGCACTGCACCGATGCGTGGACCAACGCCCTGACCAGGTTGGGACTGTGACCATGTCCGAGGACGAGAAGAATCCGGCCCGCGAGGTCATCGCGGACTACGCGCAGGCGCACTTCCGGTACTTCCGCACCGCCGACGGGACCGTGTACGCGCAGCGGAACGGCCACCCCGTGGCCCGTCCGATGCGCTCCCAGGGCACGACCGGCAGCCACCGCCAGGAACTCATGGTCGGCATGTACAGGGACGGGGTCGGCGTGTTCAACGGGACCGCGCTCAAGGAGGCGTTGGACTTGATCGAAGCGCTCGCGCTGTACGAGGACACGCACACCGTGAACATCCGCGTGGCCCCCGGGTTCGACGGGGCGACGTGGCTGGACTTGGGGCGCGATGACGGGAAGTCCGTCCGCATCCACCCGTCGGGCTGGGACATCCTCACCCCCGACCCGCGGGAAGTCTGCTGGCGGCGCACGCAGCTCACCGGGGAACTGCCCCTTCCCGTCAAGGACACCGACGGTAAGGGCATCGACCTGCTGATGCGGCTGTGCAACTTCGCCAACGCCGAGACCGAATGCCTGGCCATCGCCTGGCTGATCGGCTGCCTCGGACCGTCCGTGCCGGTCCCCGCGCCGTTCCTCACCGGACCGCAGGGCGCGGGCAAGTCCACCGGGGGCCGGATGCTCACCAGGATCATCGAGGGGATGAGCGGCGACCTGCGCCGTGCACCGAAGGACGAGGAGAACCTCATCGCGGCCGTGGCGGCGGGATGGATCACCGCGCTGGACAACCTCTCCCACATGACGCCGGACCTGTCCGACGCCATGTGCTGCATCGTCACCGGAGCCGAGAGCGTCAAGCGGGCCCTGTTCACCGACGGGGACGTGTTCCGCGTCGGCTACCGCCGCCCCCTCCTCTTGACCGGTATCGACGTCGGCGTCATCCGGCCCGACCTCGCCGAACGGCTCCTGCCCCTGCGCTTGGAGCGGCCCCGCGTCCGGCGGACCGAGGCCGAACTGTGGGCGGACTACGCGGAAGTCCTGCCCGTCGTCCTCGGCTCGCTCCTGGATCTCACGGTCAAGGTCCGCGCCGTGGAGGCGGAAACCCCCACCGACCTGCGAATGGCGGACTTCGCGCACCTGTGCGCGCAGCTCGACGCGGCAACCGGCCTCGGGGCACTCACCGCCTACCGAGCCAGCCTGGACGACCTGAACGACGACGTCATCGAGGGTGACCTCCTCGCGCAGACCGTCCTCCGGCACGCCGACACCATCGAGCCGGGACCGGACGGGGCGCAGCGGATGACCTCCACCGAGTGGCTGCACTGCCTCAGTGGCGTCTACAGCGGCGAGGAATTGCGGCCGCTGCCCAAGGGCTGGCCGACGACGGGCAAGGTCCTCTCCGACCGCCTCAAGCGTCTCCAGCCGACGCTTGCAGCTCGCGGGGTCGTCATCGACTCGGGCCGTACCAGCGAGGGCCGCTACCTGGAAATGACCCGCACGGTCGTCCTGACCCTGCCTCCGCACGAGCAGACGCGGGCGTTCTGACCCCCACCCGCGCCCGCCCGGACAAGCAAGAAGAGCACCAGGGCGCGCGTGCTCCTCTTGCTGTTCGGCGGAACGCCGCCCCAAGGTCGCGCCGCGCAGCGGCTCCTTCTTCACGCTTGAGGCGCACCGCACTACAACAGACACCCCCTCTTTTGTCCTAGGAGGGAAGACGCTGCGTCATCTGCGTCATGCAGCCCGAAAAACGTCACCTGACCTGCGGCAACAGGCATGACGCAGACGGAGAGCCCTGCGTCATCCTGCGTCATCTGCGTCATGCGATGACGCAGCCCATGACGCGCAGATGACGCACCCCCCAACCGCCGCGTCACGCAAAGCCGCAGGTCAGAAGCCTAAATGACGCTGATGACGCAATGACGCAGAAATCCACGCCTCGGACAGGCCCCCCAGAGGAGTCACCGCATGACCACCGCCATGCCCCCGAGCCACGAAGCACTCAAGGTCCCCGAAGTCATGACCGCTCTGCGCCTCAGCCGCAGCAAGGTCTACGACCTCATCCGCTCGAAGCAGCTCGCAAGCTTCACGTCCGGACGCGCCCGCCGCATTCCGGTCGACGCCGTACGCAAGTACATGCAGAACCGAATCGAGGAGACCGACTGATGGCCAAGCGTCGCGCCAACGGCGAAGGAACGATCACCAAGCGCAAGGACGGTCGCTATCAGGCCGCCGCCTACGTGTACCGCCCCGACGGGACCAGGCACCGCCAGTTCGTCTACGGCAAGACTCGCGACGAAGTGGCCGACAAGCTCACGGAGTTGCAGGAGAAGACCAGGCAGGGCATCCCCGCCGCGTCGTCCACGATGGTGTTCGGTGACTTCCTGACCTACTGGCTGGCCGCCATCGCGCCGGAACGGCTCAAGCCCGCGACGGTGAACAGCTACGAGGGATTGACCCGCCTGTACATCCGGCCGGCACTCGGCAAAAAGAAGCTGAATCGGCTGTCCCCGGCAGACATCCGCCGGTTCCTCACGGAGTTCAAGGCCGCCTGCCTGTGCTGCCTGCGCGGTGCGGACAAGGAGCGGCCCGAGGAGAAGCGCTCTTGCTGCGCCGTCGGTCGCTGCTGCAAGCGCAGGCCCTCGGCACGCACCGTCCAGTACATCCACGCCGTGCTCCGGTCCGCCCTACAGCAGGCGATTCGAGAGGAACTGATCACTCGGAACGTCGCGCGGATCGTCGAAACACCCACAGTCACACGCAAGGAGGTGCGTCCGCTGAACGCCGCCGAAGCTCGCCTGTTGCTCAAGACCGCCCGGCCCCACCGCCTCTACGCCCTGTGGCTGCTGCTTGTGTCGACCGGCCTGCGCCGGGGTGAGGCTCTCGCGCTCACCTGGTCGGACGTCGACCTCGCGAACAGCCAGCTCCGTGTCCGCCGGAACGTGCAGCGCATCCGGCGAGAGCTGATCTTCGGCACGCCCAAGACCACACGGTCGATTCGCACGGTCCCCCTCCCGAAGCACTGCGTACGGGCGCTCACGCAGCACAGTGAGCAGCAGGAGCGGGAACGCCTGGTCGCGGGCGAAAAGTGGCAACCCACATCAGGTCAGCCGGACGGCCTGATCTTCACCACGGCGACCGGCAGCGTCACAGACCCCCGGGGCCTGAACCGGATGCTGACCACGCTGTGCAGGGACGCGCACGTGCACCGCGTTCGGGTGCACGACCTCCGGCACACCTGCGCTTCCCTTCTGCTCGCCCAAGGTGTCGACGCTCGCACGATCATGGAGACACTGGGGCACAGCACGATCACGATGACGCTGGACACCTACGCGCACGTCATGGACACGACGCTGAGGGCAGCCGCTAAACGGATGGACGACGCGCTCAACCTCAACGAGCCCGACGAGGAATCGGAGGGCGAGGCGAAGCCGGACAACGAGGACTGAGCGCCGTTTCCGACCGCGTTGATGTCACCCGCTGATGTCAAAGGCCCCCCGGGATGATCCCGGGGGGCCTTTGACCTGTGTGCACTCGGCAGGATTCGAACCTGCAACCTTCTGATCCGTAGTCAGATGCTCTATCCGTTAAGCTACGAGTGCTTGTTTTGTTTTTGTCTTGCTTGTCTCGGTCCCGGTTCTTTCGACCCGCTCGCGGCGACAGGAAGAACATTACATGACTGCCGCCGCCATGTGAAATCCGTTTGCCGCACCCCTTGTGAGCTGCGGAAACGGTTCCTGGGGCGGCCACGGCGCGCGCCGTGGGCCCGTACGCACCGAAGCCCCGGTCCAGGTGGACCGGGGCTTCGGATCGTGGTGCGGAGGCGGAGGGATTTGAACCCTCGATGGGATTTGCGTCCCAAACCGCATTAGCAGTGCGGCGCCATAGACCGGACTAGGCGACGCCTCCAGCACAACCCCCCGCGCGAGCGCGAGTGGTGCGTGCAGATGATGACACAGCCGAGCGGCCTGTCACCAATCGCCTCCCACGGTACTAGGCGGGCGGGCCGCAGAGCAAAGCCCATTCCGCCGGTGGCGGGCGCGCAACTGCGAGACCGGTGTGGCGTTAGTCAGGTCATGTTGCGTCGTCCCGCGGTGTCCCGCCCCGTGCTCCCCCGTCTCGTCCTCGCCGTCGGCACCGCCGCTGCCGCGTCCCTCGCCTCGTTGTCCGCGGTGCCCGCCACCGCGTACGCCGAGCCGCTCCCGCTGAACCTGCCGTCCCTGATGCCACCGCCGCCCCCGGGCGAGGACGCCGGCCACCACCCGGACCCCGCGCGCCGTGGTGACCACCTGACGGTGACGGTGCACGATGCGGGCGCCGGTGCGGACGGTACGTACGAACTGCTCTGTCATCCCGGCGGAGGCACTCACCCCCAGGCCGAGGCCGCCTGCGGCACGCTCGACCGGGGTACCACCTGGGGCAAGGACCTCTTCGCGCCGGTACCGCCGGACACGATGTGCACGATGCAGTACGGCGGTCCGGCCACCGCTCACGTCACGGGGATCTGGGCCGGACGGCCGGTCGACGCCAGGTTCGACCGGGGCAACGGATGCGAGATCGGGCGGTGGGACGGTCTCGTGCCGCTGCTTCCCGACGTTCGTTGACCCTGTCCTCCGAATCCTCCGAATCCTCCGGCGTTCGTGACCCTGTCCTCTGAATCCTCCAGCGTTCGTTGATCCCGCTCCCCGACGTTCGCCGACCCTGCTTCCCGGGAGTCACCTGGGGGTTTCCTGAGGTGAGATACGCGGTCGGAAGGTCGGTCACAGGTTCTTCGTGTCTTCTGCTTGTCTTCTGCGTGCGACCTCCCTCTCATCCGGGGCCGCCGACGCAACCTCTGCCCGTAGACTCCCTCGCGTGACACGCTGCGGGCCGGTTGGCAAGATGGCATCCGCGGTCGGCAAGGTGCGGTAACAGGGAGGAAGCGTCTCGTGAGCAGCAGGCCATCCCGAGGCGCTGCTCGCCTCGCAGCCATACTGGACGCGCTGCCCGATGCGTTGGTGCTGGTCAACGCCAATGGGACCGTCGTCAACGCGAACACCATCGCCCTGGAGGCCTTCGAGGCCCCGGGCACGGCTCTGGTGGGGCGCGGACTGCTCGATCTGCTGCCCGAGTTCGACTCGCGGCTCATCCCCGGATCCATGCGTCGGCCCGAGACCATCGACCAGAGCGGGCGGACCAAGCCGACCCGGATGATCGCGCGGCGGACCGACGGTGTCGAGTTCCCCGTCGAGGTCACCAGCGCGAATCTGGAGAACGGCCAGCAGGCCTACGACAGCTACGGCCCCACTCCTGACGAGCTGCTCATGCTCGTCGTACGCGATCTGTCGGGCACCGTCGACACCGAGGCCGAACTCGCGCGTTCGCAGCGGCAGACCGAGATGATCCTGCGCGCGGCGGCCGAGGGTGTCGTGGGGACCGACACCGAGGGGCGGGTTGTTCTCGTCAATCCCGCCGCCGCCCAGATACTGGGGTACCGGGCCAGCGACCTCGGCGGCCAGGACCTCCACGCGCTCGTCCTGCACTCGCGGGCCGACGGCGAGCCCTTCTCGTACGACGAGTCGCCGCTCGCCGACACCCTCCGCTCCGGGCGCAAGCACCGGGTGCGCGGGCAGGTGCTGTGGTCCAAGTCCGGTGCCAAGGTGCCGGTCGACCTCACGACGGCGCCGGTGCGCGACGGGGACCAGCTCGTCGGCGCGGTCATGACGTTCACCGACCGGCGGCCGTACGACACCCTCGCCGAGGAGAAGGACACCGAGGCCAAGCGGCACGCGGAGGAGCTCGCGCGGGTCGCCGCCGAGCACGAGGAGCAGCTCGGGGAAGTCCGGGAGCAGCACGCGGCCGAGCTCGCCGAGCTGCGCGAGCAGCACGAAGAGGAGCTCGCGGCGGGCGACGAGCGGTACGCGTCGCTCGGCGAGCGCGAGAAGGACCGCTACGAGGCGCTCGCCGCCCGGCACGAGCAGCTGCTTGCCGTGCTCAGTCAGTCGCTGCGCGGCCCGCTCGACCAACTGCGCGGCGAACTGTCGAAGCTCGCCGCCGACGACGCCGGCCAGCTGTGGCCCGAGGCCAACCAGGTGCTCCACCACCTGGCCGCCGGCTACTCGCGCATCACCACGCTCGTCGACAACGTCCTCGGCTACCAGCGCCTCGACTCCGGCGACGTCGACGTCGTACGTACGGCGGTGATGCTCGACGCGGTCGTCGCGGCCGGTGTCGACGGCGCCGTCGAACTGATCGGCCCCGGGCGGATCCAGTTCGCCGTGCACGCGCCGCCCATCGAGGCCGAGGTCGACCCCGCGCTGCTCGCGAGGGCGCTCGCGCACCTCATCGCCGACGTCGCCGGTGTCGACGCGACGGGCAACGCGCCCGTCTCGGCGGGCGGTTACATGGACAACACGGTCGTGGTGGCGGCCGCACAGCGCGGTGAGGTCGTACGGATCGAGGTGCGCGGGCCGTACGCCGGGGGAGACCCGGTGCACGAGCCGATCGTGCGCGGGATCGTGCGGGCTCACGGCGGTGTGCTGCAGACCCACGAGGTGCCGGGGATGAGCGGCAGCGCGTTCGTGCTCGAAGTGCCGCTCGGCGACGGCGCCGGGGCCATGACTCCGCCGCAGGCGCCGGTCACCGTGGCCGAGCCGACCGCCGCGGGTGACGGCTCCGACGGCTCGGTGACCACCGGCGCCGAGATCGCCGTTCCCGAGCAGGCCTCGCACCAGGGAGGCGGACGGCGGCGGGCGCGCCGGTCCTCCGTGGACGCTTTCCTGGAGAGCGAGGTGGGCTCCGCCGCCCCCGCGACCGGTGTTCCGGACGCCGCCACAGGTGCTGCCCCGCCCACGGGACGGCGTCGGCGGCGGGCGGCGGCGGCCGGCGAGACGACGACCGCGACCGGCGAGGTGTCGGTTCCGGCGCAGGCGTCGAGGGCCGAGGACGCCGACACGAACGACGGTGAGGCCTCGGGTGGTTCCGGGGGTTCCGGGCGGCGGCGCGGGCAGCCCAGTGCTGCCGAGATCGCTGCCGCTGCCGCCGGTGTGAGCGAGGGTGCGGTCGTCATGGCGGCCGAGCACGCGGCGGGGACCGCCGCGGTGGGTACGGGGCTGGGCGGGACGGTGCCACCGCAGGGCGTGCCCGCGCCCTCGGGGCGGCGCGCACGCCGCGACACCGAGCAGCAGGCGCTGCCGCCCGCGCTGCCCGCCGCTCTTCCGGCTGCGGCTGCTGGGACACAGGGTGCCGCGGAGGCCTCTGTCGAGGGTGGCGACGCGCAGCCCACGGGGCGGCGTCGGCGTGCGCTGGCCGCTGCGGCGGAGCGTGCCGCCGCGCAGGAGGCGGGCGCCCGTACCGTCTTCGCGCTCCCGCCTGCGGATGCGGACCGCTCACCCGAGTACATCCAGGAACAGGCAGGGACCTCTCAGGCCCAGGCCCAGGCCCAGGCGCGAGCACAGGGACCGGTACCGGTACAGGGACAGGCGCAGGTCCGGGCTCAGGCTCAGGCTCCGGGCGTGCAGAGCGAGACGGCCGTTGCCGGTCACGGCCATGTACAGAGTCACGGTCACGATCACGATCACGGCCAGGCCGACGACGGTCGCCACGACGCGATGCTGCACGACCCGGCCGACGACCACACCCCGCCCCAGCCGCACCCCGTCTCCACACCGACGGGCCGCCGCCGCGCCCGACCGAATCCGACTCCGGCGTCGGCTCCGGCTCAGCCCGACGCGACGGGCGTCTCTGCGCAGGGGGGCCCGGCCGCGGACGTTCCCACGCAGGGGACTCCGGCACCCGGGACCCCGACGGCCGGCGTCCCCGCCCAGGCCGCCGCCCCCGCCCCGGCAACCCCCGCGGCCGGCACGCCCCTCCCCGCCCCCCAGCCCTGGCCGAACCCGGTCGCCGACGACACCCCCGGTGCCGGCGTCCCCGCCCAGGCCGCAGCTCCCGTACAGCCGACGGCTCCCGCCCCGGCGCAGCCGGCCACCCCCGCCACCGGCACCCCCCTCCCGCCCGAGGGAGCCGCGCCGGCCCGGGTCGCGCAGCCGCTGCCCGCCGAGGCCGTCGCGCCGATCGACCCCAATTCGACGCAGGGGCGCGCGATCAGCGTGCGGACGCTCGGCCAGGGCGTACCGTTCGGCCGCCAGACCGCCGCGCCTCAGCCGCCCTCCCCGCAGCCGCCGGCATCGGCGCAGCCGCAGACTCCGGCTCAGCCGGGCCCCACGTCCGCGACCCCGACGCCTCCCCCGCACCAGACCAACGGCTCCGGCCGACGCCGCAAGCTCGGTACGCCCCCCGAGCCCGCTGTCGAGCGTCCGGAGACGGGCGCCCGCCCGCACCCGCAGGCCGGGCAGCCGGCCGGGGCCACCCCGGCCGCTCCCCAGTCGCTGCTGGCCGCGGTCACCGAGGGCGCCGGACGGTCGTACGCCATAGGGGCACCGGACGAGAACGCCGCCGAGGGGCCCGAGCCGCTCGACGGGCCCGGCGGTGCCGTCGAGGTCGCCGACCGGCCTCAGCCGCAGCCGATGGACGACGAGCTGCCTCCGGAGCCGCTGGACAACCCGCGGCGGCTGCTCGTGTGGCCCGCGCCGGACATCACCACCCAGCAGGCGCTGAGCGACCGTGGCTACCGGCCCGTCATCGTGCACTCGCGCGAGGAGGTCGACGCACAGATCGCCGCGTTCCCGGCCGCGCTGTTCGTGGACCCGCTGACCGGTCCGATCACGCGTACGGCGCTCCAGTCGCTGCGCCAGGCCGCGGTCGCCGCCGAGGTCCCCGTGCTCGTGACGGCGGGACTCGGCCAGGCGACGCGCGAGGCGGCGTACGGCGCCGATCCCGCCGTGCTCCTCAAGGCGCTGGCTCCTCGGGACTCCGAGCAGCACCCGCCGCGTGTCCTGCTCATCGAGGAGCACGCGGAGATCGCGCTCGCGCTCACCTCGACGCTGGAGCGGCGCGGTATGCAGGTCGCACGGGCCGCGTCGGACGCGGACGCGGTCACGCTGGCCGCGCAGATGCGGCCGAACCTGGTGGTGATGGACCTGCTGCAGGTACGTCGCCGCCGTGCCGGAATCGTCGACTGGCTGCGCGCGAACGGGCAGTTGAACCGCACCCCGCTCGTCGTCTACACCGCCGCCGTCGACCCGACCGAGCTCCCGCGGCTCGCCTCGGGGGAGACGGTCCTCTTCCTTGCGGAACGCTCCACGAGCAACGAGGTGCAGGACCGGATCGTGGACCTCCTCGCGAGGATCGGCACGAACTGACGCCGCTGATACGACGGTTGGGGCACTGTTTCACGTGAAACAGTGCCCCAACCGTCGTGCGGGCCCAAAGGCGCGTCAGATCTGCGTGACGTCCAACTCGCCCTCCGCGTACCGCCTGCGCAGCACCTTCTTGTCGAACTTGCCGACGCTCGTCTTCGGCACCGCCTCGATGATCGTCCAGCGCTCGGGCAGCTGCCACTTGGCGATGCCGCCCTCGCTCGCGAGGAAGCTGCGCAGGGACTCGAAGTCGGCGGTGGAGCCCTCGCGCAACACGACGGTGGCGAGCGGGCGTTCGCCCCACTTGTCGTCGGGGACGGCCACGACGGCGGCCTCGGTGACCTCGGGGTGCGACATGAGGGCGTTCTCCAGGTCGACGGAGGAGATCCACTCGCCGCCCGACTTGATGACGTCCTTGGCGCGGTCGGTGAGGGTCAGGAAGCCGTCGGGGCTGATCGTGCCGACGTCGCCGGTCTTGAGCCAGCCGTCCTCGCTGAACTTGTCGACGGGGCGCAGGGGTTCGGCGTCCGGGCCGTTGTAGTACGCACCCGCGATCCAGGGGCCACGCACCTCCAGCTCGCCCGCGGACTCGCCGTCCCAGGGGAGCCGTTCGCCGCCGGGACCGGAGAGGCGTCCCTCGACGCCGGCCGGGAAGCGGCCCTGCGTGAGGCGGTACGAGAACTCCTCCTCCGTACCGATCGCGTGGGCCGGCGGGCGGGCCACCGTGCCGAGCGGGGAGGTCTCCGTCATGCCCCAGGCGTGACAGACACGCATGCCCAGCTTGTCGAAGGCCTCCATGAGGGAGGGCGGACAGGCGGAGCCGCCGATGGTGACCTGAGTGAGGGTGGAGACGTCACGCGGCTTGGCGTGCAGCTCGGCGAGCAGTCCCTGCCAGATGGTGGGGACTGCGGCGGCGTGCGTCGGCTTCTCGCTCTCGATCATCTCGGCGAGCGGGGCGGGCTGGAGGAAGCGGTCCGGCATGAGCAGGTTGACGCCCGTCATGAACGTGGCGTGCGGCAGGCCCCAGGCGTTGACGTGGAACTGGGGGACCACGACGAGCGAGGTGTCCTGGTCGGTCAGGCCCATCGACTGGGTCATGTTGACCTGCATGGAGTGCAGGTAGATGGAGCGGTGGGAGTAGACGACACCCTTGGGGTCGCCGGTGGTGCCGGAGGTGTAACACATGGACGCGGCGGTGCGCTCGTCCAGCTCGGGCCAGTCGTACGTCGTCGGCTTCCCCGCGATCAGCTCGTCGTACTCGTGCACCTGCGCGGTCGCGGCGGCGAGCGGCGAGCGGTCGCCGGGGCCCGAGACGACGATGTGCTCGACCGTCGGCAGCTGGGGGAGGAGCGGCGCGAGCAGCGGGATCAGCGAGCCGTTGACGATGATCACGCGGTCGGCGGCGTGGTTGACGATGAAGACGAGCTGCTCTGCGGGCAGGCGCAGGTTGAGCGTGTGGAGGACCGCGCCCATGGAGGGGATCGCGAAGTACGCCTCGACGTGTTCGGCGTTGTTCCACATGAGGGTCGCGGCCCGGTCGGCGTCACGGATGCCGAGGTCGTCGCGCAGGGCGTGGGCGAGCTGGGCCGCCCGGGTGCCGATCTCGGCATAGGAACGGCGCTGCGGGGCGCCCTCACCGGTCCAGGTGATCACCTGCGAAGTGCCGTGGACGGTCGACCCGTGGGTCAGGATCCTGGAGACCAACAGCGGTACGTCCTGCATCGTGCTCAGCACGGCGTCCTCCCGGGGCGACATTGCCTACGCGGTAGTAAGGGCTGCGCTGATTCTGCTCACATACCGCGTGGTATGTCACTAGTTCCGGGTGATCGATCACGTCACGTGTTGGCTTCGTAACGCTTCTACCAGCAGTAACACCGGCAACAGGCAGCAATCCCGGAGGCTGCGGTGCCGCGGCGCCTAGCGGACCGGGCTCAGCTCGGGGTCCTCGCGCAGCTTGCCGAGCGCACGCGACACCGCGGACTTGACCGTGCCGACGGAGACGCCGAGCACCTCCGCCGTCTGCACCTCGCTCAGGTCCTCGTAGTACCGCAGTACCACCATCGCCCGCTGCCGCGCGGGAAGCTTCATGATCGCCCGCCACATCGCGTCGTGCAGCGCCTGCTGCTCGGCGGGGTCCCCGGCGGGCAGCCCCTCGGGCTCCGGCAGCTCGTCGCACGCGAACTCGTCGACCTTCCGCTTCCGCCACTGCGACGTCCGCGTGTTCAGCAGGGCGCGCCGCACATAGCCGTCGAGCGCCCGGTGGTCCTCGATCCGGTCCCAGGCGACGTATGTCTTGGTGAGCGCGGTCTGCAGCAGGTCCTCCGCGTCGCACGGGTTCGCGGTCAGCGACCTGGCGGTGCGCAGCAGCACCGGCTGGCGTGCCTTCACGTACGACGCGAACGACGGGTACGAGAGGTGGGACGCCATCGGATGGGTCCCGGCCCTTCGCGTAGCGACGTTCGAAGCGCTGGTGCAGACGGGTGTGGTCATGGCTCCACGCTAGAAGTGACCCCCGTTCCCGCGGATCGGCCGCAGGTCCCGAAGCGGTGTCCGCCTCAGGTTGTAGGAAGGGGGTTGACCCCACCTCCTGAAGGTGGACGAGCGGCCCCGGCCCTCTGAGGGTTCACCCCTGAGAGACGACTTCCACCGCAGTACGCCGGGCCCCTTCCTCTACGTCCCCGGCATGCGCCGCTCAGCCATCGGCCCCCAGCACCAGACCCGAGGTGGGGACCCCGGTTCCCGCGGTGACCAGGGCGCGACGGGCTCCGGGTATCTGGTTCACGGACGTGCCGCGCAGTTGCCGTACCGCCTCCGCGATCCCGTTCATCCCGTGCAGATAGGCCTCCCCCAGCTGTCCTCCGTGGGTGTTGAGCGGCAGCCGCTCCTCGGCGACGAAGTCGGCGGCCTCCCCCGGCTTGCAGAACCCGAACTCCTCCAGCTGCATCAGCACGAACGGTGTGAAGTGGTCGTAGAGGATCGCCACGTCGATGTCCGACGGCGTCAGCCCCGCGGTCCGCCACAGCTGCCGGGCCACCACACCCATCTCCGGCAACCCCGTCAGGTCGTCCCGGTAGAAGCCGGTCATCTGCTCCTGGGCACGGCCCGCACCCTGCGCGGCCGCGGTGATCACCGCCGGCGGACGCGGCAGCTCGCGGGCGCGCTCCACGGAGGTCACGACCAGCGCCTGCCCGCCGTCGGTCTCCTGGCAGCAGTCCAGCAGCCGCAGCGGCTCGACGATCCACCGCGAGGCGGCGTGCTCGGCGAGCGTGATGGGTCTGCCGTGGAAGTACGCCGCCGGGTTCGTCGCCGCGTACTTCCGGTCCACCACGGCGACGTGGCCGAACGCCTCGGGCGTCAGCCCGTATGTGTGCAGATACCGCTGGGCAGCCATCGCCACCCAGGACGCGGGGGTGAGCAGCCCGAACGGCAGCGCCCAGCCGAGCGCCGCGCCCTCGGCCGACGGCTCCCGCTGCTGCACCCCGGATCCGAATCTCCGCCCCGACCGCTCGTTGAACGCCCGGTAGCAGACGACCACCTCGGCCACGCCGGTCGCCACCGCGAGCGCCGCCTGCTGCACGGTCGCGCAGGCCGCCCCGCCGCCGTAGTGGATCCGCGAGAAGAAGGAGAGCTCCCCCATTCCGGCCGCCTGGGCGACGGTGATCTCCGGGCTGGTGTCCATCGTGAACGTCACCATGCCGTCCACATCGGCCGGTGTCAGCCCGGCGTCGTCCAGCGCGGCCCGCACGGCTTCCACGGCGAGCCGCAGCTCACTGCGCCCCGAGTCCTTGGAGAACTCGGTGGCCCCGATCCCGACGATCGCCGCGCGTCCGCCGAGGGTGTCGCGCCTCCGTACGCTCACCGGACGCCTCCCGCTGCGCCGGGGGCCATGACAGTCTCCGCACCGGGGGGCATGACGGTCTCCGTACCGGGGACCGTGACCGTCACCGTGCCGGTGACATGTCTGCCGATGCCGTTCGCCCCGATCACCTTCACCGTCGCCGTGTCGCCCTCGACCACCTCGACCGTGCCCCTCAACACCATCGTGTCCCCCGGATAGTTGGGCGCCCCGAGCCGTATGGCCACCTTGCGGAGCACGGCCGCCGGCCCGAAGTGATCGGTGACGTACCGCCCGACCAGGCCGTTGGTGGTCAGGATGTTCATGAAGATGTCCGGCGATCCCTTCTGCCGTGCCAGCTCCGCGTCGTGGTGCACGTCCTGGTAGTCGCGGGACGCGATCGCCCCGGCGACGATCAGCGTGCGCGTGATCTCGATCTCCAGCGGCGGCAACTCCTCACCGGCTCTCATGCCTCTCCCTCCTCCTGCGCGATCGACTCACCCCGTGCGATCAACTCCCCCAGTTCCTGGAGCACTTCGCTCCCGCAGCCCAGATACGCGTCCAGCTGCCGCCCCCAGAGGAAGTGCCGGTGCACGGGGTGCTCCAGGTCGGCTCCCGTCCCGCCGTGCAGATGCTGGCCCGCGTGCACGACGCGCTGCCCGGCCTCGGACGCCCACCAGGCGGCGGTCAGGGCGTGCGTGGCGTACGGCAGCCCCTCGTCGCGCCGCCAGGCCGCCTCGTACGCCGTCACCCGTATCGCCTCGGTGTCCATATGGGCGTCGGCCGCCCGGAGTTGGACCCCCTGCTTGACGGCGAGCGGGCGCCCGAACTGCTCGCGCGTGTTCGTGTGCTCCACCGCCCTGGCCAGCGAACCCGCGCACACCCCGGCCTGCAGCCCCGCGAAGGCGGTCCGGGCGGAGGCCAGCACGTCGTCGTGGGCGCTCTGCTCCCCGAGCCGCTCCGCCGGTGTTCCGTCGAGGGTCAGCCGCCCCGCCGACCAGGGCGCCGTCGTCTCGACCGGTTCGCACACCGCGTCGGCGGCCCCGACCAGCCACAACCGCCGCCGGTCGTCGGCCACGAGGATGTGCGTGGCGTCCCGCAGCCACGGCACGACGGGAGCGGTGCCGGTCAACTCGCGCTCCCCGCAAACCCGTACGCCTCCCTGGTCGGGCAGCGCCCCGCTCACCACCACCGTTCCGTCCCCGATGCCGGGCAGCAGCCGCTCCTGCTGCTCCCGCGAGCCGTGCGCCGACACCGCCAGCACCCCGTACACACAGCTCGCCGCGAACGGCACCTGCGCCGTACGGCGCCCCTGTTCCTCCAGGAGGAGCACCAGGCCGAGGAGTCCCGTCTCCTCCACGGCCGTCACGAGCCCGGCCGCGCAGAGCGCCTTCCACAGCTCGGGGTCGCTCCCCGTACCGGCGGCGGCAAGTCGCTCATGGGTGGAGAGGTCGCCGAAGATCCGCGCGGCCAGATCGCGAGCGGCTGCCTGCTCCTCGGTGGGCGTGAAGTCCATGTCAGCCCTCGCCCCCGGTCCGGTGCTCGTCGGCCCGCTCCGGGTCGGCCCGGAAGACCGGAAGCTCCAACTCATCGTCGTACCGCCGGAATTCGAGCCGTACGGGCATCCCGATCCGCACCTTGTCGTGCGGCACCCCCACCACGTTGCTCACGATCCGCACGCCCTCGGCCAGTTCGACCAGTGCGACCGCGTAGGGCGGGGCGAAGGCGGGGAAGGGCGGGTGGTGCATGACGACGTAGGAGTAGACCGTGCCGTCCCCGGTCGCCTCGACCGTGTCCCACTCCAGGCAGCCGCAGGCCTGGCATCCCGGCAGCCAGGGAAACCGCAGGGCGTCGCAGCCGTCGCACCGCTGGATCAGCAACTGGTGCCGCCCCACGCCCTCCCAGAACCCGGCGTTGTCCCGGTTGACCACCGGACGCGGGCGCAGGGCTTGCGCAGCACGCCGCTTCTCCCGCTCATCACCCCGCTTCCGGTGCGCAGGGGCGTACTTGAGGATGCGGAAACGGTGCGTGCCCGCGAGTTCCTCTCCCACCCGCACGTCCATGCGGGTCGTCACGAAGTACCCCGTGCCCAGTTTCGTCGTCTTGCGGTCCGACACCGACTCGATCACCGCGTCGAAGGTGACCTCGTCCCCGGGCCGCAGCGGGCGCAGATACTCCTGTTCGCAGTCGGTGGCGACCACCGCCGCATAGCCCGCCTCGTCGAGGAGGCCGAACAGTTCGTCGTACGCACCCGTGCGCCCCGTGTGCCCGGACAGGCCCCCCATGGTCCACGCCTGGAGCATCGTGGGCGGGGCCATGGCGCCCGGCCCCGCGTACATGGGATGGGTGTCGCCCATCACCTCGCACCAGTGCCGGATCATCGGCATGTTCACCGGGTCCTTGCCCACACCGGCGACAGCGACCGCCTGCCCCTCGTACACCTTCAGTCTCACGCCCAGCTCATCGGTCGGCTCCGTCGCACTCACCGCCGCCCCCTGGTCATCCCGAGCCGCATCGTCGCCACGATCTCCCGCTGCACCTCGCTCACCCCGCCCCCGAACGTGTTGATCTGCGCCGCCCTGTTCATCCGCTCCAGCTCGCCGTCCCCGAACACCCCCGGTGAACCGGCACGGATCAATCCCGCCTCTCCCACAATTTCCCGACACATGCGATACGTCGCGACAGCCGATTCCGTTCCCGCGAACTTCACACCGCTCGCGTCGCCGGGAGCCAGTCGGCCGGCTCCCATGTTTCCCACCAAACGCCAGCTGAGCAGGCGTGATGCCGCCAGACGGGCATGCACCTCGGCCAGTCGGAACCGCACCCACGGCTCATCGATCCGGCGTCGGCCATTCACCGGATCAGGTGATCGCGACGCCTCCAGGGTTGACGCGTAGAAGTCCTCGGCCTGCATGCCGATGGCGGCGAGGGCGACCCGTTCGTGGTTGAGCTGGTTGGTGATGAGAGCCCAGCCGCCGTTCTCCTCGCCGACCAGGTTCGCGGCGGGGACGCGGATCCCGTCGTAGTAAGTGGCCGTCGTGGTCAGTCCGCCCACGGTCTCGATCGGCGTCCACGAGAAACCCGGCGCGTCCGTGGGCACGAGGAGGATGGAGATGCCCCGGTGTTTGGGCGCATCGGGGTCGGTGCGGCAGGCGAGCCAGATCCAGTCGGCGTGCTGGGCGTTGGAGGTGAAGATCTTCTGCCCGTCGATCAGCCAGTCCGCGTCGTCGCTGCCGCCGCCCCGACCGTCCTGGACGTCCCGCACGGCGCGCGTGCGCAAGGACGCGAGGTCGGTGCCCGCCGAGGGCTCCGAGTACCCGATCGCGAAGACGAGGTCACCGCTCAGGATGCGCGGCAGAAAGAAGTCCTTCTGCTCCTCGCTCCCGTACTTCATGAGCGTCGGCCCCACGGTGTTCAGCGTGACCATGGACACCGGCGCGCCGGCCCGGTACGCCTCGTCGAAGAACACGAACTGCTCGTCCGCGCCGCGCCCCTGACCGCCGTACGCGAGGGGCCAGCCGAGTCCGAGCAGCCCGTCGGCGCCGATCCGGCGCAGCACCGCGCGCTGCCGGGCGGGGTCGTCGGTGGGCGGCGGTCCGTCGGGCATCAGCTCCCGGAAGTACGTACGGAGTTCGGCGCGCAGCCGTTGCTGGCGCTCGGTGGGGGCGAGGTGCACGGCGAACGGCCCTCCCGGACGTCACATGGACAAGGGTTTCTGACTGTCCGTCAGGCATGGCTGACTGTCAAGGTCGACGGGAGCCCGCGGAACACCCGCCCCGGACATACGAAAACGCCTGCGCGACGGCACCGAAGTACCGCCGCGCAGGCGCGTCACACCCCACAGAGCTCACCCCGCACGGGAGCGTCAGGGCCGATGGGAGCGCATCGGCCCACGGCTCACCAGAGGTTGGCGAAGTTGATGGCCACGTTCTCGTTTCCCTGGTTGATGGCCGTGAACGCGGAGCCGTTCACCTGGGCCGTGTTGCTCTGGTTCGAGGCCCCCGAGCCGACCGCCTGCTGCTGTGTGGTGGACGAGTTGCCGTTGTTGTCGTGCCCGACCCCGCTGCCGCTGATGGTGGCCACGCCCGCGTTCGATCCGTCGTCCGCGAAGGCGCCGTTGTCTGCCGCCGCGACGCCTGTGAAGAGGGCGGCCGCGAGGGGCAGGGCCGCGACGGCGGCGAGGACGCGGGCGGTACGGATGCTTGCCATGTGAATTCCTCCAGAACCGGATGTACGCCCCGGCGATGCACCGGGAGGTACGGAAGTACGGCTTGTTCCAAGGCAGTTGGCCGACCGCCTCGGGGCTGATCACAACGTCGCGACTCCAGAGTTGCCCACCGAATCCCCGGCGAACCACCCCGGAAGCCGTGATTCGCCCTGAAGCGTGATGACATGTCGATAAACCCCCTTCAGCCCGACAAATCCCCAGCTCAGACGCGCACAGGCGACTCCACTCCAGTCGCCGCAAGGGCTGAAGCGTTTCGGCACATTTTCGGCCAATCTCACCCGAGTCCGATGGAGACGTCACCGAACCCCGAGCGGGCCCGGTCCGCCCGGTGAACCCTCTTCCCTTTTTCGAACACTCGTACGAACATGGAGCCATGGCCACCACCGACCGGCAGGCCACAACCCTGGCCCTGGCCCACGCCCTGTCCGCCGCCGAACGCGGACTGGCGGTCATTCCGCTGTCCCGGACGAAGCTCCCGGCCCTGCGCTCCCCCCACCGCGACGACCCCGCCCCCTCCCCCCTGCCCGCAACTCCGTTCGAACAAGGGGAACTTCCGACCCCGCGCTGCCACGGCGAATGCGGCCGCTTCGGACACGGCGTGTACGACGCCTCGACCGATCCCCGGCGCATCCGTGAGCTCTTCGCCGCCGCCCCCTGGGCCACCGGCTACGGCATCGCCTGCGGGCTGCCCCCGCACCACCTCATCGGCATCGACCTCGACACCAAATCCGGTACGGACTCCTCGGCGGCCCTGCGCGAACTGGCCCTGCGTCACCTCTTCACGATCCCGGCCACGGTCGTCGTGCTGACCCCCAGCGGCGGCCGCCATCTCTGGCTGAGCGGTCCGCCGGACGTGGTCGTCCCCAACTCCGCGAGCCGGCTCGCCCCCGGTATCGACATCCGCGGCGCCGGCGGCTACCTCGTCGGCCCCGGTTCCCGCACCGAGCACGGTGTGTACGGCACGGCGCCGGGCACCGCACAACTGGCACCGGCGCACTGCCCACCCGAACTCCTGCGCCTGCTCACGCCCCCGCCGCGCACACACCACCGCGCGCCCTCGGCGACCGGCCAACACGACCAGGGCCTGGTGCAGTTCGTACTCGCCGCGCACGAGGGCCAACGCAACACCCGCCTCTTCTGGGCCGCTTGCCGCGCCTACGAGAACGGCTTCGGCCCGGAACTCGCCGGCGCCCTCACCGAAGCCGCCGTCCGCACGGGCCTCACCGAACGCGAGGCCCGCTCCACGATCGCCTCGGCGGCCCGCATGTCCGTGGAACGCCCACGGCCGGAACAGAACTGACCCCGGCTGTAGCGTGACGCCATGGACGATCCCCGCATCAACGTGTACGGCTCCGGGACCGAGATCACCATCGCGGCCAACGCGGCCGGGCTTCGGTACCTTGCCGAGCGACTCATCGGTCTCAGCGATCCCGAACTCGGCGCCGGGTACCACGAGCACCTCGAGGGCGGCATGGATCTCGAGGACGGCTCGATCAGCCTGATCCTGGAACGCGACGACAAGCTTGCAGCCGACCGCACATGACTAGAGCCCCTGACCGGTTGCGCTGGTCAGGGGCTCTCCATCAGTGCGGTGGGTGTGGGATTTGAACCCACGGTCACATCGCTGCGACGACGGTTTTCAAGACCGTTCCCTTAGGCCGCTCGGGCAACCCACCTGCGCCCCTGCCCACCAGGTGCGGAGCGGGTACAGCGTACCGGTCTCGGGCGTCGCGCGGAGTCCGTGGTCCACACGGGGTCCACTGGCCCCGTTCCGCGCCCCCTAGGCCCACCGCGCCGATCACCAGCATCCGGTCCGCGGCCCCAGGCTGGCGCCGGTAAGCCTAGAGCTGGGCTGCCAGACCACCCTCTTGATCCCTAGGATCGGGCAGTCCTGCAGTAGAGGTGCTAGCGGCTCCATGACCCGATGGCTCGGAGTGGCGATATGTGTGCCCGAGTGTCGTCGTTGCCGTCGCATCTGCCGTCAACCTCTTCCGGTGGCGGCGCGCAGCAACAGCTTCCGACAGGACACCGTTACAAGGCTCGGAACCATCCCTAGGCGTACGGAAGCCCTTGAGGTGGGCGTGAGACGGTCATTCGCTTCATTGGCCGCAGGTCGCGAAAGGTGGGAACCTCGAACAGTAGGGCTTGAACTCCCTGCCCTTGGTGCTCGCTCGTCACCGCGAGGCGGCTCTAATAGCAGACCCTCACGGGAGGACCCCGTGGACCTTGAATCAGCGATGTCGCTTCATCTCAAACTCCTCGACTCCCTCGTGACCGTTGAGGACAGGAGTCTCAGAAAAATCCAGGCCATGGCGCAGTGCGCCGGACCCTCCGACGAAGGGCCTCCGATGCCGATATCAGCATTGGAGGAGCTGGGTCTCGGAATCACCTCCATGGCCGGCCACCTTCAGTACGCACTGTCAATCCACGTACACGTAGACACGCCGGAAGCCTGGGAGACTGCGCACTACCTGAAAGAGGAGGCTGAGGGCGAGGCACGGATCCTCTACGTAGGTCGAGCGGTGGCTCAAGCAACCACCGCTGGCGCTGCTCCGACCCTGCCGCTCAGGCCTGGACTCTCTGTGGGCCATGAAAAGGTGACCTACGGCACTCTAGGTGCCTTCGTCGCAAGCAGTCGCCACAGCGACGGGATCCGGTTTCTGTCGAACAACCATGTCTTGGCCGCGTGCGACCGGGGTATACGGGGAGACGACATTCTGCAACCCGGCCCCCACCAGGGAGGCAGAGCGCCAAGAAGTCGTATCGGGGCCTTGGACGAGAAGGAGGAGCTTCACAGAGACGGAGTGACGCCAAACACAATGGATGCTGCACTCTGCCTACTAGACGGAGACGTTTCGTTTGACTTGGGCGAACTCGGGGGGCTCTCGGCATCGATCCCGCCCCCGGTGGCGGTGATCGGTTCCCAAGTGTCCAAAGTAGGCTCTACCACGGACCGCACGACGGGAACGGTCATTGACATCGGATTCAGCACCAAACTGTGGTACCAAGGTGAGGGTTACCTAAGATTCGATGATCTTATGGTCGTAGCCGGTAAAGTCGGCCAGCGATTCAGTAGAGGTGGAGACAGCGGGGCGCTAGTGTTTCGCCCAGACTCCCGCGAACCGGTGGGGCTCCACATCGGCGGAACTGAGCTCGACGAGACGCGCGGCATCCCGGTCTCATACGTAGCCCCGCTGGAACCAATACTGAAGAAGCTGCGCGTAACGCTCATCTCCTGACAACCGAAGCGAGGCATCATGGTTGATCTTGACATCGTCGAGGCGGTACGAGACGCCCTCTACCGACGCTTCGAGCAAGATCAGCGTGTGAGCGGGGTCGGTATCGGCATGGAGGGTACCCAGTTCGTAGTGCGGGTTCACCTGGTCAATACAGAGCACCCCCCGCAAATCGAGCGGGAGATTCAGGGCGTCCCCGTGCGACAGATCGTAACTGGCCGAGCCGTGGCGGAGGCCTGACCTGTAAGCCCCTGACAGCTCGATGGTCAGCGAAACGAGGAGCGGCCCTCGCGGGTGAATCAATGATTCAGCCTCCAAGCGAGGGAAGAAAGACCTCTCGCGCTTGAAACCTTCCAAGCACGGCAAGAGATCACTTGTGAACGTGCTCTGGATCATCCTCACATCGGTTGCCAGCTTCATCATCTTCGTCGTATTCCTCGCGGGCATGACATTGTTCCTTGTAGGAGCACTGAAGGATCGAGCCGTTCCCAAGCCCGAAGCTGAGGACAACTCGTCAGCTCTCCTGTGGCTTCTGAAGAATTCCTTCAAGGTCGCTATCGGTGGAGATAAATACCCGACGTCACAGCGCATGATGGCCCAAGGGACTCTACTGATGTCACTAGGCGCCATCCTTTTCTTGGGAGTCGCCGCAGCAGTGGCAAATGCGCTGGCTTAAGGGGATGATTGCCCCAACTCCCCTTCCGTAGAGGCTCTCTGGCTTTCTCATAGATGAGCTGTTGCTGTCGAGAGCCGACAGACCACTGCGCGGCAGAAGCGAACAAGGGCCACCTACTTCCCTCCTGCGGGCATAACGATCCTGTCTGCGCCCTCAAGTAGCTGCCACCACTGACAACCGACCGGGACTGTGTTATTGACTCGGCCGCCTTGCAGACCCTCAGCATCCGAGGAGCCACCCTTGAGGACATAGGCAGGCCCGTCCCGTAGCGCGAGCACTTTCTTGATCAGGTTTGAACGTGCACCAACTATTCGTCATCATGACGCTAACCGCTTGGGGACGCGGCGGCACAGGTTGGTCTGGTTTGAGATCCTAGACACCGATCGAGAGGGGCCGTAGACATGCAGTGGAAGACCCACGGTGAGCGACAGATCTACACCAACCCTTGGGTGAATCTGTGTCTGGTCGACGTCCAACAGCCTGATGGGCGCAGGTGGGAGTACCACGTCGTTCGCCTGCGTCACCTGGCCGTGGCTGCCGTGGTCAACGACCGCCAGGAGGTGCTGATGATGTGGCGGCACCGCTTCATCACGGAATCGTGGGCCTGGGAGTTGCCCATGGGCCTGGTAGAGGAGGGTGAGACCCCTGAGGAGGCGGCGGCCCGCGAAGTTCTGGAGGAGACGGGCTGGCGTCCCGGTCCCATCAAGCCCCTGATCTACGCCGAGCCGGCCAACGGCATCACGGACTCGCAGCACCACGTCTTCCGTGCGGACGGGGCGACTTACGACGGTCCGCCCACGGAGAAGAACGAGTCCGACCGCATCGAGTGGATCCCCCTCAGCGAGGTGCGAGGGATGATCGACCGCCGCGAGATCGTGAGCAGCGGATCGCTCGTCGGTCTGCTGTACCTGCTCATGGATGAAGCGATCCGCTGACCGGTGGCAGAAGTGCCCGTAGCCTCGCCTCGAAGGCCAGAGCTACGGGCTCTTGCCTGTGTGGGGCCAACTGATCGTAGAACTCCCGAAGATGGCCGGACACCCGCTCGGAAGCAACCGCCGATGCGGACTCCAGAGCTTGCGTGGCCGTGTGGCACGACTGATCAAGCTTGCCCTGGTCCAACTGCGTGCGAGCCAGCCAGAACGCGTGAAACGCACGGCCCCGCTGGTTGGTGCGGTCCTCCCGTCGCATAGCGTCCGCGATCAAGGGTTCGGCAGTCGCTGCCTCGCCCAGTCGCCCGTGGGCGATGCCCGTGTCCACGATGAGCTTCGGCTCGTCGAAGTAGGTCACCCATGACGGGTCCGGGTCGCTCGTCTGGATCGCCTCGAAATGGCGGTGCGCTTCCCCGATAGACCGGTGGGTGGAGTCTCGGTTGCCGAGGGTGGCATGGGCGAAGGCTTCCCGCATGGACAGCATGGACAGCACCCGTGGAGTGGTGCCGAGGGCTGAGCGAGCCTGGTCCTGCGCGGCGGTCACGAGTGCGAGGGAGTCCGCGGGCTTGTCCTGGTAGGTCGCCTGCAAGCTCATGCAGGCGAGGACGTTGGCCATGAACTGCCGGTCGTCAATTTCCTTGGCCAATTGCAGGGCCTCGGTGAAGTACGCGCGGGCCTGGTTGTACTGGCGGGCGTCGAAGTAGGTCCAGCCCGTAAGGCGCGCCAACTCGGCCGCGATTCCGTACAGGCCGTTCTGGATGGACGGCGGACGGCTCTCCTTCAAGAGCCCGACCACATACCGGAGCTGACCGACGATGGCCGGCCTCAGAGCCTCGCCGCCGTGCTGGTCGTCCCGTCGCCAATAGTCCTCGATGGAGGAACGGAAGGCTTCAAGTGTGTTGGCGTTCAAGCTGGTTCGCGTGGCCAGCGCCAAGATGCTGTCCACATCGGGACCTGGCAGCGATGCGGGGGCCTGCTGCTCGGGCTCTGGTGCTTGGGGTGCTTCACGCTCGGCGACCACGAGGGCCTGTGGCGTCTCCCACGCTCGGCGAGCAAGCCCGAGCATGTGTCCTGGGATGCGCAAGCCGTCCGCGATGCGCTCGACGACTTCCATGTGCAGCAACTGACGTCGCCCAGCGATGACTTCGCCGACTCGACTGGGGGTCAGTTCGCATCGCCTGGCGATCATCGACGGGTAGATGCCCGCCCTGGTCTTCACGAGCCGGAAGACTCTCGCGAAGTCCCGCACCCGGCACGCACTGATCATCTCGGGATCGGTGAGCAACCTGGCGGGTAGTTCCTGCGGCCGGTCGGCGTCGGGCATTGGGCAAGCTCCCACACTGCGAGGGCTACGCAACGTCGCTGATTCTCTACTTGCCGCGATGTTACCCAAGTTGGGTAATCAGCCTGACCTTTTGGCGGGGGTATCCGGATCGCGATGCTCCTAGACATGGCGAGCAATCAGCAGACCAGACCAGGCATCGGCGAACTGGCGAAGGACAGCGCCCGAGGACGCATCGGCGTCGTCATGGGTGAGATCGGCGGTCGTGTGCAGATGAGACCGCTCTGCGGCGGCGTCGAGTGGGACGCCATGCCTGACCAGGTGGTGAGGCTCAGCTCGCGGGAGGAACTGAGCGCACGTCTGACTGTGAAGAACGGCAACAGTCAGGTCGGGCTGTGATGCGCGCCCTCGGCCGGTACGCCGGAGTCCTGTTCATCATCTGCATCAGCGGGTCGTGCGGCCTGGTGATCGGCATGACTCTCGGCCTCAGCCAGTAGACCGGCCACCCCGAACGGGTGCCAATTCCCCGGCTCCCCCTTCCCGTTCGGGGCTGGCCTCTCAGTCCGCTTCTCCATCGCCTACGACCCGAACTCGGCGACCAGGGCGGAATGCACGTGCCACGGACTACCCCACACCAGGAGATTGCACATGACGGCAACGGCGAACGAGCAGAAGACCGGTCGCACGGTAGCGGGTGAGGAGCTGTTCGAGAGCCTCGCCCACTTCGTGGTTCTCCACAACGGGCAGTCGCCCGCGCGTGCCGAGCGGATCGCGGACCAGGCGCTCGCGTTCGTGGGCACGGCGGCCACCGCCACCGTGCCCATGGTCCCGTCGGACGACGTGGACCTCGGCCTGCACGCACTCATCCTGCACACGAAGGAGTACGCCGAGCTGTGCGATCGGTTCGCGGGCCGCTTCCTGCACCACAACCCGATGCCGGGTGGCGGGGCCCGTGACCCTGAGAAGGTCGCCGCCTCGGCACGCGCTATGAAGGCCGCCGGATTCATGGTCTTCGACGACCTGTGGACCGTGGACGGCACGAACCTCGCGCAGTGCGACTCGGACTGCGGCCGACCATACGGTCAGGCGTAGCCCCCGACAACGACAACAGCGGCGCGGCCGGCCTCAACTCGGGGTCGGCCGCGTTCGCCCGGAAGGAGAAGAGACGTTGTCCGGCTCAACCCCTGAACTGCCCATCGTGGTGCTCGACGCGCTCATGCCCACGGCTCAGCACCTGGTCATCAACCGTCGGGGCTCCACGGTCTGGGAAGTCGAAAGCCACCGGGGCCACTACGCCGTGAAGCTCGGCCACCCGATCGAGGAAACGGCCGACTGGCCCGCCCAGCCCTGGACCGCGCTCGCGCCCGCACGCGAAGGGGCCATCCTGCACCGTCTCGGTCTCGATGACATCGCGTACGGCGAGTGGGAGCGCGGAACGTGGAACCTCCAACCGTGGCACGAGGGCCCGGACCTGTACCGGCTGTGGGAACCCTGCCGTAGCCCGGACTCGTCCATCGCCCCGCACACCAGCGTGGCCCTGGGATGCGTCGAAGCCCTGGCCGAACTCCACGCCAAGGGCTGGGCCCACGGTGACGTACAACCGGCCCACTTCATCATCGGGCCGGAACGAACCCACCTCATCGACCTCGCCCTAGCCGAGGGCGGACACGTGCCCGAGAGATACGACTTCCCCTTCCGCGGCTGCCTCGTCCACTACGAGGCACCAGAGATCGCCCGCACCGTGCTCGCCACCGGGGAAGCCGAGCCGACCCAGGAAGCCGACATCTACGCCCTCGGCGCCTCGCTGCTCATCTCCGCCACCGGCTGGCGGGCGGTCGAGTACCCGGACGACGCACCGCGCCCCGTACAGAGAGAGGCCGTGGCGAACGGCAAGCGTCGCCGCGTGAAGGCGCCCGGCGAGCTGGGCGAGTTGATCGACGCGATGCTCAGCCATGCTCCCGAAGATCGACCGACGATCTACGAGGTGGGTAAGGCCCTGAGCTGCCTCTGAAGCCGGTGCCGCTCGTGCGGCTAAGGCCAACAACGCAAGACCGGACCACCCCTCAGCCTGGACAGCATTCCGGGTGGTCCGGTCACAGAATCCCTGATCAGGACCCTGGTGCCGATGGTACCGGGGCGGTTGGCGTGCTCGAACGCGGGTGCGGCTCCAACTCCGGCTTTCTTTTGTCGAGTTAGGGAGGATCACTGTTGTCGTTCGGCTGGCGAAAGCCCCGTTCCGACCTGAGCCACCGAAAGTCAGCCACGACGGCGGGACTGGCGAACGAGCACCCGTCACGTGTGTTTCCAGCAACCCCGTACCGGGCTCAGCCACGCTTCCTTGCTTCACGGACAGCACCGCGGCCCTGCCTGTGCGTTGCCGACGTGTCATTCCAACTGGGCTCGGACTGTGGCTCTGCAGGCCATGCGGCCTTGAAGCGGTGGGCAGTTGGGGGGCGCGGTCGCACTTGGTGGGAGTCGGCCTGGTCCTGGTGCTCGAAGTGGTCGGGCTGCTTCCTGGTCTGGCGGTACGCCTCGGCGATGTTGCGCGCTGAGCGGCTGGGGGCCGCCGGAGCGGTGGCGAAGACATGGAGCGGCGGCGGCCCATGGCCGCCAGCGCGCGCGGCCCGCCGCAGGCGGGCCGCCTTGATCCAGTAAAGAAACTCTGGACAGCACGGCAGGCAGTAGTCGATCAACCTGAGAGGCACGGATGCCGTGGGCAAGCCCCGCCGCTTCGAGCAAGTGCGGCACGGAGCGACGGCACGTCGGCAAGCAGGGAGCGATGACCGAGCACATGCCGGACAACGAAATGGGGTCGACCAGCATTCACGTCGGGGACACGGATCAGGTAGTCGCACTGATCGAGGAGATGCGGGCCATGGTCGTCCGCCTCAGCAGGGAGACCAGGGAGTTGCGAGAGGAAGTGGCCCAGCTCAGGACTACGGCTTCGACTGCTGAGCTGCCTTCAGCTCCTCGACCTCACGCCGCAGTTCCTGATGATCGGCGCTGAGAACACGGATCTCGTCACGTAGTGCGGTGAGTACTTCAGCAAGGGTGGTCCCGGCGTCTGCGGCAGCTTCGGCGTCGTCGGGCCCTCCCTCCCCCTGCTCTGCCTGGCCGGGCTTCTCGTCCTTGGCCAAGTACCAAGCTGGAGCCGTGTAGTTCGCCGAGCGCTCCCCGCTGGCATTGTGGTCTGCCACGAAGCTGCCCCGACCATGGATCGTGTAGATCAGGCCCTCATCCCGCAGCACGTTGAGCGCGGACCTCGCGGTCATGTTGGCCACGCCGAAGCGTTCCTGTAGCTCGCGGATGGACGGCATCTGCTCGCCCGGCTTGATCCGCCCCTGCAAGATGTCGCGCCGAAGCTCGTCGGCAGCGTGCTGATACGGCGGCCGACGGTCCTGCTTGCTCTCTGGCGCGGGGCTCATGGCCCAAGAGTAGCGATTTCTAGCACCCCTAGCACACCCCACTGACATAGGTGGCCTACGTCAGTTGATACCTAGCTCACCCGATTCACTTGACACTGCTAGGTCAGCTATGTTCAATGGTGATCGCGCCCCACCGCCCTGGTGGAACGCAACCGAAAGGAATCAACTCCCATGGCACGCATCCGTGTTGGCCTGCTTCCCACCTCGTCGTTCATGGTTGGCACCCTGCCGGTGCCGAAGTACGCGGACCAGGAGAAGACGCAGTTCGCGACCGACCGTGAGACCGGCGCGAAGCTCTACACGATCACCCTCTTCTTCATGGAGGAGGACCGCGCCGAGGCTCTGAAGATCACCGTCCCTGAGACCGGTCTGCCCAACGGGCTCCGGCCGGGCGTCCCGGTCATGCCGGTGGAGCTGTTCGCCACTCCGTGGGCGCGCATCTTCAACGGTTCGCTCTCGGACGGCATCGCCTACCGCGCGGGTCGGCTGGACCTGGCGGCCCCGGCCGCTGAGGTGGCGTGAGCGGCACTGCTTTCCGGTCCGGCGCTGAGCGCAGCTGCCCGCTGCCTCACGCCGGGCCGGATGCCCGGTTCACCGAATCGCTCGTGAACTCGGTGGCGGCCGTGCTCGTCGGCTACGGCTATCCCCGCCTCGACGCCTCGGCAGATCGGGCGGCCCTCGAATCGGCCCTCGTGGCCTTCCTCTACAACCCGATGGAGAGCCGCATATGAAGGATTCGAACGCACCGGCGCAAGGGATCTTTGGTCACGTCCCGCTCGTCGTCGCCCTGGTGCTCGCCGTTCTCGTCGGATGGGCGGTCTGGTGGGTAGTCCGCTACGTTCGCGCCGATGCCATGACCCGGCAGTCCATACGGCAGGCCGTACGTGTGCGGTGGGGCTGGAAGCGGCTCGCACCAATGCTCAAACTGTCGGCCACGGACAAGACCCCGACCGCGCTCGCGTCGCTGGCAAACACGAACGGCAAGCCCATCAAGCCTCGTGTCCTCATCCCCACTCTGAAGGTGAAGCACGACGCGTACGGAGTGATCGCGCGGGCGCAGTGCCTGCCTGGCGTTGGGCTCCAGCAATTTCAGAAGGCGGGCCCACACCTGGCGGATGCCTGGCGATGCACACGGGTGTCGGTCACCCAGGACAAGCCTGGGCAGGTCCTCATCCGGGGTGTGCGGCTGGATCCGCTGAAGTTCCCGACCGAGCACCACCCCACGGGGGAAGCACCGGAGGAGACAGCCCGGTGGGATCTGGGCCTGGACGAGTACGCACAGCCCGTGTCCGTGAACCTCACGCAGGTGCCTGGCGTGACCGTGGCCGGCCTTCCCGGCTTCGGCAAGACCAGCCTGATCAACCGGCTTCTCTCCGACTGGGCACCGTCGCCCGCAGTGCAGTTCGCCTGCGCAGACGGCAAGGTGTCGGCTGCGTACGAAGGCGACTACGCCGACTGGGTCCAACGCATGTTCGCCTTCGTGGGCGATGACCTCGAAGAGGCCAACAAGCTGTTCCGGAACCTGGTGGAACTGCGCCGCGCCCGCTCGGCTTCGGTGCGCCAGATGCTCGGAGTGAAGTCCATATGGGACGTCGGCCCTTCCGAGAGCTGGCCGCTGGTCGTGCTGATCGTCGACGAAGCGCACACGTACTTCCGGGACCACAAGGGCAGCGACCAGCAGACGAAGAGGCTGGCCGCGCTCGCCGCCGAGAACGCCCGACTCGTGGAAGACCTGGTGAAGAAGGGCCGGTCCGTGGGTCTGCTTGTCATCCTCACCACTCAGAAGTCCACCGGCGACGCAATCCCCACCTTCATCCGCGACGTGTGCCCCGTGGGCCTGAGCTTCGCCCAGAAGACTGCCGAAGCCGCGGTGGCTGCGCTCGGCGACGAGATCCGGGAATGGCCGGACGCCAACCCGATCAACCTCCAGGACCCCACCTATGTCGGCGTCGCGTCGATGAACCACCAGTCGCAACCCGGCTTCACCCGCATCCGTACGCCCTACGTACCCGACGCAGAAGCAGCTCGCATCGCCGAACAGACTGCGGATCTCACCGCCGACCCGTGCGCCCTCCTGGAAGCCTTCCTCGGCCTTCGCATGGCGGACGTGGACCTCACCAAGCTCGACGCCTGAGCAGCCTGACCTACCGCGCCCGCACGTTCCCAACACCCAAGGAGAGGAGGTGAACACCCATGACAGAGGACCGAATCACTCAGCGCACCATCACTGCCGTCATGATCGTCATTGCCGCGCTGGCGTTCGTCTTCTCATTCGGCAACGTCTGGTCCCTGGCCCTGCGCCTGGGCGTCCCCGGCCCGATCGCACCGCTCATCGCTCCGATGGTGGACCTCTCGGTGGTCGGCCTTCTGGTGGCCCTGCGCTATCTCTCCTTGCGCGGCCTGCCTGCCGAACAGATGACGGCAGCCACCCGTCTCATGCACTTCTCCGGACTGCTGACCCTGGCCCTCAACGTCGCAGAACCGATCGTTGCCGGGCACTACGGCCGCGCTGCCGTTGACGCGGTGGCCCCGCTGCTCCTCCTCGGCTGGGGCACCGTCGGACCGCAGCTCCTGCGTGCCTTCCACACCGTCGCCCGCCCCGCCGTACCGGCTTCCCTGCCGGACGAGATCGGGTCGGTGCCTGAGACGACTTCCGACGCGCCCCGCCCTGCCGTGCCGCTCCCTACTCCGGCCCCGGCCTCCGTCGCTCCTCACATCGCCCCGGCTTCCGCATCGCCTGCGGCCAAGCTTCCTGAGCCGCTGCTGACTGAAGCGCGCTCCATCGCAACGTCCCACCACGTCGAGCACGGCGAACCGATCACTGCGGCCCAGCTCAAAACGCGACTCGGAATCGGCCTGCCCATGGCCACCGCGCTTCACGCCGCTCTGTAGAACCACACCCTTCCGCTGGCCTCCCCAGCACTTCCCATCGCCGCCCGCCCCTGGGCCCGACCTGCCATGCCTGCGGGCAACAGCCCGAGCGCACTGAATCGCTGCTGCCCGCAGGCCCCCACCCTCGCGCCGGAAAGGACACCCCGCCACCCATGCGCCGCCCCCTCGACCTGCGCCACATCATCAGCCCCGGCCTGCGGGACCTGGTCGAACTGGCCAACACCGACAACTTCGACCGAGTCACCGAACAGGTCCGCAACCTGCGGGGCTGCACCAGCCCCATCAACCTGCACGGCTGGACGATCACCACCGACCAGACCACCAAGCAAGTGGTCCGCTCCTACCGCTCCGAAGACGAGCCGTCCGGACGCCTCCTCACCACCTGCGGCAACCGCCGCGCCTCCCGCTGCCCCGCCTGCTCCCGCCTCTACGCCGCCGACACCTACCACTTGATCAAGGCCGGACTGTCCGGCGGCAAAAACGTCGCCGAAACCGTCCGCGACCACCCGCGCGCCTTCGTCACCTTGACCGCCCCGTCCTTCGGCCCTGTCCACAACCGCCCCACGACCGACGCGGGCAAGCCCCGCCCCTGCGCGTGCGGCGAAAGCCACGCACCGGACGCACCCGAACTCGGCACCCCGCTGCGCCCGGCAAGCTACGACTACAGCGGCGCCGTGCTGTGGAACGCTCATGCCGGGGCCCTGTGGGCACGCTTCACCACCTACCTGCGCCGCGCCCTCGCCGAGCACCTCGGCATGACGCAGAAGGCGCTCAGCGCGGCCCTCCGCGTCTCCTTCGCCAAAGTCGCCGAGTACCAGCAACGAGGCCTGGTCCACTTTCACGCGGTCGTTCGCTTCGACGGGCCCGACGGCCACACCACCTCACCCCCGGCCTGGGCCACCTTCGACGCCCTCCACGCTGCCGTCGGCCTGGCGGTCAACCGTGCCCGGCTCACCGTCGAGTCCGACGCAGTCGGCGAACGCGTCATCCGGTGGGGCGACCGGTTCAAGGTGGATCAGATCTCCGCCATGGGGGACGGCGAACTCACGGACGCCAAGGTCGCCGGATACGTCGCCAAGTACGCCACCAAGAACGCCGAAGGCGCGGGCACCGTGGACCGCACCCTCGCATGCCGCCCCTGCACCGGACGCGGCTACGTACGCGGCCCCGACGGCTTCCGCGACCTGTGCGACGACTGCGACGGCAGCGGCCAAGCCGAACCCCTCACCGGTCTCCCCGTTCAGCAGCACGCCCGGCAGATGATCCGCACCGCATGGGCCCTCGGCCACCTCCCCGAGTTCGCCCACCTCAAGCTCTGGAAGTGGGCCCACATGCTCGGCTTCCGCGGTCACTTCTCCAGCAAATCCCGCGCCTACTCCACCACGCTCGGCGCACTCCGCGACGTACGCCGAGCCTGGCGCCTCGCCCAGGCCGAAGCCATCCGCATCCGGGCCGGCTTCCCCGTAGACGACGAGAACACCACCCTCGTCACCTCCTCCTTGTGGACCTACCTCAGTAGCGGCTACCGCCCCGGTGAAGAACTCCTTGCCGCCCAGGTCCGCCACGACAGAACTCACTCCGAACTCCTCAAGTCCGAAGGAGCACCCTGGCTGTGACCACTCCGACCACCGCCGACAAGCGAACGCTGACGCTGGTCGAAGCCCTCGCCGAGATCCGGGTCTCTCGTGCCGCCTTCTACCGAATGCGTGCTCGCGGCCAGGCCCCCAAACATCTGAAGCTCCCCAACGGCCAGATACGCATCCGCCGGGCCGACCTCGACGCCTGGTTCGACGGCTGCGAGGTGCAGGAAGCATGCTGACCTACGACGTCCAGATCTGGGGCATCCGCAAGCGACCCAACCGTGCGACGGCCTATCAACTCCGGTGGCGCGTTGGTCCGCGTCCCTTCTCAAAAAGCTACAAGATCAAGGCCCAGGCCGACGGGCGTCGCGCCGAGTTACTGGCCGCCCTGCGCAACCGTGAGCAGTTCGACACGGAGACCGGTCTGCCCGCCTCCGAGGTACAGGCCCTCAACTCCTCCACCTGGTATGCCCACACGCGCGCATACGCCGAGATGAAGTGGCCGGGTGCCTCGGCCAAGCACCGCGCGAGCATCGCCGACGCGCTGGCGACCATCACCCCGAAGCTGGTCAAGGACCAGCGCGGAGTTCCGGCCCCGAAAGTGCTTCGGATCGCGCTCTACTCCTGGGTCTACAGGTTCGTCCTGGACGACAACGGGTCACTGAAGCCCCGACTCGACGTCGAAGAACCCCCCGCCGAGATCGTGGCCGCGCTGGACTGGATCGGCCGCAAGTCGGTGGACATCGCCAACCTCAACACGCCCTCCATGGTGCGGACCGCCCTCGACGCGCTGAAGCTGAAGCAGGACGGCACGGCCGCTGCCGAGAACACGGTGAACCGCAAGCGGACGGTCTTCAGTAACTGTCTCCGGTACGCGGTCGAACGGAAGTTGCTGACGGCACTGCCCCTCGACAAGGTCGACTGGACCCCGCCCGAGACTGACGACGAGATCGACTTCCGGTTCGTACCCGGTCCGAAGCTGGCGAAGGCACTGATCGACGCTGTGGGCGACCAGGGGGCACGCGGACGGCACCTGATGGCGTTCTTCGGCTGCCTCTACTACGCGGCCAACCGCCCTGGGGAGGCAGCCAATCTCCGGGAAGAAGACTTCACCTTGCCCGAAGAGGGCTGGGGAGACGTGCTGCTGTCGACGAGCACGCCCCGCGTCGGATCCGGGTGGACCGACACGGGCAAGTCGTTCGATACGCGCGGCCTGAAGAAGCGGGCCCGCAAAGCGACTCGGCCTGTACCGATTCCCCCCGTCCTCGTGCGCCTAGTCCGCGAGCACATCAAGGAGTTCGGTACAGCTGAAGACGGCCGACTGTTCCGCGCGGCCCAGGGCGGCGGTCTGCTATCCAAGGAGTACGGGGAGGCTTGGAAGGCTGCCCGGCTCGCAGTGCTCACGGAGCCCGAGGCAGTCTCGCCGCTGGCTGACGTGCCGTACTCCCTGCGACACGCGGGCGTCTCGCTCTGGCTTGAGTCCGGCGTCTCCCCAGCCGAAGTCGCGCGCCGGGCTGGCCACAGCATCGCGGTTCTCTTCCGCTTCTATGCCAAGGCGATCCACCGCAATCAGCAGTGGGCGAATGAGCAGATCCAGCGCGCACTGGAAGAATGTGAGTAGCTGATCGCTGTGGTTTTCGTGCGCATGGGCAGAACTAAGAGCGCCGAGCACGCGGCCACGCGTTTACAGCCTCCTCAGGAGGATGCCGCTGTAGCCATTTGCGTGCGGCATCCTCTCCGAAGCCATGAGACCGGAGGACTTCGAGGGCGGCTGCTCGCACCGCTCGTTCCTTATCTGCACGATCCAGGTGAGCTTTCATACGCGCCACCACATCGTCGTAGTCGTAGTCGTAGCGACCGTTTACCTTCTGCGCAAACAGTGGCAGGAGTTTGTAGTAGCGGCGTTCAGTGATTCCGACTTGCGTCCAAGGGTACCGGTCCGGTTTCTCACTCTTCCGGTACTCCTTTACTGCGATGTTTGCCTTCCGGCGTACGTACCGACGGGTCGCCTCTGCACCCTGCGCTGGATCGAATCCGGGGCGGATCAGCTGTTCGAGCAACGTTGCGGCTGCAGAAATCTTATTTGGGGCACTGGTTACTCGCTTAATGCGGTCGACCTGCTGCGGGTACGCCATCGCAACGGCGTTCGCCAGCGCCGGCTCATCACCGCTGATGTAGCCGTGCCAGTAACCCTTAAGGACCACTTGGCACGCGATCTCGTGAGGGGTCGATATGGGGTCGACAGTGATGGTCGGCATTCCGTAGCCGTGGATGGCGTCCGCAAGCTTGTTCCATGGCCGATCGTTGGGCTGCTGAACCTGCTCGGGCCATATACGTGCGGTGAATGCCCAAGCTGCGGGATGTTGTGTCATTGGAGCCGCGATCAGGATGGCCTCTACTGCGGCTAGTGGTGTCAACTCGCCGCCATCCGTCGAATTGTTCATCAGTGGCTCAATAAGCTGTCCGTCATCCTCGGATTCGCTTGTCACCCAGATGAGACGCCGGGTGATTTGGATCCACCACCCGTTTACAGATACCCCGAGGATTGGGACATAAAATCGAACGGCAGGGTCCATTACTCGGCGAAATACTTCCATTCGCCGCTCGTGGTCCATGGACGTGCCCAGCCAGTGGAGCACGTAGTCCGCTGACAAACGCCCCGTCTGTGCCGCCCCGGCCACGAGTTGGCCAGCTATCCAGAGCCCGTCAGCCTTGGGCGCCGCACTCGGGACAGGGTTAGCCATGGGTAGGACCTGCATGACGGTCGCCACTTGGCCGTTCACCGGGTCAGGGACCGCCCATGCTCCTTCCACAGGTTCCATCGAGCCGACCTGCAGGTCCGGGATGTCCACGAAAGGCAAGCCGTTGGGCTCGATAAGTGAGGTCGCTCGGCGCAGTGGTTGGAAGCTACGGCCCGACAGGGTCTCAACCTCGCGTCCGGCCTGGGAGAGTTTGTCCCTCAGGGCTTGACGGTCGAGGCTGCCACCGATCCGCTTCGCGACCTCGTCGACTAGGCCCTCCGACCAATGTCCCATCTGGGCAGTATACGAGGGCATGGAGAACAAAAACCCCAGTCGCAAGCGGGCGCGATCGTACGAGCCCGAGCAGCAGAGCACCCGCGTACCTGAGAGCAAGTCCGACCTGACGCCCCGCTTCAAGCTGATCTTTTCGACGGTGGCCGTACTGACGGTCCTGGCGCTGATCTTGAATGTGCTACTGGCCGCGTTCGGGGGCGACTCCGAGCAAGTAAAGGCCGCTGCTGAGGCATGCTCCACGACCTACATGATGGGCTTCGGGGCGATCGTGGGGCTCATCAGCGGCAAGGTGGCCTAGCAGATCGTTCTGGAGGTGCAACGAGTGTGCCGCTGCCATCGACGAGTGGTCCACGCCTGGTCCACTCAGGCTGATCCACGACGTGCCGGGCTGGGTCAAGGTGAGACAGGACCAATACAGAAGGGGCGCCCCTCATCGAGGGACACCCCTTCTGACCAGCATGTCTATGACCTGCGGAGTCGGCGCGATCCGAACCCACGGAGACGCTCTCGCGTCCTCACGTTTTTCAAGACCGTTCCCTTAGGCCGCTCGGGCAACCCACCCCGCGCTGCCCACGAGTGTGGGCGGCGCGGGGACAAGACTAACCGGTCAGCTGTCGCCCTCGCGCTGGCCGAGGGTCACGTCGGTGGTGTGGGTCTTGCCGTCGCGGGTGTAGGTGAGCTTGACCGTGTCGCCGGGGCGGTGGGTCCAGATCTCGCCGATGAGGGTGGGGCCGCTGTCGATCGGCATGTCGTCGAGCTTGGTGATGACGTCGCCGGGCTTGAGGCCGGCCTTGTCGGCGGGGCCGCCGGAGACGACCGCGGCCGAGCTGCCGGCGCCCTGCTCGGTGATCTTCGCGCCGTCCGTGCCCTCTTCGAGGGTGACCGACGCGCCGATGACGGGGTAGACCGGCTTGCCCGTCTTGATGAGCTGCTGGGCGACGTTCTTCGCCTGGTTGATCGGGATCGCGAAGCCCAGGCCGATCGAGCCGGACTGGCCGGTGCCGCCCAGGCCGCCGCTGCTGGAGGACTGGATCGCGGAGTTGATGCCGATGACCGAGCCGTGGGCGTCCAGGAGCGGGCCGCCCGAGTTGCCGGGGTTGATGGAGGCATCCGTCTGCAGGGCGCTCATGTAGGAGGCCTTGCTGCCGGAGCTGCCGTCGCTGGAGGCCACCGGGCGGTTCTTGGCGCTGATGATGCCCGTGGTCACCGTGTTGGACAGACCGAACGGTGCGCCGATCGCGATGGTCGAGTCACCCACGGCGACCTTGTCGGAGTTGCCGAGCGCGAGGGGCTTCAGGTCCGACGGCGCGTTCTTGAGCTTGATGACCGCAACGTCGTAACCCTGCGCGTGGCCCACCACCTCGGCGTTGTACTTCTTGCCGTTGGGGAAGGTCGCCGTCAGCTTGCCGCCGTCGACCGCGTCCGCGACGACGTGGTTGTTGGTGAGGATGTGGCCCTGCGTGTCGAAGACGAACCCGGTACCGGTGCCGCCCTCTCCGCTGCTGCTCTCGGCCTCGATGGTGACCGTGCTCGGCAGCGCGCTGGCGGCCACGCCCGACACCGTGCCCGCGTCGCGCTTGACGTCGCCGCCGCTGTCGGAGGCCGCGACCGTCGTCGAGTTGGACGAGTCGTCGTTCCGGTCGGCCAGTGAGTAGCCGATGCCGCCACCCACGCCGCCCGCGACCAGCGCGGCGATCAGGACCGCGGCGACCAGGCCGCCACGTCCACCGCCGGACTTCGGCGCGGGCGCCGTCTGCTGGTAGGAGGAGCCCCAGCCGGCCCCCGACCCGCCCCCGTCGGCGTACGACGGAGTGGCGGGCGGCGGAGGCGGCCAGCCCGCCTCCGCGGCGGAGGCCGGTACGCCGGAGCCCTGCCCGTACGCCTCCGAACCCTGGCCGCCCTGCCCCTGCGCCTCGGAACCCGGTCCGGCCCCCACGGACGCGTACGCCGGCTGCCCCACGGGAGCCGCCTGCTGCTCCGGCGCGCCGGGGGCGCTCGAAGGCACCGCAGGGATCGGGGCCGTCGGCGCGCTCCCCTCGGGCGGAGCGGGCCGCTCGGTGTGCGCGGAAGCAGCGGGAGTGTCCACCGGCACAGGAGGTGCGGACGGGGCCGGGGGTACTGCAGTGCCCTCGTTCTCGGTGCTCACAGCTCTTCTCCTCGATCCACGGCTGTTGTTCTCGGTCGCACTCGGTCACGCTCATTCACGCTTGTCGGCGATCCGGCGCGATTCAGCTGTGCATGTGCTTTTGTACGTCGTCAGCTTTTCCCACCGGCCGTCAGAGCACCATAAGCGGTGGCTGTGCGTCCGAGGCGATCCTTTATATAGGGCCTGTCCGACGAAACGGACTCATTCCCGACGTCACCGCCCCCACGCCTACCCCTTTGCGGTGGCACCATGACGCGGTGACCCACGCACGACAGCACCCGATTCAGGTCGTCGCCCACCGCGGAGCCTCCGAAGAGGCCCCCGAGCACACGCTGGCCGCGTACAAGAAGGCGATCGAGGACGGTGCCGACGCCCTCGAGTGCGATGTACGGCTGACCGCGGACGGCCACCTCGTATGCGTCCACGACCGCCGCGTCAACCGCACGTCGAACGGCCGCGGAGCGGTCTCCGCCCTCGAACTCGCCGACCTCGCGGCGCTGGACTTCAGTGCCTGGAGGAACCGCGACGAGGCCCCCGACTGGGAGTACGGGCCGGGCGACCGCGAGGACACCTCCGTACTGACCCTGGAGCGGCTGCTCGAACTCGTCGCCGACGCGGGGCGTCGCGTGGAGATGGCGATCGAGACAAAGCACCCCACGCGCTGGGCGGGCCAGGTCGAGGAGCGGCTGCTGCACCTCCTGAAGCGCTTCGGTCTGGACGCCCCGGACTCCGCCGCCGAGTCGCCGGTACGTGTCATGAGCTTCTCGGCGCGCTCACTGCACCGCATCCGGGCCGCCTCCCCGACCTTGCCCACGGTCTATCTGCTGCAGTTCGTCTCGCCCCGGCTGCGGGACGGACGGCTGCCCGCCGGTGTCCGGATCGCGGGCCCCTCGATGCGGATCGTGCGGAGCAACCCCGGGTACATCGAGCGCCTCAAGCGCGCCGGGCACCAGGTGCACGTCTGGACGGTGAACGAGCCCGAGGACGTCGATCTCTGCGTTGAGCTGGGCGTCGACGCCATCATCACCAACCGCCCGCGCGCGGTGCTGCGACAACTGGGCCGCTGACCCGCGTCGGCCATCACCTCGTCCACACCCGACACCGCCTCGCCCGCACCGTCGAATTCCAGCCACCCAGTTACAGGGAGTGCACCGGCGCGTTCGTTCCGTATTCGATCGTTACGAGTGCGTCAGCACACATGGATTGGCCGGTTTCCGGTCCAGTCCAAAGGGGCATCCACACCGTGGCGTGGGGCAAAGGAGGTCTCGGGGGTGGCGTTGGTGGTGGCACAGGAGGTGCCCGCGTCGTCGAGCATGGCCGTACCCCATGGCCCTGCGGGCGTGGGGAAAGCAAGACACCGGATGCGGGATCAGCTGCGCTCCGGTGGAGTGTCGGAAGCGGTCATCGACGATGCCGTACTGATCCTTTCCGAACTGCTGAGCAACGCGTGCCGACACGGCAGGCCGCTCGGCGACGCCCTGGCCGGTGACGGTGACGTCCGCGCCGCGTGGCGCATGGATCCGTCCGGAAAACTCACCCTCGAAGTGACGGACGGCGGTGGTCCGACCCGCCCGGTTCCGGCCACGCCCTCGGTCACCGCACACGGTGGCCGCGGGCTGAACATCATCACGGCACTGGCCAAGGACTGGGGCGTAAGGGACGACGCCCACGGCGAGGTCACGGTGTGGGTGGTCGTGCAGGACAACGTGAACGCGGCGCACCGCGCCGACGACTTCGCTACGCGCGTCATGTCGCCGTCGCCCTCCTCGTCATCGTCGAATTCACCGTCCCAGGCCTCATCCTCACCGTCCCCGGCCTCGTCCGGGTCGTCGGTCTCGGCCGTACGACGGCAGTCGCTGCGGCCGAGCACGGCGATACCCGGCCTGGACTGAGCGGGCCCTGCCCGAAGGGGGCGACCGTGGCGACGAGGAAGAGGACGGCGAAGGGGACGACCCGGTGCGTTGTCCACAGGGTCCCGTCGGCCGTCGTACGAACGGCTAGGCTCGCGCTCGTACGAGACGAGCCCTGATCGGGAGACACCCACGATGGCCAAGAAGCGACCCCAGACGAAGGCCCAGCGGCCTCAGCTGAAGGACGGGGAGATCCCGGTCGTAGGCGCTCGCGAGCCCTGCCCCTGCGGCAGCGGCCGCCGTTACAAGGCCTGTCACGGCCGCGCCGCCGCACACGCGGTGACCGAATTGGTGCAGCGCCCCTTCGAGGGGCTGCCCGGCGAGGGCGACTGGATCGCGCTGCGCGAGCTGGTGCCCGCCGCGACCGTCGAGCTGAACCTCAAGGAGAGCCTCCCCGAGGGAGTCCCCTCGGTCACGCTCGCCACCGTCCTGCCGATGGCGTGGCCCGCGCTGCGCCGCGACGACGGCTCGGTGCTGATCGGCCTGCAGAACGACACGCCCTCCGGCGACATCAGCCGCGATCTGGCGGACACCCTCCAGCGCGCGCTCACCGCGAAGCCGGGTACGCCGGTCGAGGGCCGGCGCGCACCGGCCGACGGTCCGCGACTGCAGGATCTGCTCGACCCCGAAGGCGTGTTCGAGCCAGTTGTGCACTCGGGCTTCGAATTCTGGGTCCCGGACTCGGAGAACGCGACGACCGAGGTGACCGCCTCCCTGGAGCGGGCCAACGCCGCGGCCATCCCGACCGTCAAGCTGACCGGTGTCGACGCCGCGTACTGGTGCGAGACGCCCGACAAGAACCATCTGCGCTGGGTCATGCCGCACCCCGAGGAGCAGCTTCTGGACGCTCTCGCTCGGCTGCACGCAGCCGGTGGATCAAGCCTCGGCGAGGGCACCCGACTGGTCGGTTCCTTCCGTGCGCACGGGCTCACGGTGCCGGTCTGGGACCTGCCGACAGGGGTCTCGGCGGAGGACATCGAGAAGCCGGCGGCCGAGTTCGCCGAGCGCCTCGCGACCGCTCTGGCCACGGACGCGCCGCTGACCGCGGACGAGCGCCGGGCGCGCGGCGGCCTCACCAACCGACAGGTGACTCTCAGCTGACGCACAGCCGAGCGAACTGACCGACCGGTCAGCTCGTCAGGACCTCACAAACGGGTGACTCCTGTCACAACTCCCCGTTGTGACAGGTAAATCCGTGTCCGAATAGCCGAGATCGAATTTGCGAACCGCCGATCTCTTGTTACCGTTCGAGTAGCCCGGTTGCTGGTGCATCCCCCGTCGCCAGCAACCGGGTCTTCGCATGTCCGGCCCGCGCCTGCCGCCCGTCCGGCGTCAACCAGCGCTCCGATCAGCCTAGTTGTGCGAGTCGCTCGCGTTGCCCGCGTCGCTCGTACTGCTCCCGGAGCGCAGCAGCAGTGGTCCGCTCCCAGCGCTCTTCGCGAACTCCGCGACCGCCGTGTACGCCCCCGCGTCCCCCGTGGTGCGCTCCCTGGGCGTTTCGCACGCCCCCGGCTCGTCCTCCGCGCCCACGGCGCAGCGCATCTGCAGGGTGCGCCCGTCGGGCTTCATCAGGCTCAGTACGGAACTCAGCTCCTCGCCCGACGCGTTGCGGTAGTAGGTGCGCGCCCAGGTGTCCTGCCCCTGCGTCAGGACACAGGTCTGCGCTTCGAGGCCGTCGGGGGAGGAGAGTTCGGGCCCGCAGTTGGCCGCGGTGGCGAGACCGAGGCCGAGCAGCGGGGAGGACCGCCTCGACTCGGACGCCCGCTCTTCGCCGTCGGCGCGGCTCGCGCCACCGGAACGCGCGCCACCGGAACGCGCGCCATCGGTACGCGCGTCATCGCTACGGCCCGCGTCATCGCTACGCCGCCCGGAAGCGCCGGCACCGCTCTTGCCGTCGGCCCGCGAATCATTGGCACGTGAGTCGCCGACGCGCCCGCCGGCGAACAGATCGCCGGCGCGCAGGCGTACGGCTCCGGGGACCCCGTCGCTCACGGGCCCCGCGGACGCCACGGCCAGGGGCAGTGCGACCGTGGCCGCCACGACGCCCGCGAGCGCGAGCAGACGTAGGTTCATGAAAGGGAAGATAGCCACGCAGGGCGGGCGCCCGGTTCACCGCGCGCCCGACATCCCTACAACTCGGGCGCGCTCACACCCGTACGAGTGAGGGCTTCGACCACGGTGTCCACCACGGCCTCCACATCGGGCACCCAGGGCGCGGCCGAGCCGGGCAGCGGAGCCCGCTCCCAGCGGATCTGGCCCTGGCCCGTCTCGGAGGGCGGCAGCGCGATGTAGCCGCCCTCTCCGTGGAAGCGCAGGGAGCCGGGGACGAAGTCCTGAGCGTAGAGCAGCTCGCCCAGTTGCTCCATCGAGTACGGCGCCACGAGCAGGGCCCAGCGCGTGGGGGTCGCGACGACGGGGCCCAGCCGCATGCCCTGGTGGTCGAGCGCGACGAGCGCGCGGGCCGCCGCGAGGGCGGGCAGGCTCACCGCGCAGGGAGCCTTGCCTCCGGTGGCCAGCACGATCGGTGCCGTCGGCCGGTTCGTCCACCACCAGCGCACCATGCGCTCGTCGGTGGTCGCGGCGAGGAGGCCGGGGTCGAAGGGGTGAGCGCCGGGCACCGTGCATTCCGGGTCGGGGCAGCCGCAGCGGCCGCGCCCCTGCGGATCGGGTGCCACTCCCGGCAGTACGGGCCACTGCCATTCGGCCGCGAAGGTCAGGGCCGCGCTGAGCATCTCAGGCCTCCCGTTGTTTCGCCTGGACAGGAGCCTGCGTCGCCTTCCGAGGATCTCGCGCATGAGCGCTCGTTCCTTTCCGTTGCACGCCTGGCAACACTGTGGACCACATCACACCATGTGTCGATCACTTCACTGTGCGTACCTACTGGCGCATCACACCCCTGCTGGAGACAAGGGGAACCCCTATGGGCCGAGCGTTTGGCTGCGTCCGGATCCATACCGCGTCTGGCAAAAGCATGGGCATGGCGTGGGGTGGCGGAGTCTGGCGTTTCGCGTCCCGCGTATTTCTCTCCGCCTCCGCCACGGGAGGATGGGGCACGGTCGTCGGTGGTTAAGACGCCCGGGTCCGTCGCCAGGTTCCCGGGTGGATCTCAACCACCCCTGGCCTTCACCGAGTACGTACCCACCACGACCGCTGTGACGCTCCGTCGAGCAAGGCCAGTCGACCGCAATAAGCCGTTACCCGAGTCAGTTTTAAGCCAACTTTGCTTTTCCGCAACCGGCCCGTGGACACCAGGAATCCCAGCAGGACAATGCTGGACATCCCCTCACGAGTGCGTGTACATGTGGAGCCACCGCTAGCGGCGCAGAACGACATGGGGGTTTGCGATGCTATTGAGCAATACGCACCGGTCGGAAGGCCGGACGCCATGAACGCCCCTCACCTCCCGAAAGTGGCCGGAATCGATTCAACGGTTCCCGCGCCCGCACACACTGTCGCGCCGACGTCATCCGTCACTGGTATCCCTTCGGCCACCTCCTCCATCGGCCCAGGCGCCGTTCTCCAAGATCGTCTGGCGGGCTGGGTCTCCGACCTGACCACGCTCCACGAACTCACCGAACGCCTCGCGCGCACGGCAGCACTGGACGACGCACTCCAGGAACTGCTGCGTGCCGGAGCCGCCCTGGTGGGCGCCCGGCGCGGTCTCATCGTCCTGGAGCCGGCCGACGGGCTCGGTCCGGACACCACCATCGGCCTGGGCCTGGGCCGGGCCGACCTCGGTCACATCGAGACCGTGCCGCGCAGCTCCATGTCGTACGGAAAGCTCCTGGACACACCGGCCGGGCTGCCCGGCGGCGACGCCGAGATCGCCCAGCCCGACCTGTTCGCCGAGGACGGGCTCGACCCCCGCCACCGCGAGGTGGCCGCCCGGCTCGGTTACGCCGCGAGCTACGCGCTCCCGCTGTCCACACAGGCGGCGGGCCGCCTCGGTGCGGCCGTATGGCTCTACGACGAGCCCGCCGAACCGGTCGAGCGTCAGCGCCACCTCATCGGCCTCTACGCCCGCTACGCGACCGAGCATCTGGCGCGGCTGGTGGAACTGGAGCGCACGCGCGCGTGCATGGCGACCATCACCGAGGAGCTGCTGCCCCCGCGGCTGCCCCGGGTCTCCGGCGTCCAGCTCGCCGCCCGGCACCGCACGGGTCCGCGCGGCGGCGGCGACTGGTACGACGCGCTGCCGCTGCCCGACGCCGCGCTCGGCCTCGCGGTCGGCTCGGTCACCGGGGCGGGCCCCAGCGCGATCGCCGCGATGGGACGACTCAGAGCCTCCCTGCGGGCGTACGCCGTGATGGAGGGCGAGGACCCCGTCGCTGTCCTGTCCGACCTGGAGCTGCTGCTCCGGCTGACCGAGCCCGCCCGGTCCGCGACCGCGCTCTTCGCCTACTGCGAGCCCGCCCTGCGCAAGATCACCCTGGCCGGTGCCGGACACAGCCCGCCGCTGGTGATCGGCGAGCGGCGCACGGAGTTCGTGGAGACCTCGGTGTCGGCGCCGCTGGGCATGCTGGCCTGCTGGGAGGCGCCCAGCGTCGAGCTGCTCGCGGAGCCCGGCGAAACGGTGCTGCTCTACACGGACGGCCTGCTGCACCGCACCGGCGACCCCATGGACCGCGCCTTCAGCCGGCTGCACGCGGCGGCGGCGAGCGTCCCCAGGGCGCTGCGCGACGACCCGGACGCGATCGCCGACCACGTGCTGCGCACCGTGCTGCCGGACGGTCTCGACGAGGCGGGCGGCGAGGAGGACGTCGTCCTGCTGGCGGCGCGCTTCGAGTGAGGACAGACGAATTCGTGTAACAGGTCCTCCGGCCCTGGGCCCCCTTCCGTACGACCGTACGATGGATGGGGTCCAGTGCCGTACCAAGGAGGATGACCGTGGCGGACGAGCTCAATCCGGAGACCCCGGAAGCTGTCCTTGACGAAACCGCTGACGAAGCGGGCGAAGAAGAGCCGCTCAAGCAGCGCAAGAACGGCCTGTACCCGGGCGTGTCCGACGAGCTGGCCGAGAACATGAAGTCCGGCTGGGCCGACACGGAGCTGCACGGTCTGGAGCCGATCGCGCAGGCCGAGCACACCGCGCGCCGCCGCGCCGCGCTCTCCGCGCGCTTCCCGGGCGAGCGCCTGGTCGTCCCCGCGGGCAACCTGAAGACCCGCTCGAACGACACGGAGTACTCCTTCCGGGCGTCGGTCGAGTACGCGTACCTCACGGGCAACCAGACCGAGGACGGCGTCCTCGTCCTCGAACCCACGGACGACGGTCACGACGCGACGATCTACCTGCTGCCGCGTTCCGACCGCGAGAACGGCGAGTTCTGGCTCTCCGGGCAGGGCGAGCTGTGGGTCGGCCGCCGCCACTCACTCGGCGAGGCCGAACAGCTGTACGGCATCCCCGCCTCGGACGTGCGGGAGCTGGCGGGGAAGCTGAAGGAGGCCACCGGTCCGGTCCGTGCCGTGCGCGGCTACGACGCCGGCATCGAGGCCGCGCTCACCGACAAGGTGACCGCCGAGCGCGACGAGGAGCTGCGGGTCTTCCTCTCCGAGGCACGGCTGATCAAGGACGACTTCGAGATCGGCGAGCTGCAGAAGGCCGTCGACTCGACGGTGCGCGGCTTCGAGGACGTCGTGAAGGTCCTCGACAAGGCGGAGGCCACCTCCGAGCGCTACATCGAGGGCACCTTCTTCCTGCGCGCGCGGGTCGAGGGCAACGACATCGGCTACGGCTCGATCTGCGCCGCCGGGCCGCACGCCTGCACCCTGCACTGGGTGCGCAACGACGGCCCGGTGCGCTCCGGGGACCTGCTCCTGCTGGACGCGGGCGTGGAGACGCACACGTACTACACGGCCGACGTCACCCGCACGCTGCCGATCAACGGCCGCTTCTCCGAGATCCAGAAGAAGATCTACGACGCCGTGTACGAGGCCCAGGAGGCCGGTATCGCCGCCGTGAAGCCGGGCGCCGCCTACCGCGACTTCCATGACGCCTCGCAGCGCGTGCTCGCCGAGAAGCTCGTCGAGTGGGGGCTGGTGGAGGGCACGGTCGAGCGTGTCCTGGAGCTCGGTCTGCAGCGCCGCTGGACGCTGCACGGCACCGGGCACATGCTCGGCATGGACGTCCACGACTGCGCGGCCGCACGCACGGAGCACTACGTCAACGGCACGCTGGAGCCGGGCGTGGTCCTCACGGTCGAGCCGGGCCTGTACTTCCAGGCGGACGACCTGACGGTGCCCGAGGAGTACCGCGGCATCGGCGTCCGCATCGAGGACGACATCCTGGTCACAGCGGACGGCAACCGGAACCTGTCGGACGGGCTGCCCCGCCGCTGGGACGAGGTCGAAGCATGGATGGCCGCCCTGAAGGGCTGACATAGTGCCCTTCGAGGGCTGATACGAGACTGATGGCCGGGTGTCCTCACGGGTACCCGGCCATTGGTGTGCCCGGGGGCCGCGGTGGCTTCCCGGGTTTTTGGGGTGCCTGTAGAGGTGCCTTTCGGGTGCGGTGCCTAGGGGGGCGGCTTTTTCGTGGACGGCTTCTGGTCCGGTGTCGGGGTGGATCTGCATCTGGAGCCGGATGCGGCGGCGGGACGCAGGGCGGGGCTGGAGCGGGCACTGCGGGACGCGGTGCGCGACGGGCGGCTCGCTCCGGGCACGCGACTGCCCGCGACCCGGCGGCTCGCGGCCGAGCTGGGCATCTCCCGGGGCACGGCGAAGGCGGCGTACGACCAACTGGTCGCCGAGGGGTATCTGACAGCGCGCCAGGGTTCGGGCACCGAGGTCGCGCTGCTGCCCGCCGCCTCGCCGACGGCGCCGGGCGGGGGTGCACGCGCGCGTGCACCCCGTTTCGACCTGCGGCCCGGCAGCCCGGACGTCGGCGCGTTCCCGGCGGCCGCCTGGCTGCGCGCGCTGCGCCGCGCGATCGCGACGGCGCCCTCCCTGGCGTACGACTACGGAGACCCGCGCGGCCGGATCGAACTGCGGACCGCGCTCTCGGGCTACCTGGGGCGGGCGCGCGGGGTCATCGCACCGCCCGAGCACATCGTGATCACTTCGGGGTACGTGCAGGGGCTCGCGCTCCTCACGCGTGTGCTGGACGGCGGAGTGATCGCCATGGAGGACCCCGGGCTGCCGTTCCACCGGGAGGTGGTGCGGCACAACGGGGGCACCGTGGCGCCGGTACCGGTCGACGAACGGGGCGCCCGCGCCGACGGGTTGGGCGAGGAGGCCGCGGTAGTCGTCACGCCCGCCCACCAGTACCCGACCGGAGTCACACTGCACCCCGAGCGGCGGCGGGCGCTCACCGACTGGGCACGCGCGCGCGGGGGGCTGATCGTCGAGGACGACTACGACGGGGAGTTCCGCTACGACCGCCAGCCCGTCGGCGCCCTCCAGGGCATGGCGCCGGGGCACGTCGTGTACCTGGGCACCGCCTCCAAGACGCTCGGGCCCGCACTGCGGCTCGGCTGGATGGTGCTGCCGCCACACCTCGTCGACGCGGTCGCCGACGCGAAGCTGCACAGCGACCACCACACCGAGTCCATCGGCCAGTTGGCGCTGGCCGAGCTGATCAACAGCCACGCCTACGACCGCCACGTCCGTGCCTGTCGCCTGCGCTACCGCCGGCGCCGCGACCAGCTCCTGGGCCGCCTGGGCACGCGCCGCCGCGTCCAGGGCATCGCGGCGGGCCTGCACGCCCTGGTCGACGTACCCGACGAGGCCGAGGCCCTGGCCCTGGCCGAGGAGGAAGGCCTCGCGGTCGGCCGCCTCGGCGACCACTGGCACGCACCGGGCGGCTCGCTCGACCGTCCACAGGGTCTGGTCGTCGGGTACGGGACGCCCCGGGAGCGGGTCTATCCGGAGGCACTGGAGGCGTTGGGACGGGTGTTGGACGGGGGCCTCCACAGGGATCGCGGGGAGTAATTGGGCCATAAAATGGCACGCCAATTGGTGCTGTTGAGGGGTCCATCCCGGCCCTAGTGTCGTAGGCATGACGAATCGCGTCGCACGAGTCGCAGGCACCGCCGAGACGGGTCGCCTTGTTCCGCCCGCCGGGCCGCAGCGGGTCCTGGCGGGGGCGCAACTGGCCAACTCCGTGGGGGACGGGGCCTATTACGTGACCTCCGCGCTGTACTTCACCCACGTGGTCGGGCTGGCCCCCGCGCGCGTGGGGCTCGGCCTGACCGTCGCCTGGGCCGTGGGCTCCGTGGTGGGCGTGCCGCTGGGGCGGCTGGCCGACCGGCGCGGGCCGCGCGGCACGGCGGTGCTGCTGGCGCTGGCGACCGGGGCTGCGGTGGCGTCCTTCCTGGTCGTCCGCGGATTCGTCCCCTTCGTGCTCGCGGCGTGCGCGTACGCGTCGGCGCAGTCCGGGCTCGCCGCGGCGCGGCAGGCGTTGCTCGCCGGGCTGATCCCCGCCGGGCAGCGGACCGGGCTGCTCGCGCACCTCCAGTCGACGCTCAACGCCGGTCTGGCGGTGGGCGCGGGCCTCGGCGGACTCGCGCTGCACGCGGGGACGCGGGCCGCCTACCTCGGGGTGTTCGCGCTGGACGCGGTGAGTTTCCTGGTCTGCGCGGCGGTGCTGCTGCGGCTGCCGTCCGTGACCCCCGCCCCGGCCAGCCGGGAAGCCGTCGCCCGGGAGCGCGGCGTGCTGCGCGACCGCCCGTACGTCGCCGTCACATTCCTCAACACCGTGCTGCTGCTGCGGATGCCGCTGCTGAGCCTCGGCATCCCGCTGTGGATCACCGAACGGACGGCCGCGCCGGCCTGGCTGGTCTCGGCCCTGTTCGTGCTCAACACCGGTGCGGTGATGGTCTTCCAGGTGCGGATGGCCCGCGGGATCACGGGCCTCGCGACCGCCACCCGCGCGATCCGCCGCTCAGGGCTCGTCATGCTGGCGTCGTGCGCGGTGTTCGCCCTGTCGTCCGGTGTCTCGCCGTGGACGGCGGCCGGGATCCTGGTGGCGGGCGCGGTGCTCCAGGTCGTCGCCGAGATGCTCCAGTCGGCGGGTTCCTGGCAGCTGGGCTTCGACCTCGCGCCGGCCGACCGCATGGGCGAGTACCAGGGCTTCTTCGGCACCGGAGTCACCGTGGCCCGCACGATGGGCCCGCTGGTCCTGACGGCCCTGCTGGTCAGCTGGGGCACGGCCGGGTGGCTGCTGCTGGGCGGGCTCATGCTGGCGGCGTCGTACGCGATGGGACCGGCGACGCGGTGGGCCGCCGGCCGCCGGGTCTGCGACAGCGCGAGCGCCGTCGTCACGCAGCCCGCGCCGGTGTGCTGACCACCACCGGCAGAGCGTCCACGAACAGGGCCCCCGCGAGCAGCGCTCCGCTGCCGCGGGGGCTCCACGCGCGCGTGTGCAGGTCTTCGTCGAAGGCGGTGAGGGCCGCGCGGCCCGACTCCGTGGCGCTGCCGCCCTCCTCCAGGACGGTGCGGGCGCCCGCCTGGACGTGGCGCAGGCCGAGAGGCCCCGCTGTGTACAGCAACTCCGTGTCCTGGAGGGTGGACATGACGGTGAGGAGGGCGTCGAGCCCGGCCTCCGGTTCGGCCGCGCCCGCAGCGCGCGCCGTGGTGAGCGCGGCCAGCGCTCGGCGCACGTGCGGGAAACCGGCGCGCGCTTCTCCTCGCGCGCCCGCCGCGCCGTACTGCGCCGACACGGACGACCCCCGAGAGGGCCGCCGTGGCGCGCGCCGGTCGGGATGCGCCGCGATGCGCTTGGCGGTCGCGGTCACGTCGGTCCCGGCGGCGCGGGGGTCCAGGGCCGCCGCCGCGACGAGGAACCCGAGCGCCCACAGGGCCCCGCGGTGGCCGCCGCCCGCCAGGGCCACCGAGTGCTCGGTGGAGCGGCCGATCGCGCCCAGTTCCGTACGGAGCTGGGGTGTGGGCGCGCCGATACGGCGGGCGGCGGCCGCCATGGCCGCGAGGCCGGGCGCCAGCGCCTTGGCCGACCAGCGCAGGGAACAGTGGTCCCGGCGGGTGGCCCGGGCGCCGAGATCGCGCGGGTCGGGCAGTCCGGGCTTGGGGGCCAGCTCCAACTGCCGTGTCAGCGCGGCCACGGCGGCCTGCGCCAGCGTCTCGTCCTCGCGGCTGCTCATGGGCGCACCCTACGAAGAGGCCGAGGCGGAGGGAGAGGCGCTGTCGCTCGGCGCACCGCTCGGCGGCGTACCCGTGGGGGCGTCGCTCGGCGCACCGCTCGGGGGCGTGCCGCCACCGCCGCTGCCGGCGCCGTCGTTCGAGGCGTCCGGGTCGATGCCCAGCGTGATGAAGCCCTTGTAGCCCTTGGACGGGTCCTTCTTGTGGACCGCTTTCAGGGTGAGCAGGCCGCTGGACGCGCCGCCTCCGTCGTAGACCATGTCGTCGGCGAGCTTGGTGTAGCTGCCGGAGTGCTTGGAGTACGGCTCCAGCGCGAAGATCTCCTCGGCGATGTCGTCGTCGAAGAAGAACTGCCCGGTGTAGTTGACCGTGCCGCCCTCGTAGGTGCCGTCCGCCTTCTCGCCGCCGGTGTGCACCTTGACGTGGATGTGGCAGGTGCGGGGCGTGTACCAGCCGGGGAAGATCGTCTCGAACTTGACTACCCCGTTGGCGTTGGCGACCTGGTAACCGCGCAGATAGGTCTTGTCGTCGGCGGTGGAGCCGTCCTCGGACTCGGCGGGTGCCGAACCGCCGGGGTTGGCGGTGGTGTAGCCGGAGTAGTAGCCCCAGGCGTCGCAGTGCCAGATCTCGACGGCCGCGCCCGCGACCGGGTCGCAGGAGTCGGTGGTGTCCTGCACGGTGATGCGCAGCGTCAGCGGGACCCCGCTCTTGCCCTCGGTGATGTCCTTGCGCACCAGGGCGCCGTCCAGGTAGTACGGCCCCTCGGTGACGCTGGACATCAGCACGCACTGGCTGCTGCTGGTGGAGGCCGCGGCCTCCGCCTCGGCGGCCGTGGTCTCATCGGCGAAGGCGGCCTGGTACCCGGCGACCGCGAGTCCGCCGGCCGCGACCGTGCCTCCGGTCACCGCGATCGCGCGGCGCCGGGTGATGGACGTGTCTTTGTGGTTTCCCGTCATGATCGGGAAGTTAGGAGCGGCACCCGTCAGGGGCATGGGGCGGGGCTGTCAGAGACCTGAGAATTCTGAGAAAGCTGAAGTCGGCGGAAAAACGGCCCCGGCCGGCCCGTCCGCCCTAGAAGTCCAACCCGCGCGACAGCAGCGGCAGATGGCGTTCGTACAGCCCCGCCAGGTCCTCCGTGCCGCCGCCCTCCGCCCAGTGCCGTACCAGCGTCGTGAACACGGCGATGATCGCGGCGGCCGCGCACTTGACCTCCAGGTCGGCGGCGTCGCGCCCGGTGCGCTCCGCGATGATCGCGGCGATCGCGTCCTCGCTGCGCTGCTGCTCGGCGACCGAGCGGGCCCGGATCGCGGGGTCGGAGAACATGATCCGGGTCCGCAGCAGCAGTTCCTCGCGGTCCTGCTCCAGCATCTGGCCCAGCGGGCCCTTCAGCGCGTTCAGGAGCGCGTCCACCATCGGCTCGTCGGCCGGGCGGGCCCGGATCGCGTCGGCGAGCGCGGGGTCGTACTCGTCCTGGACGACCACGTCCTCCTTGGTGGGGAAGTAGCGGAAGAACGTGCTCGGCGAGATCTCCGCCGCGTCCGCGATCTGGTCGACCGTCGTCGCCTCGTACCCGTTCTCGGCGAAGAGGCGGTAGGCCTCACGGCGGATGCGCTCCAGGGTCTTCTGCTTCTTGCGTTCCCTCAGACCGAGGGGCGCGGCGGAGGTCTCGTGCATCGTCATGCCACCGATTCTGCTTGCTGCGGCGCGGCATCGGCCACCGTGCGGGGGACGTCCGGCGCAGCGACAGCGGTGGCGGCGGCGGACCGGCCCGGCAGGAAGAGCGCCGCCAGCACGGCCGCGAACAGGGACATCGCCCCGCAGGCCATGAGGACCAGGTTCATGCCGTGGACGAAGGCCTCGTGCGCGGAGGCGGTGAGACCGGCGTCGTGCAGCTGCCGGGCGACCGCGTCCGCGCCGGACACCGAGTCGCGGGCCGCGTCCGCCGCCCCGGCCGGGAGGCCGTCGGTGCGGATCCGGTCCAGGTAGCCGTATCCGAGCAGGCTGCCGAGGCCCGCCACGCCGAGGACGCTGCCGAGCTGCTGGACGGTCTCCAGCAGGCTCGTCCCCGATCCGGCGTGGTCGGCCGTCAGCGACCCCATCACCAGGCTGGTCGCGGGAACGACGGCGAGCCCGAAGCCGAGGCCGGTGAGGGCGAGCCAGAGCGCGGTGAACCCGTAGCCGTCCGAGCCGTCCGTACGCGCCCCGAGCGCGGTCCCCGCGGCGAGCACGAGCATGCCGAACGGGATGACGGTCCGGGCGCCGAGCCGGGGGACGAGGGCCTCGCTCGCCGTCGCGGCCGCCATGAGGCCGCCGATCAGGGGCAGTACGCGGATTCCGGTGGCGAAGGAGTCGTTGCCGAGCACGGCCTGCAGGTACTGCGGGACGACGAACAGGATGCCCATCACAGCGAAGTTGACGAAGACCGCGATCAGTGTGCCCCACAGGAAGCGGCGGTCCGTGAACAGCTTCAGGTCGACGAGCGGGTGCGCCAGGCGGCGCTCGCGGACGACGAACGCCGTGAGGAGGGCGGCCGCGGCGGTCAGCGTGCCAAGGACGGCGGGGTCGGTCCAGCCGTCCTGCGGGATGAGGATCGTGCCGTACACCAGTGCGGTGATACCGAGGGCGCTCAGTACGGCGCCGAGGGCGTCGAAGGGGACGGTGCGCTCGTGCTTGCCGTCGCTCGGCAGCAGCCACAGCCCGGCGAGCATGGCGAGGGCCGCGACCGGCACGTTGAACAGGAAGATCGAGCTCCAGTGGAAGTGGTCGAGAAGCCAGCCTCCGACGAGCGGGCCCACGGGCATGCCGAGGGCGGTGGCGGCGGTCCAGACGGCGATGGCCCGGGGCAGTTCGTCCTTGGCGAAGACGCGCGGCAGGATCGCCATGGACAGCGGCATGATCGCGGCGGCGCCGAGGCCGAGGACGGCCCGCGCCACGATGACCGTGGCGGGCGATCCGGCGAACGCCCCGCCGAGCGAGGCGAGCGCGAAGAGGCCGATGCCGCCGAGCAGCAGCCGTTTGTGGCCGTAGCGGTCGCCCAGCAGGCCGACCGGGAGCATCGCCACGGACAGGGTCAGCAGATAGCCGCCGCCGATCCACTGCAGCTGCGCGCTGTCGGCGTGCAGCTCACCGGCGAGCGTGGGCAGGGCGACGTTGATGATCGTGCCGTCGAGCCCGACGATCAGCACGCTCAGCGTGAGGGCGGCGAGGGCGAGCCAGCGGCGCGGCGACCGGGCGAGGGCGGGAAGGGACATGTGGACCTCCTGAAGGGAGCAACCTGATGCGAGGTTACCCCCAACTGAGAGTCCACTGTCAATATTTAGTTGGCTTCCATTTGGAAGTCGACTGTCAGAATAGGAGCCGAGACGGTCCCTCTGTCACGACAGGTCCATCACCGCGCCCTCCCGCGCTACGCCGTCAGCAAAGAAGGGTCCTTCTTCCACTTGAGGATCTTGTCGAAGCTCACCACCGCACCGCCACGGCCCGGCTTGTTGCCGATGTGCACGTGGTCGGCGAGCTCCTGGATCAGGCACAGGCCCCTGCCGTGTTCGGCGTCGCTGCGGGCCTGGCGGATCGCGGCGCGGGCACGGCCCGCGGGGAAACCGGGGCCGGAGTCGGCGACTTCGATACGGCACTTCTCGCCATCGAGATAGGCGGTGACCCGGTACGCCTCCGAGTACTGGCCGTGCGCGGCGTCCCCGCCGTGCTCGACGGCGTTGGCACAGGCCTCACTGAGCGCGACGGAGAGGTCGTACGAGACGTCCGGGTCGACGCCCGCGGTCTCCATCGTGCCGAGCAGAAGGCGCCTGGCGAGCGGAACGCTCGCAGCCTCGCGCCGCAAATGGAGTGACCACCAGATGCTCATGCTCCAGCCTCCCGGCCGCGGCTCGACATACCGTTACGTATTGCCGCCCGCACCCCTGCGCAATCGCCCCGTCACCGTGATACCGCCCATACGGCGGATGCGCGCGCGACAGGAGCCGGTGTATGTGCTGGCGGCTCCCCCCGCAGAGCGCACAGCCGTTCCCCTCAGATCGTCACCTTCCGGCACGTACGGCACCTTGCGGACCTGCCGTAGGGAGCGGGTAAGCGCAGTGCGATGATGAGCCCGCCATGACTGCCCCCCACCAGCGCAGGGCGCGCTCCGGAAGCGATCTCCGGATTCTGCGGGCCGCGGTGTTCGCCGCGGTCTGCGTCGTGCTGGCCGCGGCAGGTCATGGTCTCGCCTCCTGCGCCACGGTCCCGGCATGGACACTGGCTACGGGATTCCTCACGGTCTTCGCCCTGGCGGCACCGCTCGCCGGGCGCGAGCGCTCGCTGCCGGGCATCGCAGCCCTCCTCGCCATCGGCCAGACCGTGCTGCACACGCTCTTCGGACTGGGGCAGCACACCGCCTCGGCGGCCTCCGGCTCACTCTCCACGGCGGACGCCTCGCTGATCGCGCGAGCCGCACGGATCGTCTGCGGCACGTCCACAGCGGCCATCACGCCCGCCCAGGCCCAGAAAATCCTCGCCGACGCGCGGCTCGACACGGGCCTGACCGACTCGATGCGGTCGATGACGTCCATGCGGTCCACGGGGTCCATGCAGTCGATGCACTCCGGCGACGCCGTGGCGTCCGCCGTCGGCTCCTCGATGTCCGTGCTGCCGTCCCTGCCCATGCTGCTCGGCCACGTCCTCGCGGCCGTCGCCGCCGGATGGGTGCTGCGCCGCGGAGACCTGGCGCTGCTGCTTCTGATGCGGCTGTCCGCACACGGGGTGGCGGAGGGGGCGCTCGTACGATCCCTGCGCGGGGCGCTCGCGCTGGTACGTGCCCTGCGTGCAGGTCTTCCCGGCACGCCCGGTCCCGCGCCGCGCACACCACGCACCGCGCTCCTCGCCTCACCGAAGCCCCGGACCAGGGCACTTCAGCACACCGTGGTCCGGCGCGGACCACCTTCCTCCGGCACGTTCCTCCTCGCTGCCTGACACGGCGCACCACTCCACTCCGCTCGTCCGCGGGAGGGGCCGGCTGCCGCCGTGCGGCACGCGCGCGTGGCCGCCTTCACCGGTGCCCTTCCGGTGCCCTTCGGCGCGCCCGCGCAGCCCCTTTTCCTGGACTCTCGCTCGAAGTGGAGTGTTTCCTGCCATGAAGGCAACCCGTATCGCCGCCGCCGGTGCCGTCGCCGCCTCGGCCGTCCTCGCCCTGTCCGTCCCCGCCTTCGCTCACGTCAGCGTGCAGCCGGAGGGCACGGCCGCCAAGGGCGGTTACGCCACCGTCGACTTCAAGGTCCCCAACGAGCGCGACGACGCCTCGACCAGCAAGCTCGAGGTGAACTTCCCGACCGAGCACCCGCTCGCCTCCGTGATGCCGCAGCCCCTCGACGGCTGGAGCGTGAAGGTCACCAAGGCCAAGCCGGCCAAGCCGCTCACGGTGCACGGCAAGAAGATCGACGAGGTGGTCACCAAGGTCACCTGGACCGCCACCGGCAAGGGCATCGCGCCGGGCTACTTCCAGAAGTTCGCGCTCTCGGTCGGCCAGCTGCCCGAGGACGCGGACGAACTCGTCTTCAAGGCCGTCCAGACGTACGACAACAAGGAGGTCGTGCGCTGGATCGAGCCGCAGAAGGAGGGCGAGGAGGAGCCCGAGAACCCGGCTCCCGTGCTCGCGCTCTCCGCCGCGTCCGAGGGCGACCACCACGGCTCCGCCACCGCCGAGGACGCCTCCGACACCTCCGACGACGCCAAGTCCGCAGCCAAGGACACCACCGAGGCCGCCGCCTCCTCCGACAGCAGTGACACCACCGCCCGCGTCCTGGGCGTCGTGGGCATCGTCGTCGGTGTGGCGGGCGTGGCATTCGGCGTCCTGGCCGGCCGTCGGCGCACCACCGTCTGACGCTCACGCACTCCCGCGGTGCGCACCGGGAGTCGTACGGCCACGTCACAGCGGTCGTACGACCCCGGTGCCCACCGGGGTCCTCACATCTGGGACATTTTTCTATGCGCAAGAAGACGTATGCCGCGGCCGCCCTGCTCGTCGCCGCCGCCCTGACCCTGACCGCGTGCGGCAGCGACAACGGTGACAACTCCGTCGCCACCGTGTCCGCCGAGGCCGGTTCGGGCAAGGCCGCGACCGTACTCGACAAGCCGTTCGAGAAGCCGGACCTCGTCCTGACCGACACGCAGGGCAAGAAGTACGACCTGCGCGCGCAGACCAAGGGCAGGCCGACGCTCATCTACTTCGGTTACACCCACTGCCCCGACGTCTGCCCGCTGACGATGAACAACCTCGCCGTCGCCAAGAAGCAGCTGCCCAAGGCGGAGCAGAACAAGCTCCGGGTCGTGTTCGTGACCACCGACCCGGACCGCGACACCCCCACCGAGCTGGCCAAGTGGCTCAAGGGCATCGACTCCGAATTCATCGGTCTGACCGGCGACTTCGCCACGATCCAGGCAGGCGCCCGCACCATGGGCATCTCCATCGAGCCGACCTCGAAGGACAAGAACGGCAAGCTGGTCTCCGTGCACGGCACCCAGGTCATCGCGTTCTCGCCGAAGACCGACGGGGGCTATGTGCTCTACGGCGAGGACGCCACCGTCGACGACTACACCAAGGACCTCCCCAAGCTCATCAAGGGGGAGAACCCGTGAGGCGTCTCACCGCGGCCTCCGTGGTCGTCACCTCGGCCCTGACGCTCGCGCTGGCGGGCTGCGGCGGTTCGGACGACGACGCGTCCGGCTCCACCACGGACAAGCCCGATCTCAAGGTCACCGGCGCCTACATGCCCGCCCCCAGCATGGCCACCATGGCGGCCGGTTTCTTCACGGTCACCAACTCCGGTGGCGCCGACACGCTCACCTCCGTCACCAGCGACCTCTCCGGCGACGTCACACTGCACTCCACCAAGGGCGGCGCGATGGAGGAGGAGAAGTCCTTCACCGTGCCCGCCGACGGCACGCTCGACTTCGCCAGCGGCGGCAACCACATCATGTTCGAAATGCTCACCCACAAGCCGAAGCAGGGCGAGAAGGTGTCGGTGGAACTGCACTTCGCCAAGTCCGGCACGATCGAGGTCTCCCTGCCGGTGAAGTCCGCGACGTACAACCCGAAGACCGGACACTGAGGGAGGGATCTCCGTGACACCGACCATCGCTCCCCGTTCGGCCTCACCCGCCGGTTCCCACGGCACCGAGCGCGACACCCGGCACAGCACCGCGCGCAGCACCCCACGGATACGCACACTGGTGCTGCTCGTCCTCGCCGTCATCGGCGTGCTCATGGCGGGCGCCACGCCGGCCTCCGCGCACGCGGCGCTGACCGGCAGCGACCCCCGGCAGGGAGCGGTGGTCGACAAGGCGCCCGCACAGGTCTCGCTCACCTTCTCCGAGAAGGTCGCGCTGTCCGACGGCTCGCTCCAGGTGCTCGACCCCAAAGGCAAGCGCGTCGACACCGGCAAGACGACCTCCATCGGCGCCACCACGTACGGCGTGAAGCTCCACGCGGGCCTGCCCGACGGCACGTTCACCGTCACCTACCAGGTCGTCTCGGCGGACAGCCACCCCGTCTCGGGCGCCTTCACCTTCTCCATCGGCGCGCCCTCGCAGACCTCCGTCTCGCTGTCCGACCAGACGGCGGGCGGCGGAGTCGTCGGCGGCCTCTACGGCTTCGCGCGCTACGTCTCGTACGCGGGCTTCATCCTCATGGTCGGCGGCGCCGCCTTCGTGCTGGCCTGCTGGCAGCGGGGCGCCGGAGTCCGTCCGGTGCAGCGGCTCGTGGTCTCCGGATGGCTCGCGCTGACCGCGGCCACGCTCGCCCTGCTGCTCCTGCGCGGTTCCTACGTCGGCTCCGGCAAGGTCGGCGACATCTTCGACCTGACGCTGCTGGGGCAGGTGCTCCAGACCAAGGCGGGCGCGGCGCTGGTCTCCCGGCTGCTGCTGCTCGCCGCGGCCGCGCTGTTCATCGCAGTGCTCTTCGGGGCGTACGTGCGGCGCGACGAGGCCGATGAGGACGGCGCGGACAACGCGGACGACGCGGTCCGGGCCGCCGAGAAGAACGACCTCACCTTCGGGCTCGCGATCGGCGGCGCCGTCGTCGCGGCGGGCCTGGCCGCGACCTGGGCGATGGCCGAGCACGCCTCGACCGGCATCCAGTCGAGCGTCGCGATGCCCGTCGACGTCGTGCACCTGCTGTCCGTCGCCGGCTGGCTGGGCGGGCTCGCGACCCTGCTCGTCGCGCTGTACCGGGCGCCCGCCGACACACAGATCGACACAGCGGCCGTACGGCGTTTCTCGCGCCTCGCGTTCGCTTGCGTCAGCACGCTGGCCGCGACCGGGATCTACCAGTCGTGGCGCCAGGTCGGCTCCTGGTCGGCGCTCACCGACACGACGTACGGACAGCTGCTGCTCCTCAAGATCGGCCTGGTGACGGTCCTCGTCGGCATCGCGTGGATCTCGCGGCGCTGGACGGCGCAGCTGTCGGGCGTTTCGACGGGCCGGGAAGCCCAGGGAGCGGAGGGGGCCGGGGAGGCCCGGGAAGCCAAGGCGTCTCAGGAGCCCGAGGAGGCCAAGAAGGAGGCCAAGGGGGTGCGGGCTTCGGGTGCCGTGGCGACCGCCGTCGCCGAGCGCGGGAAGAGCGCGGCCGGCGGTCCTGCCGGCTCGAAGGACGCCGGGGACTCCGGAAAGTCCGGGAACGCCGAGCGCGCGGCCCAGCTCGCCCGGCAGCGGGCCGCCGTGGCCACCGCGCGCGAGAAGCGCTTCCGGGCCGCCGACCCACTCCGCTCGGGCCTGCGCCGGTCGGTGCTGGCCGAGGCGGGCGTCGCCGTCGTCCTGCTCGCTGTCACCACCGTACTGACGTCCACCGAGCCCGGCCGGACGGAGGAGGAGGCCAAGCAGGCCACCGCGTCCGCCTCGCAGCGCTCCGGACCGCTGTCCATGACCCTGCCCTTCAACACGGGCGGCGAGGACGGCAAGGGCACCGTGCGCCTGACCCTCGACCCGGCCCGCGTCGGCGGCAACGACATGCACGTCTTCGTGTTCCGGCCCAACGGCAGGGCCTTCGACATCCCCGAGGTGAAGGTCGCCTTCACCCTCGACGCCAAGGACATCGGCCCGCTGCCCGTGGTCCCCGACCGCATCGCCACCGGGCACTGGACCGCCGCCGGCGTACAGATCCCCCTGGCGGGCGACTGGAAGATCGCGGTGACCGTGCGCACCTCCGACATCGACCAGACGACCGTCACCAAGAACGCGAAGATCGGCTGAACCTGACCATGACTGACCAGTCCACTCCGGAGGTCACTCCCGCGGCTCCAAAGGCCTCCCTGAAGGGAGCCGTTTCGTCCGAGGCCTCGCCCAAGAAGGCCGCTTCCGAAAACGCCCCTCTTCAAGGAGGTGCGTCCGCCAAGGGAGGCGTGTCGCGCCGACGACTGCTCGGCACGGCGGGGGCCACCGGTCTCGCCCTGGGGGCGATCGGCGGCGCCGCAGGCTACGCGGCAGCGCCCTCCTCCGAGAAAGCAGCCCCACTGACCTCGCTCGGCACGGACGAGGTGATGTTTCACGGGAAACATCAACCCGGCATCACCGAGGGCCTCCAGGCCCACGGCCACCTCGTCGCCTTCGACCTGGCCGCGGGCGCCGGTCGCAAGGAGGCGGCCGCGCTGCTGCGCCGCTGGTCGACGACGGCCGAGCGGCTGATGACGGGCGAGGCGACCGGACAGGACGACACGGACATCGCCCGCGACGCCGGACCTTCCTCCCTCACCGTCACCTTCGGCTTCGGCCACAGCTTCTTCGCGCGTACGGGACTGGAGAAGCAACGCCCGGCCTCCCTCGACCCGCTGCCCGACTTCTCCTCCGACCACCTCGACAAGGCGCGCAGCAACGGCGACCTGTGGGTACAGATCGGCGCGAACGACGGCCTGGTGGCCTTCCACGCCCTGCGCGCGATCCAGAAGGACGCGGGCAGCGCCGCCCGAGTGCGCTGGCAGATGAACGGCTTCAACCGCTCACCCGGCGCCACCGCCCGGCCGATGACCGCCCGCAACCTGATGGGCCAGATCGACGGCACCCGCAACCCCAAGCCGTCCGAGTCCGACTTCGACAAGCGGATCTTCGTGCCCGCCTCGGGCACGTCCGACCCGGCATGGATGGCGAACGGCTCGTACGCCGTCGTACGCCGCATCCGCATGCTCCTCGACAACTGGGAGAAGCTCTCGGCCCAGGCCCAGGAGAACGTCATCGGGCGGAAGAAGGCGGACGGGGCGCCGTTGTCCGGCGGCACCGAGACGACCGCGATGGACCTGGAGAAGACCGGCCCCGACGGCAAGCTCGTCGTCCCCGTCGACGCACACTCCCGCATCACCCGGCCCGACCAGAACGGCGGCGCCGCCATGCTGCGCCGCCCCTTCTCCTTCCACGACGGCATCGACGCGGACGGGATGCCCGACGCCGGACTGCTCTTCGTCTGCTGGCAGGCGGACCCGCTGCGCGGATTCGTCCCCGTGCAGCGCAAGCTCGACCGGGGCGACGCCCTGTCGCGGTTCATCCGGCACGAGTCGAGCGGACTGTTCGCGGTGCCGGGCGGGGCGGCGCGCGGGGAGTACGTGGGGCAGCGGCTGCTGGAGGGGTGAGGGTCACTTCCTCTGGGCGGTGGCTGCGCAGGGAGGACGGTCACTTCTCGGGGCGGTGGCTGCGCAGGGAAGACGGTCACTTCTCGGGGCGGAGGCTGCCTGAGGGAGGACAGTCGCCCCTCGGGGCGGCGGTTTCCACAGGCGGGAGCCGGGTCGCGCCAGGCCCATTAGGGTGAGGACATGCCCGCCAGTTACGCGTATCTCGGTCCCGAAGGCACCTTCACCGAAGTCGCCCTGCGCACGCTTCCGGAGGCTGCCACCCGGGAGCTGGTCCCGATGGTGTCGGTGCCCGCCGCACTCGACGCCGTCCGCAGCGGCGAGGCCGAGGCCGCGTTCGTACCGATCGAGAACTCGGTGGAGGGCGGCATCACCACCACCCTCGACGAGCTGGTGGCCGGCACACCGCTGATGATCTACCGCGAGGTGCTCCTCTCGATCACCTTCGCGCTGCTGGTCAGGCCCGGCACGAAGCTGTCGGAGATCAAGACGGTGACCGCGCACCCCGCCGCGCAGCCGCAGGTGCGCAACTGGATGAAGACGAACCTCCCGGACGTGATGTGGGAGTCCGCCGCCTCGAACGCGGACGGCGCACGCCTGGTCCAGGAGGGCCGGTACGACGCCGCCTTCGCGGGTGAGTTCGCGGCGGCGCGCTACGGCCTGGTGCCGCTGGAGACCGGGATCCACGACGCGGAGAACGCGCAGACGCGGTTCGTACTGGTCGGCAGGCCGGCCCGGCCCGCGGCGCCGACAGGTGCGGACAAGACGTCCATCGTCCTCTGGCAGCGCGACGACCACCCCGGCGGGCTGCGCGACCTGCTGGGCGAGTTCGCCACCCGGGGCGTCAACATGATGCTGCTCCAGTCCCGCCCGACCGGCGCGGGCATCGGCAACTACTGCTTCTGCATCGACGCCGAGGGCCACATCTCCGACCGGCGGATGGCCGAGACCCTCATGGGGCTGAAGCGGATCTGCCTCCAGGTGCGGTTCCTCGGGTCGTACCCGCGTGCGGACATCGGGGTCGAGGACGTCAGGGCCGCGCTGCCGGGCACGTCCGACGACGAGTTCGGGGCGGCTGCGGACTGGGTGGCACGCTGCCAGGACGGCCGCTTCTAGCGGACTTCCTCCACACCTTCGCAGGTCCGGACCGGCGGTCCTACCTGCAGATTTTCACTGTCCACAGAAGTTATCCACAGGGGGCCTTCTCGACCTGGGGACAAGTCGACAACGAAGCGCTACATCGTCGACAAATCGGCCTACAGCACCCAAGTTCCTCCACAACCCCGCACGTCACCCCTCGTCCACTCTTTTCCATCGATCAATCCTTTGGGGCGACCCATTTCCACTCGAACGTGGGTGTAGAGATGGTTTGACCCGGGAATTCTTCGTCCGGCATGCGGCTTTCGGAATGATCAATTCCAAAGTCCACAGATCTTCCGCACAGCCTGTGGATAACTTTCGTTGGGGTGTGGATCGCTGTGGACAACGCTCTCTCAAGTCCCGTTCCCCGCAAGGAAATACAGTCAACCGGGACCGCCCATCCGCCCCCTTTCAGGGGTTACTCCCCTTTTCCCTTGACTCGAATACCCAAGCCTGGCATTTCGGTCAAAACGGCACAGGGAGCGGCGTACCGCAATATCGAGTCGTGAGCCCGAACCGCACACCGGTAGCCTTGAGGGGTGATTGACCTTCGCCTGCTCCGTGAGGACCCCGACCGTGTTCGCGCCTCCCAGCGCGCCCGTGGAGAGGACGTCGCGCTCGTCGACTCCCTCCTCTCCGCCGACGAGCGGCGCAGGTCGTCCGGCGTCCGCTTCGACGAGCTCCGTTCCGAGCAGAAGGCGCTCGGCAAGCTGATCCCCAAGGCCTCGGGTGACGAGAAGGCCGAGCTGCTGAAGAAGGCCGGCCAGTTGGCCGCCGACGTCAAGGCCGCCGACGCCGAACAGCACGAGGCCGACGAGGAGACCAAGCGCCTCCTTCTCCAGCTCGGCAACCTCGTGCACCCCGACGTCCCGGTCGGCGGCGAGGAGGACTTCGTCGTCCTGGAGACGCACGGCACCATCCGCGACTTCGGCGCCGAGGGCTTCGAGCCCAAGGACCACCTGGAGATCGGCGAGGCGCTCGGCGCCATCGACGTCGAGCGCGGCGCCAAGGTGTCGGGCTCGCGCTTCTACTACCTGACGGGTGTCGGCGCGCTGCTTGAGCTCGCCCTCGTCAACGCGGCGATCGCGCAGGCCACCGAGGCCGGCTTCACCCCGATGCTGACCCCGGCGCTGGTCCGCCCGCGCGCCATGGAGGGCACCGGCTTCCTCGGCCAGGCCGCGGAGAACGTGTACCACCTGGAGAAGGACGACTACTACCTGGTCGGCACCTCCGAGGTTCCCCTCGCGGCGTACCACATGGACGAGATCCTCGACGCCGACAAGCTTCCGATGCGCTACGCCGGCTTCTCGCCGTGCTTCCGCCGCGAGGCCGGCACGTACGGCAAGGACACCCGCGGCATCTTCCGGGTGCACCAGTTCGACAAGGTCGAGATGTTCTCGTACGTCCACCCGGACGACGCCGAGAACGAGCACCAGCGGCTCCTGGACTGGGAGAAGCAGTGGCTGACCGGTCTTGAGCTGCCCTTCCAGGTCATCGACGTGGCGACGGGCGACCTCGGCGCGTCCGCGTCCCGCAAGTTCGACTGCGAGGCGTGGATTCCCACCCAGGGCAAGTACCGCGAGCTGACGTCGGCCTCGAACTGCGACGGCTTCCAGGCCCGCCGCCTGTCGGTCCGCATGCGCGACGGCAAGAAGGTCCAGCCGCTCGCGACGCTCAACGGCACGCTGTGCGCCGTACCGCGCACGATCGTCGCGATCCTGGAGAACCACCAGCTCGCCGACGGCTCCGTGCGGGTGCCGGAAGTGCTGCGGCCGTACCTCGGGGGACGAGAGATCCTGGAGCCCGTGTCCAAGTGAGCAGCCCCGCTCCCTTCCCCTTCAGGCTCGTCGCGACCGACCTCGACGGAACGCTGCTGCGCTCCGACGAGACGGTCTCGGAGCGCACGCGTGAGGCACTCGCCGCGGTCACCGCGGCGGGCGCCGCGCACATCGTCGTCACCGGGCGCGCGGTGCCCTGGACCCGGCACATCCTCGACGACCTCGGCTACGAGGGCCTCGCGGTCTGCGGCCAGGGCGCGCAGGTGTACGACGCGGGGGAGCACCGGCTGCTCACGTCGGTGACTCTGGACCGGCAGCTGGCCGGTATGGCGCTCGCCAAGATCGAGGCGGAGATCGGCCCGTTGCTGCTGGCGGCGAGCCGTGACGGGCTCGACGGCGAGGTGCTGGTCGGACCCGGCTACCAGACGCTGGAAGGGGCGCTCCCGGTCGTGCCGATCAGGGACGCGGCGGACCTGTGGGCGGCCCCCCTGAACAAGATCTACGTGCAGCACCCGACGCTCTCCGACGACGAGCTGGCCGCGGTGGCCACGGAGGTCGCGGGCGGCCTGGTCGGCGTCACGATGGCGGGCGCCGGCATAGTGGAACTCCTCCCCCTCGGCCTCACCAAGGCGACGGGACTGTCCCTGGCGGCCCGCCGCCTCGGCGCGAAGGCCGTGGACACCATCGCCTTCGGCGACATGCCCAACGACATCCCGATGTTCGCCTGGGCGGCGCGCGGGGTGGCGATGGCGGGCGCCCACGACGAGCTCAAGGCGGTCGCGGACGAGGTGACGTCCTCGAACGACGAGGACGGCATCGCGGTGGTGCTGGAGCGGTTGCTGGGCTGACGCGTCAATGTCTTGCGGAGGATGCACGAATCGAACGTGCGCGGGGTTGCCCCCGACCGCGACTTGCTTTGAATTGAACTCAGCGCAAGCCGGTGCCTTACCTCTCGGCCAATCCTCCGGGTGGGCGGCCCGCGCGAAGAACGCGCGCTCGAAGCGGCCGCCCCGGGCAGCTCCCCGTGGGGGCGGACTCGACGGAGGGGTAACTACTCCGTGGTCCGCCGTGGGCTGCCCTGCTGGGAGCCCGACGTACTGCTACTGACGGGCATCGTCGCGCTCCTCTCCCAGAACGTGGCGCCGACTCGATGCGGCGGCGTGGACAGAACTACTGTGCCCGTACGCCGAGTTGGACGCCAACGAATAAAAGGCACCCTCCGGAGAAGGCATCCGGGAGGCGGCTACCGCCGGCGCCACCTGCGCCGGCGCCCCTTGCTGAAGAACCAGCCCGCGGGTGGTTCGTCGGAGCGCCAGGGCTCGGGGTCCGGTCCCCCGTCGCGCCAGCGGGCGGCGAGCATACGGGCGCGGGCGGACGGCTCGGTCGTCTCCGCGGACCGTATGAAGTTCTCGTCCAGTACGACGCCGTCCCAGACGTCCCTGGACTCCGCCTGCCCCTCGCTCTTCGGTTCCTCGACCGCCATCCCCGTTGCCTCCTAGCTGTGCATCCCCTCGGACCAGTTTGACCGGACGCAGGTGAAGCCGCTGTCAAGAAATCCGGCTCCACGCGCGCGTGCCGGGTGGCACCGGCCACGCGCGCGTGGAGCCCTGCTCACTCCTCGCCCGCCAAGGTCAGCGACCGCAGCCTCTGCCCCGCGTACCAGGTGGCGAGCACGGTGACCACGACGAGCAGCACCGTCGCCGTCGGCAGGCCCACGTCCGAGGTGACGAGGTCCCCGCCGGTGACCTTGTGGGCCACGGCGAGCGCCCACTGCTGGACGCTGAGGGTGCGTGCTCCGGAGACCAGCGACCCGAAGAGGGCTTCCCAGACGAGCGCGTAGACGAGTCCGAGGACCACCGCGTGCCGGGTCACGGTTCCCAGGAGCAGGAACATCGCCGCGTAGGCGATCGAGGCGACCAGGGCGGCCACGGTGTAGGCGACGGCGATCTGCTGGCCGTTGCCGTTGAGGATCATGCCGGCGATGAAGGTCGGCACCGCGGAGAACGCCATGGTGACGGCCACCGCGACGATCAGCTTGGTGAAGATGATCGTGGGCCGCTTCAGGGGCTTGGCGAGCAGGTACACCACCGAGCCGTCGTCGATCTCGGGGCCGATCGCGCCGGTGCCCGCGATGACACCGATGATCGGCACCATCGTGGCGATCGCGAAGCCGCCGAGGACGTCGGAGGCGACCTGGTCGTCGGCGCCGGTCAGCAGGCGTACCACCGAGGCGATCACGATCAGCAGGACGGGCAGGGCACTCAGGATGAGGGCTCGGCGGCGGCCGAGCAGGGCTCGATAAGTGAGCCGGGCGACTGTGGGGTCGTACATCTTCGGCCTCCTACGCCGCGACCAGATAAGAGAACACGGACTCGAGGGACTCGTCGGACGGCGAGACCGTGAGCAGCCGGATGCCGTGGTCCTTCGCCACCCGGGGCAGCAGGACCGTGAAGCGGCCGAAGTCGACCGCCTGGATGCGCAGGGCGCCCTCCGCCAGGTCGACTTCGATGCCGGACGTCGACGGGTCGGCGATCAGTGCGGCGGCCAGGGCGCGGTCGTCGCTGGAGCGCACCAGGTAGCGGTGCGGGCGGTCGGTCATCAGGCGGCGGATGCGCCGGAAGTCGCCGCTCGCCGCGTGCCGTCCGGCGACGATCACCTCGATGTGGGCGGCGAGCTGCTCGACCTCTTCGAGGATGTGGGACGAGAACAGCACGGTGCGGCCGTCGTCGCCCATGCGCCGCAGCAGGTCCATGAGCTGCATGCGCTGGCGTGGGTCCATGCCGTTGAAGGGCTCGTCGAGCAGCAGCAGCGACGGGTCGTGGACGAGCGCGGACGCCATCTTCACGCGCTGGCGCATGCCCTTGGAGTACGTGGAGATCTTGCGGTCCTGCGCGTACTCCATCTCGACCGTGGCGAGCGCCCTTTGGGCGGCCTTCTCGCCGAGGCCGTGCAACTCGGCGTTGGCGACGACGAATTCGCGGCCGGTGAGGAAGTCGTACATCGCCTCGCGTTCGGGGACGATGCCGATGTGCTTGTAGATCTGTTCGTTGCGCCAGGTCGGCTGGCCGTCGAGCGTGACGGAACCCGTGGAGGGGGCGAGGAAGCCGCCCATCATGTTGATGAGGGTGGACTTCCCGGCGCCGTTCGGGCCGAGGAGGCCGGTGACGCCCGGGCCGATCGTCATGGTGACGTCGTTGACGGCCACCACGTTGCCGAACCAGCGGGAGACGTGGTCGATGTTCAGCGTGGTCACAGTCCGACCTTTCGGTAGCGGCGCATCAGCAGGCCGTAGCAGCCGGCGATGAGCCCCAGGACGACGACGAGGAAGACGGCGCCCTGTGCGGACGAGGGGCCTTCCGCTCCGGGGAAGGCGGAGGTCGCGCCGAGGAAGGCGGACTGCACCCCGTCGATGAGCGTGATGGGCGAGAACAGGCCGATCCAGGGGATCGCGGTGGTGCTGTTCTGCGAGTCGGCGATGGCCTGGAGGGTGGAGACGGCGCCGTAGGAGATGGTCAGGACGGCGATGACGGCCGCGATGCCGAAGCCGCGGCGGGGTGTGACCGCCGAGATGACCAGGCCGATGCCGGCGAAGAGCAGCGAGAGCAGTGCCACGGAGACCAGCCCCTGGGCGAATCCCTTCGTCTGGTCGGCGAAGTCGAGCTTGGCCAGCAGGGCCCCTACGTAGAGCACGAGCAGCGGCGCGGCGGTGAGGACGAACAGCGCCGAGGCGAGGGCCGCGTACTTGGCGCGTACGTAGTCGGCGGTTTCGATGGGGCGTGAGAAGTACAGCGGCACGGTCTTGAAGCGCAGGTCCCGCGAGACGGACTGGGGTCCCTGGGAGGCGACGTAGAGGCTGATGACGGCCTGCATCACCACGGCGTAGCGCGTGTAGTCCAGGGGGAGGTCCTTGGCCTTGGTGGCGACGGCGACCGCGACCATGATGGCCGCGGGCACGCACATCACCACGAAGAGCAGCATCGGCAGCACCTTGGACTTGACCGAGCGGCCGAGGCCGTAGGAGCCGCGCAGGGACTGCGAGTACAGCGATCGGCGGGCGTAGGCGCGGCCGAGGCGGGGGCCGTCGTAGTTGCGGTAGCCGATGTTGTGGATGCGGGTCTGGTCACCGCGCTGGGTGAGGGGCTGCTCAACCGCCATGGCCGACCGCCTCCTTCCGCTGCTCGTCCTGCTGTCGTTGTGCGTCGCTCTCGGCGAAGACCTCCGCGATGTGGTGCCTGCGCTGTTCCATCCGGACCAGTCCGATGCCGAGGTCGGCGACGATGTCGCGGACGAGGTCGTATGTCTCCTCGCCCTCCGCGGTCAGCAGCAGGATGTGGCCGGCGCCCGGCAGGCCGCTGCCGTCGTGCGTCTCGATCCCGCGCTGGTGCAGCACCTCGCGCACCGCGCGGGTGCCGTCCGGGTGCTCGTCGGTGTCGGTGACCTCGACGGCGAGGGTTGTGGTGGTCTGTGTGAAGTCCGTGGTGGAGCTGGAGCGCAGGAGCTTGCCGCCGTCGACGACCACGACATGGTCGCAGGTGCGTTCCAGCTCGCCGAGGAGATGGGAGGTGACCAGGACCGAGATGCCGAAGTCCGTGTGGATGCGGCGGATCAGGCCGAGCATCTCGTCGCGGCCGACCGGGTCGAGGCCGTTGGTCGGCTCGTCGAGGAAGACCAGCTGGGGGTCGTGGACGAGGGCCTGCGCGAGCTTCACGCGCTGCTTCATGCCCGTCGAGTAGCCGCCGATGGGGCGGTAGCGCTCCTCGTACAGGCCGACGTGGCGCAGCGTGTCCGCGGTGCGCTCACGGGCGGCGGCCGGGGGGAGCCCGGACATGCGCGCCATGTGCACGACGAACTCGGTGGCCGACACGTCGGGCGGCAGACAGTCGTGCTCCGGCATGTACCCGACCCGCTCGCGGATCTCGCCGCCCTTGGTGGCGACGTCGAGGCCGAGCACTTCGGCGCGGCCCTCGGTGGCGGGGGACAGACCCAGCAGGATCTTGATCAGTGTGGACTTGCCGGCTCCATTGGCTCCGACGAGTCCGGTCACACCGGGCCCGACGTCCACGGAGAGCCGGTCAAGAGCGGTCACCCTCGGGAACCGCTTGCTCAGGCTTTCGGTCGCGATCACAGTCACGTCCTCGACGCTAGTGGCGCACGCCACAGCGAGTCGTCAACCCGTGGAGCTGTATCGGCGTCACTCTCCAGTCGTACGGGCCCGTAGGGGTCCCCCTGAGGTCGAACAACCCGGCGGGTCCGGCGGCCCTCGCAGCGCCTCGGTTGTCCACATCGACTCAGTTGTCCACAGGCTTCACGCAGGCCTATTGACGCAGCCTCTAACAATTGTCACATTCATCAGTGTCAAGTTACGGGCGCGTAGCGCACATGCGGGATACGGACGGACACGGGACGGACGGTGGCATGACTACTGCTGTGGCAGGTGAACTCTCCACGGAGCTGCGGGGGTTCCGGGAAGTGCAGCGCCTCGCGTACGAATGCGCGGAGGCCGTCGCGGCGCAGCTGAAGCCCGGCGTGACCGAGCGGGAGGCGGCGCGCATGCAGCGCGCCTGGCTGCGCGAGCGCGGGGTGCGGGACTGGTTCCATCTGCCCTTCGCCTGGTTCGGCGACCGCACGGCGTTCGTGAACTTCCGGATACCGCTGCAGTTCTTCCCCACCGACCGGCGGCTGGAGCCGGGGATGCCGTTCATCCTCGACATGGCCCCGGTCTACAGGGGATACACCGCGGACATCGGCTACTCCGGCTCGCTGGGGATCAACCCCGTGCAGGACAAGCTGCTCGCCGATCTGGAGGCGCACCGCGAGCTGCTCCTGCGCGAGGTGCGCGAGCGCCGCCCGCTGCGGGAGATCTACGAGGACGTGGACCGGCTCATGGTCCGCCAGGGCTATGCGAACCGGCATCGCGCGTATCCCTTCGGCGTGATCGCCCACAAGGTCGACCGGGTCAAGGAGCGTTCCTGGTCGCCGCATCTGTTCGGGTTCGGCGCGCAGTCCCTCAAGGGGCTGGCGAGCGACGCGCTCCACGGGCACCGCGACGGCTGGTCGCCGCTGTGGTCGCCGTACAAGTTCTCCGACCACCCGCCCCGGCCGGGGCTGTGGGCGGTCGAGCCGCATCTCGGATTCCGGGGTACGGGCGCGAAGTTCGAGGAGCTCCTGGTCGTCACCGACTCCAGGGACCCCGAGCAGAGCGCGTTCTGGCTGGACGACGATCTGCCGCATGTGCGGCGCTGGGCGGAGGACAAGTGAGTCTCACGGGGGCGCGCGAGCGCTGGGTGCGGACGGGCGGAGTCGAGCTGTGTGTCGCCGAGTTGGGCGACGCGGCGCAGCCGACCGTGGTCCTCGTGCACGGCTATCCGGACAGCAAGGAGGTGTGGTCGGAGGTCGCCTCGCGCCTCGCCGAGCACTTCCATGTGGTGCTCTACGACGTGCGCGGGCACGGCAGGTCGACGGCGCCGCAGCCGTTGCGCGGCGGGTTCACGCTGGAGAAGCTGACGGACGACTTCCTGGCGGTCGCGGACGCGGTCAGCCCGGACAAGCCCGTACACCTGGTGGGTCACGACTGGGGTTCGGTGCAGTCGTGGGAGTTCGTCACGGTCAAGCGCACCGAGGGCCGGATCGCGTCCTTCACGTCGATGTCCGGGCCGTCCCTCGACCACTTCGGGCACTGGATCAAGCAGCGCGTGAAGCGCCCCACCCCCCGCCGGGTCGGTCAACTCCTCGGCCAGGGCGCCAAGTCCTGGTACGTGTACCTGCTGCACACGCCCGCGCTGCCCGAGCTGGCCTGGCGCGGCCCCCTCGGCAAGCGCTGGCCGAAGATCCTGGAGCGCGTCGAGAAGGTGCCCGCGGGCGACTATCCGACCTCGTCGCTGACCTCGGACGCGGCGCACGGCGCCTGGCTGTACCGGGACAACGTCCGGGCGCGGCTGAGCAGGCCGCGCGCCGACGCGTACGCCCACGCGCCCGTGCAGCTCATCACGCCTCTCGGTGACGCGTTCCTCTCGGAGCGGCTCTACGACGGGCTGGAACAGTGGGCCCCGCAGCTGGTGCGTCGAACGATCCCCGCCAAGCACTGGATCCCGCGCACGCGCCCCGACCAACTGGCCGCCTGGATCACGGAGTTCGTGCACGCGGGCGAGGGCCGCAGGCCCCTGCCGACGGTGAGCGGCAAGTACGCCGACCGGTTCGGCGGGCAGCTGGTGCTGGTCACCGGCGCGGGCAGCGGCATCGGGCGGGCCACCGCCTTCGCGTTCGCCGAGGCCGGCGCGCGCGTGATCGCCGTCGATCGCGACGCGGAGAGCGCGGCCCGTACCGCGGAGCTGGCGCGGCTGGTCGGCGCCCCGGAGGCCTGGGCGGAGACCGTCGACGTATCCGACGAGCAGGCCATGGAGAAGCTCGCCGAGAAGGTCGCCGCCGAGTACGGCGTGGTGGACGTGCTGGTGAACAACGCCGGGATCGGCCTGTCCGGGTCCTTCTTCGACACCACCGCGGAGGACTGGAAGAAGGTCCTCGACGTCAACCTGTGGGGCGTGATCCACGGCTGCCGGCTCTTCGGGAAGCAGATGGCCGAGCGCGGTCAGGGCGGCCACATCGTCAACACCGCCTCCGCGGCGGCGTATCAGCCTTCGAAGGCGCTGCCCGCCTACAGCACCTCCAAGGCGGCGGTCCTGATGCTCAGTGAGTGCCTGCGCGCGGAGTTGGCGGGCCAGGGCATCGGTGTCTCGGCGATATGCCCCGGCTTCGTGAACACCAACATCACCTCGACCGCGCACTTTGCGGGGGTCGACGGCGACGAGGAGAAGCGGCGCCAGAAGAAGTCCGCGCGGCTGTACGGGCTGCGCAACTACCCGCCGGAGAAGGTCGCCGACGCGATCCTGCGCGCGGTGGTCCGCAACCAGGCGGTGGTGCCCGTCACGCCGGAGGCGCGCGGCGCCCACCTCATGTCGCGCTTCGCGCCGAGGACGCTGCGCGCGATCGCCCGGCTGGAGCCGCCGCTGTGAGCGAGCACCAAGTCAGCGAGCAGGGTGAGCACCATGCGATCGCTGCGCGCCGGGTCTCCTTCGACTGGCAGCGGACCCCGCTGCACTGGATCCCGGGCGAGCCCACCGCCACGCACGTCATCAACGTGCTGCACCTGCTGCTGCCAGCGGGGGAGCGGTGGTTCGTGAAGGTCTTCAAGGAGGGGCTCCCGCTGGTCAACGAGCCCTACGCCGCCCCCCGATGGGGTGCTGATCCGACTAGCGGCTTGCGGAGCCCGGCGTCTGCCTGGGTCCCGTTGCCTCTGGCCGAGTTCACCAGGCCAAGGAACGGTTCATGGGGCAGGAGGCCCCTTACAGGGAAGCGAGCCGCTCGCCTGGCGCCCGCGCTACTCGCTCGCCGCGCACAACAGGGCCGTACGGGCAGGCCTGTTGCCCACCTGGAAGCAGCTCGGCGCGGCCGTACCCCGTTATCTGCGGCGGTCGTACCATCCCTCGCGGGGGGGGGGCTCGTTGCGCAGAGCCGTCGAGTATCTGGCGCAGTCACCGGCGGCGCGGACCGCGGCCGGGGCGACCGGGCGCACGGCCATCGCGTAACACCCCGGAACGGCGCGCCACGGCACGTCATGGCAAGGCACGAAAGGGCACGGAAGGGCCAGGAGCGGATGACGGACGGAAAGCGGGTGAAGGACGGGTCGGCCGGGGGCGCGTACCGGATCGAGGACCTGGCGCACCGCAGCGGTGCCACGGTCCGGACGATCCGGGCCTATCAGGACCGCGGGCTGCTCCCCCGCCCCGAGCGGCGCGGCCGCGCCAACGTGTACGCGGACGCGCATCTGGCCCGGCTGCGGCAGATCGCCGACCTCCTCGACCGCGGCTACACCCTGGCCTCCATCAAGGAACTCCTGGAGGCCTGGGACGCGGGCCGGGGCCTCGGCGGGATCCTCGGCCTGGTCGCGGAGATCCACGGGCCGTGGACCGACGAGAAGGCCGTCCGCATCTCACGCGCCGAGCTGGACGAACTGTTCGGTGGCAGCCCGGACGACGCGGCGGTGGCCGACGCCGTGCAGCTCGGCGTACTGGAGCGCGTCGCGGGCCAGGACGACGTCTACGTGGTGCCGAGCCCCCAAGAGCTGTCCGTGGCCGTCGAGTTGCACGCGGCAGGGGTTCCGCTGTCCGCGATCGCGGGCCATCTACGGGAGTTGAGGGGGCAGGTCGAGCACATCGCCTCGCGCTTCCTGGAGTTCACGACCGAGCATGTGTTCGCGCGCTATCTGGGGGAGCACCCGCCGTCCGACGCCGAAGCGGCCGAAGCCGCCTCCCTCGTACGGCGTCTGCGCCCGCTCGCACAGCAGACCGTGGACGCCGAACTCGCCCGCGCCATGCAGTTGTTCGCGACCCGGCACCTACGTCGGCACCTCGACGCGGATGCACCCCCGACTCCTGACGAAACGACTCACCCCGTAGAGATCCCGGTCGCGACAATGCAGGCCGTGACAGCGCTGGTTGGCGCCAGGGGCGCCGCGGCCTTCATCACCGCGGCCGCCGAACGGGAGGTGAAGGCCAGGACCTTGGACCACCTCGCCTCAAATCACGCCAAATCAAGCAAACTTGACGAACCACCCTAATCCTCCAATCAGTTGTCCACAGAATCCCCAATTCCCCTGTGGATAACTGCACTTGGCTGTGGATCAAACCTCCGCACCAAAATCAAATGCGTGACCGGCGTCTCTCCAGGCACTCTGAGGAGATGGATGAAAGACGCACCGTGAAGGTGTCGAAGTACCTCTCGAAGCATCTGCGACATCAGCCCGAACGCATCGGCCTCACCCTCGGCGAGGGCGGCTGGGTCGAGATCGAGACCCTGATCGCCGCAGCCGCCGCGCACGGCTTCCGGTTCACGCGCGCCGAGCTCGACCATGTGATCGCCACGAACGACAAACGGCGCTTCGCCGTCGAAGGCACCCGGATCCGCGCCAGCCAGGGCCACTCCGTCGACATCGACCTCGGACTGCCCCCGGCCACCCCGCCCGCGTACCTCTACCACGGCACTGTCGCCCGAAGTCTCGACGCGATCCGCACCGAGGGACTCAGGCCCATGAACCGGCACGCCGTGCATCTCTCCCCGGACTGCGAGACCGCCACCCGGGTCGGCGCCCGCCGCGGCCGCCCCGTCGTCCTGTCGGTCGACACCGGCGCCATGCACCGCGACGGCCACGTCTTCCACGTCAGCGAGAACGGCGTCTGGCTCACCGAGGCCGTACCCCCGCGCTACCTGCGGTTTCCCGAGCCGCACTGACCGGCCGGCGCGGCCCCGGCCCCAGGTGCGGGCACGGCTCCACCCCGGGCACGGCGCGGCATCACCCCCCGGCGCCGCTTAGGCTCAGAGGCATGAGTCTGCGTCTGAGCACTGTGATCCTGCCGTACGTCCGCTGGCACGAGGGCGGTCGTTCCGCATGGCAGCGTGCCGAGCAGCTCGGCTTCCACACCGCGTTCACCTACGACCACCTGTCGTGGCGGACCTTCCGGGACGGCCCGTGGTTCGGCGCCGTACCGACCCTGACCGCCGCGGCCGCCGTCACCGACCACCTCCGCCTCGGCACCCTCGTGACCTCGCCGAACTTCCGGCACCCGGTGACCCTCGCCAAGGACCTGATCTCCCTCGACGACGTCTCGAACGGCCGGATCACCCTGGGCGTCGGCGCGGGCGGCACCGGCTTCGACGCCACCGCGCTGGGTCAGGAGCCGTGGACCCCGCGCGAGCGCGCCGACCGCCTCGCCGAGTTCGTCCCGCTGCTCGACCGCCTGCTCACCGAGGACTCCGTCTCCTACGGCGGCGACTTCTACTCGGCGCACGAGGCCCGCAACATCCCCGGCTGCGTCCAGCGCCCCCGGCTGCCCTTCGCGGTGGCCGCCACCGGACCGCGCGGACTGAAGCTCGCCGCGCAGTACGGACAGGCGTGGGTGACCACCGGCGACCCTCGGCTGTACGAAACGGGGACTCCTGAACAGTCGATTCAAGCCATTCGTGGACAGGCCGAGAAGCTGGCCGACGCATGCGCCGCGATCGGCCGCGACACGAAGGAGATCGACAAGATCCTCCTCACCGGCTTCACCCCGGACCGCGGCCGTCCGCTGGAGTCCCTCGACGCGTTCGTGGACTTCGCGGGCCGCCACGCGGAGCTGGGCTTCACCGACATCGTGATCCACTGGCCCATCCCCGACTCGGACTTCGCCGCGGACGAGAAGGTCTTCGAGCACATCGCCATGGAAGCCGTCGCCCAACTGCGCTGAGAACCCCCGTGGAGCGGGCCGGGAACCCCCGCGGACCCACCCGAAAACGCGGTGCGCGACCGCGCAGGTGAGGACAGTAACCACTCACCTGTGCGGACCGCCGCACGCTCGTGCGCGCATATGCGGGAGAATGGCCGGGTGACCTCAGCGACTCGACGGCCCGAGACCCCGGCCTCCACCGTTCCTCCCCGGCTGATCGCCACGGACCTCGACGGCACCCTGCTGCGCGACGACAAGTCGGTCTCCCCGCGCACGGTCGCCGCACTCGCGGCCGCCGAGCAGGCCGGCATCGAGGTCTTCTTCGTCACCGGCCGCCCGGCCCGCTGGATGGACGTGGTCGCCGACCATGTCCACGGCCACGGCCTGGCGATCTGCGGCAACGGCGCCGCCGTGGTGGACCTGCACGGCGGCCCCGGCGGCCACCGCTTCGTGAAGGTCCGCGAGCTGACGCCCGCCATCGCGCTCGACGTCGTCCACACGCTGCGCGCCGCCGCGCCCGGCACCGCCTTCGCCGTGGAGCGCACGTTCGGCCTGCACCTGGAGCCGACGTACCCGGCGCTGCACATGGAGCCCCCGGAGCAGTTCGCGCCCGCCGAGAAACTGCTCGCCGAGGGTTCCCTCGACGCCGACCAGCCGGTGCTCAAGCTGCTCGCGTACCACGCGGAGCTCGCCCCGGACGAGTTCCTCGCGCTCGCCCGCGACGCCGTCGGCGACCGGGCCAACATCACCCGGTCGAGTCCCAGCGCCCTTCTGGAGATCAGCGGCCCAGGCGTCTCCAAGGCCAGCACGCTCGCGCTGTGCTGCACCGAGCGTGGCATCGCCCCCGAGGAGGTCGTCGCCTTCGGGGACATGCCGAACGACGTCGAGATGCTCACCTGGGCGGGCACGTCGTACGCCATGGGCAACGCGCACCCCGCCGTGATCGCCGCGGCCTCCGGCCGTACCGTCGCCAACAACGACGACGGGGTGGCGGTCGTGATCGAGCGGCTCATAGCCGACCGGCTGTAGCCGTGGTCCGCGGACCGGCTGATCCGGTGGACCAGCGGACCGGCTGATCCGGTGGCCCGGATGGTCCCGGTGGACCACACCTAGACGACGACCCCGTGCTCGGCCAGCCACGGCACGGGGTCGACGCCCGAGCCCAGCTCGGGCGTGACACGCACCTCGAAGTGCAGGTGCGGTCCGGTGGAGTTGCCGGTCGTGCCCGACTGCCCGATCCACTGCCCGGGCGTCACCCGCTCCCCCTGGTCGACGGTGACGGCGGCGAGATGCGCGTACTGCGTGTAGTAGCCGCCGGCGTGCTGGATCACGATCTCGATGCCGAAGGCGCCGCCGCAGGACACCTTCACCACCCGGCCCGCGCCGACCGCCCGCACCGGCGTGCCGATGGGCACCGCGAAGTCCTGCCCGGTGTGCCGGTGCGCCCAGCGCTCACCCCCGCTGCCGAAGCCCGCGGAGAGTTCGTACGTCTCCACGGGCGCCACCCACGCGCGCGTGGAGCCCGGGTTCGGCTGGTCCAGGCGTACGGCGCCGCGGCACGAGCCCGCCGCCACGGAGGCGTCCGCCCGGCCCTGGAGCGTCGACCGTGCCTCGTCGAGTTTCGCCGCGATGGTCCGCTTCATCTCGGCCAGCTCGCCGCTGCGCTTCTCCAGGGCCTGCCACCGCGACGCGGCCTGCGACTCGTCGGCGGCGAGCCTGGCCTCGGCCCGGCGGCTCTTGGCGACCGCGTTGTTCACCGCGAGATCCGCCTGCCACACGGCACGCTGACCGCGCATCAGGTCCTCGGGGCTGTCCGCGAGCAGCAGCTGCGCGGTGTAGGGAAGATCGCCGCCCTGGCGGTACTGGGTGCGCGCGATCCGGCCGAGGTCGTCGTGCAGCACCGCGATGTCCTGCCGTTCGCGCGCCAGCAGCAGGTCGAGCCGCTGCGCCCTGGCCCGCTGCACATCGGCTTCCTTCCGGCCCGCGTCGTACTGCTGCGCCGCCACGGAGGCGTCCTCGTACAGCCGTGCCACCTCGCCGCTGATCCCGGAGCCGTCACCCGACTCGCCCTCGGCGTCCGCGGGCCGGGTCACGAAGACCACGAGCGCGCACAGCAGCGCCGGCACGAGCAGGGGATGGCGACGAAGTGAGCGCATGACAGCGATCGTGTCCCGCCTCGGGGGCCGCGGTCCTGTTCAAGTCGTACGCCCGGGGGACCCGGTGGTACGGACGGCCCAGCGGACTCGGCCGAACAGGGGTGGGGTCCGGGCGTGTTGAGCGTGCGGGCTGAGGTGGCGTGCTACGGGCGCGTACGCCGACGGCGTCAGTAAGGCGCCTGCCACACCACCGTCGTACCGCCCCCGCCCTCGACTCCGTCCTCACCGGCGCCCGGCCCGAACCAGCTGTCGCCGCCCAGGGACTCGGCGCGCCGCTTGAGGTTCGTCAGGCCGCTGCGCCGGCCGCCGTCGGGGATGCCGACGCCGTCGTCCACGACGGTCAGCCGTACGCCCGGCCGCCCGTCCGGCAGGTGCACGGTCGCGTCGACGACGACGTCGATGCGGCGGGCGCGGGCGTGCCGGAAGGCGTTGGAGAGGGTCTCGCGCAGGGCCGCGATGAGGTTCTTGCCGGTCAGCTCGCCGACCGCCATGTCGACGGGGCCGACGAAGTGGTGCGAGGGCTTGAATCCGAGGGGTACGGCGGCTGTCTTGATCTCGCGCAGGACGCGGGTGTGCAGGTTCGAGGGCACCTCGGCGGGCCCCTGCTGCAACGCGAAGATGGCGGTGCGGATCTCCTGGATCGTCACGTCCAGTTCGTCGACGGCCTTGCCCACACCCTTCTGCACGTCGGGCACGACCGACCGCCGCTGGGCGCTCTCCAGCATCATCCCTGTGGCGAACAGTCGCTGGATGACGAGGTCGTGCAGGTCGCGGGCGATCCGGTCGCGGTCCTCGTACACCGCGAGCCGCTCCCGGTCGCGCTGCGCCTCGGCCATCATCAGCGCGAGCGCGGCCTGCGAGGCGAACTGCGCGGCGAGTGTGCGCTCGGTCTCCGTGAACGGGCGGGCGCCCCGGGCGCGCGGGGTGACGAGGCTCCCGAGCACCCGGCCGCCGCTCTGCAGCGGCAGCATCATGACCGGCCCGTAGCCGCGGGCGAGATCGGTGAGCATGCGCGGGTCGGTGGCGGCGTCCTCGACGAACACGGCCTGGCCGTCGAGCAGTTCGGCAACCAGCTCGCTCTCGGGTCCGATGACCGCTCCGAGTGCCTCGGAGGGGCGCTCGGCGGCGACGGCGACGATCTCCAGGCCGCCCTCCTCGGCAGGCAGCAGCACGATCCCGGCCGCCGATCCGGAGAGCCCGCGGGCCTGTTCGGCGACAACCTGGAGGGCGTCGTCCGCGTCCCCGCCCGAGAGCAGTGCCGTGGTGACGGCCACCGAGCCATCGATCCAGCGCTCGCGCTGCTGGGCTGCCTCGTACAGCCGGGCGTTGCCGATGGCGATGCCGGCCTCTGTGGCCAGCACCCGGACCATGTTGAGGTCGTAGTCGTCGAACGGACCGCCGCCGCGCTTCTCGGTCAGGTAGAGATTGCCGAAGATGTCTCCCTGGACGCGGATGGGGACCCCCAGGAAGCCGCGCATCGCCGGGTGGTGCTCGGGGAATCCGCACGAGCGCGGGTCCTCGGTCAGATCGGCGAGCCGCATCGGCTCCGGGTCCCGGATCAAGGCGCCGAGCAGGCCCTTCTGTCCGTCGGGCAGCCGTCCGATCAGCCGGGCGGTCTCCTGGTCGACCCCGTGGAAGACGAAGTCCGCGAGGCCTTCCCCCTCTTCGTCGGCCACTCCGAGGGCCGCGTACCGCGCGTCCGCCAGATCGGCCGCCGTCTCGCAGATCCGGTCCAGCGTGGAGTGCAGCTCCAGGCCCGTGCCGACCGACCGCATCGCCTCCAGCAGTTGCGGCACCCGCGCGGTCAGCCCGGTGGACGGGCCGTGTCCGTTGCGGGCCGCCCGCGCCGCCGTGTCCGGGTTGCCGTCGGGGGCGGGCGAGGCGGGGGCTGCTGACATGACTTGAGAGTAGTTAGTCCTCTTTGTAAGGGAAAGTCGGAGTTCTCAGGGTGAGATTCCGAGGGCGTGGTTCTAGGAGCGGGCCGCTCCCACCAGCAGCTCTCCCTCCGCCTCCCGCTCCACCATCACCCGCAGCGGCCCGTCCACGGCGGCCAGCTCCGCGTACGGCCCCCGCTGCACCACGCGTCCCTCCGCCAGCACGATCACCTCGTCGACCGCGTCCAGCCCGGCCAGCCGGTGCGTGATCAGCAGTGTCGTACGGCCCTCCGTCGCGGCCAGCAGATCCGCGGTGAGGGCGTCCGCCGTCGGCAGGTCGAGGTGTTCCGCGGGCTCGTCGAGGACGAGGACGGGGAAGTCGGCGAGCAGCGCGCGGGCGAGCGCCAGCCGCTGCCGCTGCCCGCCGGACAGCCGGGCCCCGTGCTCGCCGATCATCGTGTCGAGCCCGTCGGGCAGCCCGTCCGCCCAGTCGAGGAGCCGGGCCCGCGCGAGCGCGTCGCGCAGTTCCGTCTCGGTCGCGTTCTTGCGGGCCAGCAGCAGGTTCTCGCGCACCGAGCTGTCGAAGAGGTGCGCGTCCTGGGCGCAGAGCCCCACGAGGCGGCGTACGGCGTCGGTGTCCATCCCGCCCGCGTCCGCGCCACCCAGCGTGTAGGTCCCCGCGCCCGCGTCCAGGAACCGCAGCAGCACCTGTGCGAGCGTCGTCTTGCCGGACCCGGAGGGACCCACGACGGCGACCCTTCGGCCCTGCCCGAGCGTGAGGTCCACCCCGGCGAGCGCGTCCCGGTCCTGTCCGCCGTGGCGGGCGCCGATGCCCTTGAGTACCAACGGGAAGGGGGATGCGGGCGCGGGCTGCGGCCGCTCCGGTTCGCGTACGGGATCGGGCGCGTCCAGTACCTCGTACACGCGCTCCGCGCTCTTGCGCACCCGCTGCCGGTACTGGACGGCGAGCGGCAGCCCGAGGACGGCCTCGAACGCGGCCAGCGGGGTGAGGACGACGACGGCCATCGCCACACCGCTCAGCCGTCCGGCGGCGACCGCCTGGGCGCCCACGAGGGCGGTGGCCGTGACCGTCAGCCCGGACACCAGGGCGGTGAGCCCGTCGCCGAGGGCGGTCGCGGTGGCGGCCCGGGAGGCGATGCGGGTGAGCACGGTGTCGGCCTGCCGGGCCTGTGCCGTACGGGCGGGCAGCGCGCCCGCGACCGTCAACTCGGCCGTCCCTGTGAGGAGGTCGGCCACCCGGGTCGCCAGAACACCGCGCGCGGGAGCCAGTCGGCGTTCCGCGCGACGCGCCACGGCGCCGGTGACGAGCGGGACGCCGACCCCGGCGGCCAGCAGCCCGGCGGCGAGGGCCGCCCCGGCCTCCGGGAGCAGCCAGGCGGTGAAGGCGACGGAGGCCGCCGACACGACCGCGGCGGCTCCGGCGGGCAGCAGCCAGCGCAGCCAGTAGTCCTGCAGCGCGTCCACGTCGGCGACGAGCCGCGACAGGAGATCGCCGCGCCGGGTCGTGCGCAGCCCGGCGGGCGCGAGGCGTTCGAGGCGCCGGTAGACGGCGACCCTGGTGTCGGCGAGCATCCGCAGCACCGCGTCGTGCGACACGAGCCGCTCGCTGTAGCGGAAGACCGCACGCCCGATGCCGAACGTCCGTGTCGCTGTCACGGCCACCATCAGGTAGAGCACCGGCGGCTGCTGGGAGGCCCGGGAGATGAGCCATCCGGAGGTGGCCATCAGCCCGACGGCACTGCCGAGCGCGAGGGCCCCGAGCAGGAGGGCGAACACCAGCCGGCCGCGCCGGGCCCCGGCCATGGCGCGGACCCGTCCGAGCGGGCCGACCCCCTCGGCGACGGCGGCATCGGGCTCGGTCTCCTTCGGTGGCGTGGCCGCGGAGGAGCTGAATTCGTCTGGGTGAAGGGACGGCTGGGCCGAGGCGGAAGCCTCATGGACCCGCTGTGTGGCCTCCAGTCGCACCACCCGGTCCGCCACCGCCAGCAGCGCGGGCCGGTGCACGACGAGCAGCACCGTCCGCCCCACGGCGAGCCTGCGCACCGCGTCGACGACCTCCGCCTCCGTCGCGCCGTCGAGCGCGGCTGTCGGTTCGTCGAGCAGCAGGACCGGCCGGTCCGCGAGGAACGCCCGGGCCAGCGCGAGCCGTTGTCGCTGGCCGGCGGAGAGCCCCGCGCCGTCCTCGCCGAGAACCGTGTCCACTCCGTCGGGCAGCGCGTCCACGAAGGTCAGTGCTCCGGCGTCGGCCAGGGCGCGCCGAACCGCCCTGTCGTCGGCGTCGGGCCGAGCCAGCCGTACGTTCTCGGCGATGGATCCGGCGTACAGGTGGGGCCGCTGCGGAACCCAGGCGACGCGCGAGCGCCACTGCTCCAGGTCGGCCGCGGTGAGATCGACTCCCCCGACGCGCACCTGTCCGGCGGTGGGGTCCGCGAAGCCCAGCAAGACGTTCAGCAGCGTGGTCTTGCCGACGCCGCTCGGGCCGACGAGGGCGACGGTCTCGCCGGGCGCGACCGCGAAGGAGGCTTCCGAGACGGCGTCCTCCGTCCGCCCCGGGTAGCGGACGGTGACCCCCTCGAAGGAGATCTCCCCGTCCGGTACGGCAGCGGTCCCGGAGGGCGGCAGCGGCGCCTCCAGTACGGCGAAGATCTCCTCCGCTGCTGCGAGTCCCTCCGCGGCAGCGTGGTACTGAGCCCCCACCTGGCGCAGCGGCAGATACGCCTCCGGCGCGAGGACGAGGATGACGAGACCGACGTAGAGGTCCATCTCGCCGTGGACGAGCCGCATTCCGATGGTCACCGCGACCAGCGCGACCGAGATCGTGGCGAGCAGTTCCAGCGCGAAGGACGACAGGAAGGCGATCCGCAGCGTCCGCATGGTCGCGTGGCGGTACTCGCCGGTGATCTTCCGGATCGACTCGGCCTGCGCCTTGGCCCGACCGAACACCTTGAGCGTCGGCAGTCCCGCGACCACGTCCAGGAAGTGCCCCGACAGCCGGGACAGCAGCCGCCACTGACGGTCCATCTGGGAGCGCGTGGCCCAGCCGATCAGAATCATGAAGAGGGGGATCAGCGGCAGGGTGCCGACGATGATCGCCGCGGACACCCAGTCCTCGGTGACGATCCGCGCAAGCACGGCCACCGGGACCACGACGGCGAGCCCCAACTGCGGCAGATAGCGCGAGAAGTAGTCGTCGAGGGCGTCGACTCCCCGTGTGGCGAGGGCGACCAGCGAGCCCGTGCGCTGCCCGCTCAGCCAGCCGGGGCCGAGCCGCGCGACGCGCTCCAGGAGCCGCCCGCGCAGCTCCGACTTGACCGCCGCGCTCGCCCGGTGCGCGGCGAGTTCGGTGAGCCACGCGACAACTGCCCGGCCCACGGCAACCGCAGCCAGCAGGGCCAGCGGTGTGCGCAGTTCGGTGACCGACATGCCGTGCTGGAAGGCGCCCACCACCACTTCGGCGATGAGCATCGCCTGGGCAATGACCAGCGCCGCTCCGGCGGCCCCCAGCCCCACGACCGCCATGAGGAAGAAGCGTGTGGCGCGGGCGTACCGGAGCAGACGCGGATCAATTGGTTTCACGTGAAACACACCCTTGGCTCATCAGGGCATGTTTCACGTGAAACATGCCCTGCGTCAGACTCAGTGCGCCGCATCCACGGCGATGTGCTGCGTACCGATCCGCTTGCGGAACACCCAGTAGGTCCAGCTCTGGTAGAGCAGGACGAGCGGTGTGGCGATCCCCGCACACCAGGTCATGATCTTCAGGGTGTACGGACTCGACGAGGCGTTGGTGACCGTCAGGCTCCACTCATCGTTGAGCGAAGACGGCATGACGTTCGGGAAGAGCGTCAGGAAGAGCATCGCGACGGCCGCCACGATGGTGAGCCCCGACAGCGCGAACGCCCAGCCCTCGCGCCCCGCGTTGACCGCGACCAGCGCCACGACCAGTGCTGCCACGGCCACGACCAGCGCGACCAGCGACCTGCCGTCACCGTTCTCGACCTGCGTCCAGAGCAGGAAGATCAATGCCAGCACAGCTGTGGCCAGCCCGAGTTGCAGTGCCAGCTTCCGCGCCCGCGCCCGGATGTCCCCGACGGTCTTGAGCCCGACGAACACCGTCCCGTGGAAGGTGAACAGCGTCAGCGTGACCAGACCGCCCAGGAGGGCGTACGGGTTGAGCAGATCCCAGAAGTTGCCCACGTACTCGAAATCGGAGTCGATCTTCACTCCGCGCACGATGTTGCCGAAGGCCACGCCCCACAGGAACGCCGGGATCAGCGAGGTCCAGAAGATCGCCGTCTCCCAGTTGCGCTGCCAGTTCTCCTCGGGCCGCTTCGCCCGGTACTCGAAGGCGACACCGCGCACGATCAGACAGACCAGGATGACCAGCAGCGGCAGGTAGAAGCCGGAGAAGAGCGTGGCGTACCACTCCGGGAAGGCGGCGAAGGTCGCGCCTCCCGCCGTGAGCAGCCAGACCTCGTTGCCGTCCCAGACGGGTCCGATCGTGTTGATCAGCACCCGCTTCTCGGCGCGGTCACGGGCCAGCAGCTTGGTGAGGATGCCGACCCCGAAATCGAAGCCCTCCAGGAAGAAGTAGCCGATCCAGAGGACCGCGATGAGGACGAACCAGACGTCGTGAAGTTCCATGACTCAGCAGCTCCCTTGGCCTAGTACGAGAAGGCCATCGGCTTGTCGGCGTCACGGGTGTCGCCGCCGATCTTCGTGGGCGGGTTGAGGTCGGCCTCCGTGAGCTCGGGCGGGCCGGCCTTGACGTACTTCACGAGCAGCTTGACCTCGACGACGGCGAGGATCGCGTAGAGCGCCGTGAAGACGAGCATCGAGGTGAGGACCTCGCCCTGCGAGACACCGGGGGAGACCGCGTCCCGGGTCTGCAGCACGCCGTAGACGACCCACGGCTGACGGCCCATCTCCGTGAAGATCCAGCCCCAGGAGTTGGCGATCAGCGGGAAGCCCAGGGTCAGGATGGCCAGGCGCCAGTACCACTTGGTGAGCGTCGGGCCGAGCGCCTTCTTCTTGAAGAGGACCAGGTGCGGCACCTCGTCGTCACCGACCCTCAGGTGCTGCGGCAGCATGAACTTCTTCCTGGTCAGCCAGAGTCCGGCCAGCCCGAGGGCGAAGGACGTCATCCCGAAGCCGATCATCCAGCGGAATCCCCAGTACGCGACCGGGATGTTCGGCCGGTAGTCGCCGGGGCCGAACCTCTGCTGCTCGGACTTGTTGACGTTGTTGATGCCGGGGACGTACGAGCTGAAGTCGTCGTTGGCGAGGAAGGACAGCAGTCCCGGGATCTCTATGGCGACCTTGTTGTGCCCCTTGTCGACGTCGCCGTAGGCGAAGACCGAGAAAGGCGCGGGCGCCTCGCCGTCCCACAGGGCCTCGGCGGCGGCCATCTTCATCGGCTGCTGCTTGAACATGACCTTGCCGAGGGTGTCACCGCTGATCGCGGTGAGCATTCCGCCGATGATGACGGTGACCAGACCGAGCCGCAGCGAGGTCTTCATCACGGGGATGTGCTTCTTGCGGGTCAGATGGAAGGCCGCGATGCCCACCATGAAGGCCCCGCCCGTGAGGAAGGCGGCCGAGAGCGTGTGGAAGACCTGAGTGAGCGCGGTGTTCTGGGTCAGGACGTGCCAGAAGTCGGTGAGTTCGGCGCGGCCCTTGACCTTGTTGATCCGGTAGCCGACGGGGTGCTGCATCCACGAGTTGGCCGCGAGGATGAAGTACGCCGACAGGATCGTGCCGATCGAGACCATCCAGATGCAGGCGAGGTGGATCTTCTTCGGCAGCTTGTCCCAGCCGAAGATCCACAGCCCGATGAAGGTGGACTCGAAGAAGAAGGCGATGAGGGCCTCGAAGGCGAGCGGTGCGCCGAAGATGTCACCGACGAAGCGCGAGTAGTCGGACCAGTTCATGCCGAACTGGAACTCCTGCACGATGCCCGTGACGACACCCATGGCGATGTTGATCAGGAAGAGCTTGCCCCAGAACTTGGTGGCTCTGAGGTACTTCTCGTTCTCCGTGCGCACCCAGGCGGTCTGCAGGCCGGCGGTGAGCGCGGCGAGAGAGATCGTCAGGGGGACGAAGAGGAAGTGGTAGACGGTGGTGATGCCGAACTGCCATCGCGCCAGAGTCTCCGGCGCCAAAGCCAATTCCACGTCGTCAGTCTCCTTACGTCGCCGTGGTCACAGCGGCAGTTTGCCCCGTTGAACACACACATCACGGGAGCAACCGGGACACGTTTGTGAACGCGTTCACATTCACAAGCAATTATGACGCATGCCCGTTCGAGGGTGGAGAGGCGGGGGGTCCCTCACTGTGGACCGGCTGGTCCCTGGCACCGTGGACCGGTTGCCCCCGGCGCGAAGGGGCGCCGAGAGGGCGATCGCTCCCGCGGGCCCCTTGGCAAGAACTTCAACATCTTGTTGAATCCGCTCCATGCAGATACGGATCTCCTGGCCCGCGGGAAACCTCACCGCGACCCTCGACGACACCCCGACCGTCCGGTCCCTCGCCCGGGCACTGCCGCTCGTCTCCACCGCCCGCACCTGGGGCGAGGAGGTCTACTTCGACACCGGCGTCTGTGCCGCCCGCGAGGACGGCGCCCGCCAGGTCGTGGAGCCGGGCACCGTGGCCTTCTGGACGGACGGCGACGCCCTCGCGCTCCCCTACGGGCCCACGCCGGTCTCGCGGGGCGACGAATGCCGCCTCGCGAGCCCGTGCAACCTCCTCGGCCGCCTCGACGGCGACCCGCGCCGGCTGGCCACCGTGCGCGACGGTGACCCCGTACGCGTGGAACTCCTGGAGGACTAGCGCCTGTCCGGCGGATCACGTCGCGGCCGAGGAGCAGACCCGTCCGGGCTCAGAGCTCCTGGCGGAACCCCTCCGTCACCTTCAGGAAGATGTCGTTCGCCTCGGTCTCGCCGATGGTCACCCGGACACCCTCCCCGGCGAACGGCCGCACGACGACCCCGGCCTGCTCGCAGGCGGCCGCGAAGTCGAGCGTGCGCTCCCCCAGCCGCAGCCACACGAAGTTGGCCTGCGTCTCGGGCACCGTCCAGCCCTGTCCGCGCAGCGCCTCGACCACGCGCGTGCGCTCGCACACCAGCGAACCGACCCGGCCCAGCAGCTCGTCCTCGGCGCGCAGCGAGGCGACCGCGGCGTCCTGCGCCAGCTGGCTGACCCCGAAGGGCACCGCCGTCTTGCGCAGCGCCGCCGCCACCGGCTCATGGGCGATCGCGAAGCCGACACGCAGGCCCGCGAGGCCGTACGCCTTGGAGAAGGTGCGCAGCACACAGACATTGGGGCGATCGCGGTAGAGCTCGACGCCGTCCGGCACGTCGTTGTCGCGGATGAACTCGCGGTAGGCCTCGTCGAGCACGACCAGCACGTCACCGGGCACCCGGTCGAGGAACCGCTCCAGCTCGGCCCGGCGCACCACGGTGCCGGTCGGGTTGTTCGGGTTGCAGACGAAGATCAGCCGGGTCCGGTCGGTGATCGCGTCCGCCATCGCGTCGAGATCGTGCACATCGCCCGGCGTCAGCGGCACCTTCACCGAGGTCGCGCCGCTGACCTGGGTGATGATCGGGTACGCCTCGAAAGACCGCCAGGCGTAGATGACCTCGTCGCCGGGGCCACTGGTGGCCTGGAGCAGCTGCTGCGCGACCCCGACCGAGCCGGTGCCGGTGGCCAGGTGGGTGAGCGGGACGCCGAAGCGCTCCGACAGCTCGTTCATCAGGCCCGTGCACGCCATGTCCGGGTACCGGTTGAAGCTGCCGGCCGCGGCGGTCACGCTCTCCATCACGCCGGGCAGCGGCGGATAGGGGTTCTCGTTGGACGACAGCTTGTACGCCACCGGACCCCCGGCCGCGGCGGGCTTGCCGGGCTTGTAGGTGGGAATTCCCGCCAACTCGGCACGCAGCTTGGGGCTCGTCTCGCTCACCGCAGTCCTCCTCGTGACCCGCACCGGCTCATGAACGCCACCGGCTTCCAATGCTTCTCACCTTATGAGGATTCGGCGCCGGTGCGAATGGGCTGTGGACAACCACATGCGCCCCACGGGCATCACCGCACGAAGGCGGACGAAACGGGGGGCGCGCCACTTATTTCGGTACGCGCCGGTGGCTCGCGCCGTGGCGCGCATCCCTCGTGAAGGTGAGTTGAGACCTCTTCGAAACATCGCCGACTTGGCAGGCCTATGCGTGCCGACAAGTCACGTCCTGCCATTGGATCGTTCAACTCCCTTTGTTTCCAAGGCAGTTAAGCGCAAATGACCATGCAGAAACGTGCCTGTCAACGAGTGCATATGCGTCCGCACTACCCCACCGCATGAGCCCTACTATCGGCTCGCCATGACAGCAGCAGGGAAGCACCAGGTGAGCCGGGCGGAGACCACCCGCCGAGGCGGTCGACCGGGCCGAGCGGGCATCAGAGACGTGGCCGCGGCCGCCGGAGTCTCGATCACGACTGTCTCGGACGCCCTCAACGGCAAGGGCCGGCTCCCGGACGCCACCCGACGCCATGTCCGCGAGGTCGCCGACCGGCTGGGCTATCGCCCGTCGGCCGCGGCCCGAACCCTCCGTACCGGCAAGTCGGGCCTGATCGGCCTGACTGTGACGACGTACGGGGATGAACCTTTCACCTTCACCGAGTTCGCGTACTTCGCGGAGATGGCGAGAGCCGCCACCTCGGCAGCGCTCGCCCGGGGCTACGCCCTGGTCATCCTCCCCGCGACCTCGCGCCACGACGTGTGGTCGAACGTCGCCCTGGACGGCACGGTCGTCATCGACCCGTCCGACCAGGACCCGGTGGTCAGCGAGCTGGTCCGGCAGGGCTTACCGGTCGTCTCCGACGGCCGCCCGGCCGGCTCGCTCCCGGTCACCGCGTGGGTCGACAACGACCACGAGGCCGCCGTCCTCGGCATCCTCGACCACCTGGCCGACGCCGGCGCCCGCCGCATCGGCCTCCTGACCGGCACCACCACCGACACCTACACCCACCTCTCCACGACCGCATACCTGCGCTGGTGCGAGCGGGTGGGCCAGGATCCGGTGTACGAGGCCTATCCGGCGCACGATCCGTGCGCGGGCGCCGTGGCCGCCGACCGGCTGCTCGCCCGGCCCGACCGCCCCGACGCCGTCTACGGGCTCTTCGACCCCAACGGCACCGACCTGCTGGCCGCGGCCCGGCGCTACGGCCTGCGCGTACCGGACGACCTGCTCATCGTCTGCTGCAGCGAGTCCACCGTCTACGCCGGCACCGAGCCGCCCATCACCACCCTGTCCCTCAAGCCGCGCCGGATCGGCACCGCGGTGGTGCAACTCCTCATCGACGCCATCGAAGGGCTCGAATCGGACCAACCGGTCGAGCAGGTGATACCGACCGAGCTGATCGTGCGGACATCCTCCGAGCGCCGCTCGCCGCGGACGACGGTCAGTCCGCCCCGGTCGCCCGAGGAGGAGTAAGCGGTTGCGGGCGTCGGCGGCCGGTGGTCGGCGTCCCGCGGAGCTCCGGCGGGGCGTCAGGGGGACGTCCCGCACGGAAAGGCCCGCCCAATTCGGGCGAAAACCCCGGTGAACTGGGCTCCTTCTCCGATTCACCACCCCTGGGTCATCACATGGCGCGATCCGCATTCCTATGATGGGCCCACGACACCGCGGGCCGCTGCGACCAGGCAGTCCGAACGGGTGCAGATGCGGCGCGATGGTGGTGGAGGGGTCGATGACTCAGGGGGCCGGTCAGGGACCCGAGGTGGTGCGGACGGACACGTTGCGCGACTTCCGGGTGCCCGCGTACGTCCACGAGACCGGTCCGTATGCGCAGACCACGCCTCCCGGCGAGGCCACTGGACCGGTCGTCGCACCCGAGGGGTACACGCCCACGCGGCGCGATCTGCCCGTCATCAACCGGGGTGACACGGTTCAGGTGATCGTCGACCCCGAGGCCGTACCTGCGGCGCCCCAACCGGACGACGGGCCCGGTCCGCTGTACGTCGTGGGCGACGTGCACGGCTACCTCGACGAGCTGGTCCTCGCACTCCACGAGCAGGGCCTGATCGACACCTCGGGCCACTGGTCCGCCGGCACCTCCCGGCTGTGGTTCCTCGGCGACTTCACCGACCGCGGCCCGGACGGCATCGGCGTCATCGATCTCGTGATGCGGCTGTCCGCCGAAGCCGCCGCGGCCGGCGGCTACTGCAAGGCGCTCATGGGCAACCACGAGCTGCTGCTGCTCGGCGCCAGGCGGTTCGGCGACACCCCCGTCAACTCCGGCGCGGGAACCGCCACCTTCCAGGCCGCCTGGCTTCTCAACGGCGGCCAGAAGACCGACATGGACCGCCTCCAGGACCACCACCTCCAGTGGATGGCCCGCCTCGACGCCATGGAGCAGGTCGACGGACACCTCCTGGTGCACTCCGACACCACCGCCTACCTCGACTACGGCGACTCCATCGAGGCGGTCAACGACAACGTCCGCGAAGCCCTCACCCGTAATGACGCGGACGAGTGCTGGGACCTCTTCCGCAAGTTCACCAAGCGCTTCGCCTTCCGCGACGACGGCGGCGCCGAGGCCGTCCGCGAACTGCTGGGCGCCTTCGGCGGCAACCGCATCGTGCACGGTCACAGCCCCATTCCGTACCTTCTGGGCGAGGTCGGCTCCGAGGACGGCGAGGACGACACGGGCCCCGTGGTCGAAGGACCGCACGTCTACGCCGACGGTCTGGCCATCGCGATGGACGGTGGAGTGACCATGGCCGGAAAGCTGCTGGTCCAGCAACTTCCGCTGGGTAGCTGAGCGTTCAACGGGCAGGCGTCCCCCTCGAAGGACTTCGCTGGCCAGAGGGCAATTTCCGGAAACCCCCTGTCACCGCGTGCCGTCACCGCTCTACCATCGGCTTATCCGTAGCAGGCTCCCCTCCGTTTCTGCCCGACGGCTCGTCAGCGTGCGAGCCCCAAGCCCTACGGAGCATCGGGGGATGCACATGAACAGCGTTCCGCAGCACCTGCTGAGCGAGGACCGCCAGGAATACGAGCGGATCCTCGATGAGGCGCTGCGCTCCGCACCACACCGCCCTGAACTGGCCGCTGTGGGACAGCGGCTCAACCCCGAACAACTGCGCACCATGGCGCTCAACGCCACCGTGCTCATCACGGCGGCCGCGGCGACGGAGTACCAGCACTACGTGAACATCCGAGAGGAACTGCGCCAGCCGGCGCCGTCCCCCGCCACGATGAGCGAGGAGGCCGGTTCCACGGAGCCGGGCGCGGCAGCGGTGGGGCTTGCCGCCACCATGGGCGAGGTGGGCGAAACCGCCGGTGCCGGCGCCGGCGCCGTCGTCGCGGTGCTCGCCCCCGTCCTCGCCGGCACCGCCGCGGCGATCTTCCTGCTCGTGGGCTACATCCTGACGATGCTCAAGCCCGAGCCGACCATCGCCAAGACCCTCCTCACCACGGGGTGGGTCTTCGGTGCCATCACCGCGGCCGCCATCCTGGTCGCCGCGGTCGGACTGCTGCTGACGGCACTGCGCAACAGCTCCTCCTCCGTCCGTGCCGGAGCACGCAGCGAGCTGTACGAGGAGGTGGCCCGGGCCAGGGAAGCCTGGCACGACGCCCTGCTGGAGCACGGCATCCTGCCGTTCCTCCGGGAGGCGCTCGCCGATCCGGGCTCGGCAGCCCTGGGGCGCCGCCCCTCACCGGCGCCCAGCCGCATCCCGCAACTCGGCTATGACCGGCCGGGGTTCAGCAGCCCCGACGGCGGGCCCGCGGCGGGCCCGCGGCCGAGCTTCTCCAGCCCGGACTTCTCCAGCCCGGACTTCGGGGGGCCCGAGCACCAGCCGGAGTAACGCCCGGAAGCCGGGCCCGCATCCCATGAGCGCGGGCCCGGCTTCCGGCGTGCGCGGATACGGGTGGGCCCGCTTCAGGCTTCAGGCGATGCCCTGTTGCCGCGCCGCGGTGATCCAGGACGGGAACTCGGAGAGAAGCCGGTCGTACAGCTCCGGGTCCGGGACTGTACTGATGTCGTCCACGGCGAAGAACCCGACGTTGTCGACGCGCCGGCCCGGCAGCGTGTCGAACCGTTCGAGCACGCCGTAGTTGGACCGCCCCAGCCCCACGAACTGCCAGAAGATCGGCTCCTCCACCGCTTCGCGCAACTCCTTCTCGATCTCCTTGTTGCGGTAGACACCTCCGTCGGAGAAGAACAGCACCAGCGTGGGATCGGCGGCCGGATTCTCCCGCACATACGTGCGAACCTCGGCGATCACCTTCTGTTCCTCGTTCTGGATGCCGACCGCCCGCATGTCCACCTGTCCGGGCAGCAGACCCTTCTTCGGCTTCTTGCGGCGGAACAGCGTCAGCTCGCCGACCCGTACATGGAGCTCCAGCCACTGCGGCAGTTCACCCAGGGTCAGATCCGGCAGCCGCGCCGGATTGGAGGCGAACGTCCAGGCCTGCATCACCCCGTCGTCGTCCAACTGGGCGGAGACCGCGGCCATCCGCTCCACCACGTCGGCGACGACCCCCTTCGAGTACAGGAACGACATGGAGCCCGAGGCGTCGAGCACCAGCAGGACGCGCGCCGTCACCCCCGCCGCACCGTGCTTCCTGAGGCTGACCGCCACCTGCTCCTTGCGCAGGGAGAGCCGCTTGCGCATGTCGACCGGCAACCGCTCCTCACCCTTGCTGAGGCGTGGGGCCGCGGCGGGGGCGGGCGATGCCGCTTGCGGTACGACGGCTGGGGGCGCCGCAGGTGTGGGCGGCATGGGCATGGCTGTCGGCGGGGCCGCCGGCGCGCCGGCGGACGCGGGCGGGTACGCGGCCGCCTGCGCGGTCGCGGAGGCGCCCAACTCCGCCTGTGGCTCCGTCTCCTCGTCGACACTGATGCCGAAGTCGGTGGCGAGGCCGGCGAGTCCGGACGCGTATCCCTGTCCGACCGCGCGGAACTTCCACCGGCCCGCGCGCAGATACAACTCCCCGCCGATGAACGCCGTTTCCGTCGTCGCCTCCATCTCGAACCGCGCGATCTCGTCCTGTGTCCCGGCGTCGAGCAGCCTGAGCGTCAGTCCGGTGAGGTCGCCAAAGGTCCCGCCGTCGGCCGAGGCGCCCAGGACGACTCGCTCGATGCCCGGCTCCAGGGCCCGCAGATCCACCTCGACCGTGTCCGTCGTCGCCCCCGCGTCCCGCCGCTTGCCGAGATGGCGTACGGCGCCGGAGGCGTGCTGCGGCTGGTTGTAGAAGACGAAGTCGCCGTCGTCGCGCACCCTTCCGTCAGCGCCGAGCAGCAGCGCCGAGGCGTCGGCGTCCGGCGCACCGGGTCCCCCGGACCAGCCGAGCACGGCCTGAACAGCGGCGGCGTCAACCGGCAGGTTGCCGCCCTTGCTCATCGAGGTCGAAGTCATGCGGCCAGTCTGCCCACAGAATCCGGCCCCGGGCCCGTCCGCTGCACATCCCGGTGCAGCGGACGGCTACCGGTCACGGACCAAGGCAGAAGCCTCAGTCCGTCATGAACCACGGTGGGAGCCTCAGCGTCCGACACGAACCACGGTGGGAGCCTCAGCGTCCGACACGAACCACGGTGGGAGCCTCAGTCCGCCAGCGGCAGATAGACCCGGTTGCCCGCGGCCGCGAACTCCTTCGACTTCTGCGCCATTCCCTCCTCGACCTCCGCCTTCGTACCTCCGTGTTCCCGGCGGATGTCCTGCGAGATCTTCATGGAGCAGAACTTCGGGCCGCACATGGAGCAGAAGTGGGCCGTCTTGGCGGGTTCTGCCGGCAGTGTCTCGTCGTGGAACTCCCGTGCCGTGTCGGGGTCGAGGGCCAGGTTGAACTGGTCCTCCCAGCGGAACTCGAAGCGGGCGTCCGACAGTGCGTCGTCCCACTCCTGTGCGCCCGGGTGTCCCTTGGCGAGGTCCGCTGCATGGGCCGCGATCTTGTAGGTGATGACGCCGGTCTTGACGTCGTCACGGTTGGGCAGGCCCAGGTGTTCCTTTGGCGTGACGTAGCAGAGCATGGCCGTGCCCCACCAGGCGATCATCGCGGCACCGATGCCGGAGGTGATGTGGTCGTACGCCGGCGCGACGTCCGTCGTCAGCGGGCCGAGCGTATAGAACGGAGCTTCATCACAGATCTCCTGCTGAAGGTCGATGTTCTCCTTGATCTTGTGCATCGGAACATGTCCCGGGCCCTCGATCATGGTCTGAACATTGAAACGCTTCGCGATCGTGTTGAGTTCCCCGAGCGTCCTCAACTCGGCGAACTGCGCTTCGTCGTTGGCGTCCGCGATCGACCCGGGCCTGAGGCCGTCGCCGAGCGAGTACGTGACGTCGTACGCCGCGAGGATCTCGCACAGCTCTTCGAAGTTCTCGTAGAGGAAGCTCTCCTTGTGGTGCGCCAGACACCACGCCGCCATGATCGAGCCACCACGCGAGACGATGCCCGTCTTGCGGTTCGCGGTCAGCGGCACATATGGCAGACGCACGCCCGCGTGGACCGTCATGTAGTCCACGCCCTGCTCGGCCTGTTCGATGACCGTGTCCTTGTAGATCTCCCAGGTCAGCTCCTCGGCGCGGCCATCCACCTTCTCCAACGCCTGGTAGAGCGGCACGGTGCCGATGGGGACGGGGGAGTTGCGCAGGACCCACTCGCGCGTGGTGTGGATGTTGCGGCCGGTGGACAGGTCCATGACCGTGTCGGCGCCCCACTGGGTCGCCCAGGTCATCTTGTCCACCTCCTCCTCGATGGAGGAGGTGACCGCGGAGTTGCCGATGTTGGCGTTGACCTTCACCAGGAACCGCTTGCCGATGATCATCGGCTCGATCTCCGGGTGGTTGACGTTCGCCGGAAGGACCGCGCGACCCGCCGCGATCTCCTCACGGACGACCTCGGGGTCGACGTTCTCGCGGACCGCCACGAACTCCATCTCGGGCGTGATCTCCCCGCGCCTGGCGTACGCGAGCTGCGTCACCGCCTGCCCGTCCCGGCCCCGGCGCGGCTGGCGCGGCCGTCCGGGGAAGACGGCGTCGAGGTTCCGCAGGCCCCCGCGCGGCGAGGTGTGCTTGATCCCGTCGTCCTCGGGGCGGACGGGCCTGCCCGCATACTCCTCGGTGTCGCCGCGGGCAATGATCCAGTTCTCACGCAGGGGCGCCAGGCCCCGGCGTACGTCGGTGTCGACGGTCGGATCGGTATACGGGCCGGAGGTGTCGTACAGCGTGACGGACTGCCCGTTGGTGAGGTGCACCTGACGAACCGGCACCTGGAGGTCGGGGCGCGAACCCTCGACATACCCCTTGTGCCAGCCGATGGACTTCCCGACCTCGCCGTTTTCGGCAGGGGCGGTCGCCCCGTCCGTCTGGCTGGAGGCAGGCGTGCGTACGTCCTTGTTGGTCATGAGACCTACTCCCTACGCCGGCATTACCCGGTAACAGGTTCGGCGGTCGACGCAGCGGCTTCCGTCCTCCGATGTTTCATGTGAAACATCGCTGGGACGAAGGTCAGCGCCCTCTCAGCCCGGTGCTCCGAGCTCCCGCGTGTGCAAAGGTGCCTCCACGCTAGCGTCATATCTGGCGCGCTGAACAGAGGGCCCCTGTCGTTCTTGCGATGATCGGTCGGTGACCACGATGCAGCAGCCCCCGTTTCCGCCGTCCGAGCCGCCCCGCGGCCAAGGCCCCGGCAACGGGCACGGGCACGGGCACGGCCAGGGCGGAGGCCATGGAGGAGGCGGTCATGGCCCGGGACCTGGTGACGGGCACGGTCCGGGACCGGGTGACGGACACGGCTCCGGCCACTCGCACAGTCACAGCCACGGCCCCGCCGCCCCGGTCTCCCAGCATCTGCGCAAGGTCATCGCCGCGATCCTGATCCCGTTCGCGGTCGCGGTCGTCGTCGGTCTGGTGGTGCTGTGGCCGGGCGGCGCCCCCGCGCACGAACGCACGGGTGTCGGCTTCGACCGCCAGACCCAGCAGGCCACGGTGACCGCGGTCGACAAGGTGGACTGCAAGTCGGTGAACGCCTCCGGGGACACCCCGACCGGCGACACCTCCACCGCCGAGGGCTCGTCGGCACAGCAGGAGGCGACCGGCGACTGCAAGAAGGCGACGATCCGGATCGACACCGGCAAGGACAAGGGCCGCACGTTCACGGAGATCGTCCAGCCTGACCAGTCACGGCAGTTGCACGAGGGCGAGAAGGTCGTGGTCGCCTACGAGCCCTCCGCGCCCAAGAATCTGCAGTACTCGGTCGCTGACGTGAACCGAAAGTTCCCCATGGCGCTGCTCGCCGGGATCTTCGCGCTCGCCGTCGTGGTGGTGGGCCGCCTGCGCGGTGTGATGGCGCTCGTCGCGCTGGCCGTCAGCTTCATGATCCTGACGCTGTTCATCCTCCCCGCGATTCTGCAGGGCTCGAATCCGCTGGTCGTGGCGGTGGTCGGGGCCAGTGCGATCATGCTGATCGCGCTCTACGTGTGCCATGGTCTGTCGGCCCGTACGTCGGTCGCCGTGCTCGGCACGCTGCTCTCGCTGCTGCTGATCGGCATCCTCGGCTCGGGGTTCATCGACTGGGCCGCGCTGACCGGCAACACGGACGACAACACCGGCCTGATCCACGGTCTGTACCCGTCCATCGACATGAGCGGTCTGCTGCTGGCGGGCGTCATCATCGGTTCGCTCGGTGTGCTTGACGATGTGACGGTGACCCAGACGTCGGCCGTCTGGGAACTGCACGAGGCCAACCCGACATTGGGCTGGCGCGGGCTGTACCGCGCGGGCATCCGGATCGGCCGCGACCACATCGCCTCGGTCGTCAACACGCTCGTCCTCGCCTACGCAGGCGCCGCCCTGCCCCTGCTGCTGCTCTTCTCGATCGCGCAGAGCAGTGTGGGCGCGGTCGCCAACAGCGAGCTGGTGGCCGAGGAGATCGTGCGCACCCTGGTGGGCTCGATCGGTCTGGTCGCCTCGGTGCCGGTGACCACCGCGCTGGCGGCCCTGGTGGTCTCGGCGGACCGCTCGGCAGGGACGGACGCATCGGCCCCGGCGTCAGCACAGGGACAGGCACAGGCGAGCACGCGGACTCCGGTGCGCGGCGGCAAGGGACGCCGCCGCAAGCACTGAAGCCGAAGCTGAAGTCGAAGCCGTCCTGCGTCTGGAAACGTTGCACCATGTGAGTGGCGAAGCGTTACTCCACTGTCGGCGACGCGGACTTCAGCCCGCACTCTGCTCCTCCGCCAGGATGCGGTGCAGCGCCTGGTCGAGGTGGGCGTCGTAGTCCGCGAGGGAGCGCTCCTGCCCCAGTGGCACGAGCTTGTCCGTGCGGTCGAGGAACGCCACGAGCGGCGCCGCACCCGACCGGAACAGCGCCTGGTCACAGCCCACCTGAAGCCGGATCAGCACCTCGCCGAACGCCTCCGGGTCGGCCGGCGCGATGTGCACATCGCCGTCGCCGCACGGCCGGCCGACGCCGTCGATCAGCAGCTCCCGTCCGAACGCCCAGGTCACCGGGGCGTCACCGGGCAAGTGGAAGGTCAGCCGCACGGCGTACGGATCACAGGTCTCGTATCGCAGCTCCACCGGAATGCGGAAGGAGAGCTCCTCCGACACGAGGAAGCTCATCATGACCTCTGCCTGTACCGACTCGCGCATCGCCTACCCCGTCGTTGCCGTCGATTGGCCAGGAATCGTCCCTGACGCTGATGAAATATTGCTCACCGTGCACGACAGATCACAAGGAGTGAGTTTTCAGATGCTGATAGAGATGGCGAGTGTCCCTAGTAGCCTTCCGATCTCGTCCTGCAACTGGCGCGCCGCGGGCAGCAGTCGATGGGCCTGGTGGGAAGGCACGGAAATGGCCATCGTCGCGGCGGTAGAGCCGGCCGTGAGGGGGATCGCGGCACAGAGCGCGCCCAGCGCGTACTCCTGCCGCTCGATGACCGGTTCCATCCGTCCCACCCGTTCCAGGCGCCGCAGCAGGGTGCGGTCGTCACGCACCGTGTACGGGGTGATGGACTGCACGGGATAGCGGTCGAGGTGGTCGCGGCGGGCCTTCTCGTCGAGCTGGGAGAGCAGGCACTGGCCGATCGCGTGGGCATGGCCGGTCTCCCGGAAGTCGGCCCACTCCTCGACCGCGGGATTGCCCGGGGTGTCGGCGACGTGGATGACCTCGATCTCGCCGTCGCGGTAGATCGCGTAGTACACGGGCACACCGATCGAATCGCGCCAGTGGGCGAGCGCGTCGCTCATCGTGCTGCGACGTTTCTGCTGCGCTCCGCTGCTGCTCAGCCGCTCGGCGGCCTCGCCGAGGAAGAACAGGCCCTTCTCGCGGCGCAGATAGCCCTCGAAGGTCAGTGTGCGCAGCAGGTGGTATGCCGTGGGGAGCGCGAGGCCCGCCTCACGGGCGAGCTGTTTGGCCGGGGCTCCGTGCTCGCGGGCGGCGACGGCCTCCAGAAGGTGCATCGCCCGCTGGACCGAACCGATGAGGGTCGTGGGGTGCGGTTCCGAAGGCGGGTCGTGTGCCTCCGAGGGCGACGTCTGCGGCTGAACAGGCAGGCCGTGCGCCCCTTCTCGGGTGCGCGGCGGGGCCGGCACGGCGGGCGGGGTGGGTGCCGTCGGCGGGGTTCCCCGCTGGGCGGGTGGAGCGTGCGGTTCTGCGGGTGTGATGTCAACCGTGGCCAAGGGTCGCTCCCGAAGCGCGAGGGGGGCCGCCCGTGCGGGGGAACACGGGAGGGGGCTGTGCGCTGCCCGCGGGGGATCGGCCCCGCGTCGAATTCCGGACTTTAACCGCCCGTCGGCGCTGACAGACGGCCCAGCCGGAAAACTTCCCTCGCCAGGGGGAACCTTCGCTTCCTGATACCGGCTTCCCCGTTACCGGTCGCTCACCCGGTCGGTATCACCAGTCGCTGCGCGACGACGAGCTCGACATGAACTTCCGTACGACATAGATCAGTCCGCCGACGAGCGCGACGAAGATCAGCGCCTTGAAGAGCAGTCCGACGACGAAGCCGACGATGCTCGCTATGAGGCTGCCGAACACGAACAGGGCGATGATCGGCACCGCGACCCACTTCACCCACCACGGCATACTCGCGAAGATCTCTCGCATCGCTCTCGTCCTTCTCTCTGCCCAGTGACGAGCCCGTTTCCGAGTCTCGTGTCCAGTCTCCGATGTCCTGCACACGATGCTAGGGGCGGAAAGGGAGCAACGGGGGCCTCGCAGCCCTTGTCCTCCCCTGACCCTCCCCCTAGGGAACCCTGAGGCCGACGTCAGCTCTCCGGTGGAGAGAACACCACCAGAACCCGCAGGTCCTCGGTGATGTGATGGAACTTGTGGGCGACCCCCGCGGGTACGTAGACGACGCTGCCGCGCGCCACCTGGGTGGTCTCCAGACCGACCGTGATCGAGGCACGGCCGCTCACGATGAAGTACACCTCGTCCTGCTGGTGCGGCTTCTGCGGGTCCGGGTCGCCCGCGTCGAGCGCGTAGAGGCCGACCGACATGTTCCGCTCGCGCAGAAACTGCAGGTAAGCACCGTCATTGGCGGCTCGTTCCGCCTCCAGTTCGTCCAACCGGAATGCCTTCATCGATCTCGTCCGCCCTTGCCAGTGCTCGTAACCGATCTCTTCTGCCACGATCAGACACATGAAGAATTTCGTAGTCAAGACGATCGCCAACGCGGGGGCCCTGGCCGTCGCCGTCTGGCTGCTCGACAAGATCACCCTGACCGGCGACAGCACCGGCAAGAAGGTCGGCACGCTGTTGCTCGTCGCACTGGTCTTCGGCCTGGTGAACTTCCTGGTCAAGCCGATCGTGAAGGTGCTGACCTTCCCGCTCTTCATCCTCACGCTGGGCCTGATCACCCTCGTGGTGAACGCCCTGATGCTGCTGCTCACCTCGTGGCTGGCCGACAAGTTCGACCTCAGCTTCCACGTCGACGGCTTCTGGACCGCCGTTCTGGGCGGCCTGATCATCTCGATCGTGTCCTGGGCACTCAACGTCGTCCTTCCCGACGGCAAGGACTGAGAGCATCCGATGCCCTACCGCGTCTGTTTCGTCTGCACCGGCAACATCTGCCGCTCGCCGATGGCCGAGTCCGTCTTCCGCACCCAGGTGGCACAGGCCGGACTCGATGGCCTGGTCGAGGTCGACAGCGCGGGCACGGACGGCTGGCACGAGGGCGACGGTGCCGACCCGCGCACCGTCGCCGTGCTGGAGGCAGGCGGCTACGACAGCGGCCACGCCGCCCGGCAGTTCAGGGCGTCGTGGTTCTCCCGCCTCGACCTCGTCGTCGCCCTCGACTCCGGCCATCTGAAGGCCCTTCGCCGCCTCGCACCCACCCAGGAGGACGCGGAGAAGGTGCGCCTGCTGCGCTCCTACGACCCCGCGGCCGGCGACGGCCTCGACGTCCCCGATCCGTATTACGGACGCATGGACGACTTCGAGGAGTGTCTTGAGATGGTGGAGGCGGCGGGCCCGGGGCTGCTCGCCGCGATACGGGAACAACTGGAGGGACGGGCAGCATGACGTCAGGGTCAGCGGATTTCGGCGCGGGCAGCGGTGACGGCACGCGCGCGGTGCGGGCCGGACTGCCCGAACCCGTCAAGAACGAGCCGACCCTCCCGGGTCCCGTCTTCGCCGCGCACTTCCATCTGCCCGGCGACCCGACCGGCCCGTACACCTACGGCCGTGACGAGAACCCCACCTGGACGCTCCTGGAGCGCGCCATCGGCGAGCTGGAGGCACCCGGGCAGGACGGCGTCGAAACGCTGGCCTTCCCCTCCGGCATGGCCGCCATCTCGGCGGTGCTCTTCTCCCAGCTGCGCGCCGGCGACATCGTGGTCCTGCCGGACGACGGCTACCAGGTGCTGCCGCTGGTGCGCGAGCAGCTGACCGCGTACGGCATCGAGGTGCGCACCGCGCCGACCGGCGGCGACGCCCAGCTGGAAGTGCTCGACGGCGCGAAGCTGCTGTGGATCGAGACTCCGTCGAACCCCGGGCTCGACGTGTGCGACGTACGGCGGCTCGCCGAGGCGGCACGCGCGCGTGGCGCCCTGGTTGCCGTCGACAACACCCTGGCGACCCCGCTGGGGCAGCGCCCGCTGGAGCTGGGTGCCGACTTCTCCGTGGCCAGCGGCACCAAGATGCTCACCGGGCACGGCGACATCCTCCTGGGCTACGTCACCGCGCGCGACGCCTCGCTGATGGCCCCCGTACGGCGCTGGCGGAAGATCGTGGGCGCGATTCCCGGGCCCATGGAGGCCTGGCTGGCGCACCGCTCGCTCGCTACGCTCCAGTTGCGCGCCGACCGGCAGAGCGCCAACGCCCTGACGATCGCCGAGGCGCTGCGCGGCCGGCCCGAGGTGACCGGGCTGCGCTATCCGGGACTGCCCGACGATCCCTCGTACAAGATCGCCTCGCAGCAGATGCGGCGCTTCGGGTGCGTGGTGTCCTTCACGCTGCCCACGCGCGCGCGTGCCGACCGTTTCCTCGACGCGCTGCTTCTCGTGGACGACGCGACGAGCTTCGGCGGGGTGCGGTCGACGGCGGAGCGGCGCGGCCGGTGGGGCGGGGACGCCGTCGCGGAGGGCTTCATCCGGTTCTCGGCCGGTGCCGAGGATCCCGAGGACCTGGTGGCGGATGTGCTGCGTGCGCTCGACGAGTCGGCGGATTGACCGCTTCCTGAGCGACCGGTCGGTACGCCGGATGCGCATGTACACGTCGACACGTGAGTACGGCACCCCGTACAACGGGCGGTCCGAGCCTCCCCCCTCGTGGCTCGGACCGCCCCGGTTCTGCGCGCGAAGAACCGCGCGAACAAGGCTAGTTGACTCTGTGTCAGTGTCCAATCACGGTAGCGACAGAGACCTATCGACTTATTTATAGTTGGGGCTCGGTCGGGGGTGCTGAGAGGGGAGGGGCACCATGGATTTGGCCCTGCTGCGCACGTTCGTGACGGTGCACCGGGCCGGCTCCTTCACCCGCGCCGCCGCACTGCTCGGGCTCTCCCAGCCGGCCGTCACCTCGCAGATCCGCACCCTGGAGCGGCAGCTGGGACGGCCGCTCTTCCTGAGGCAGGCGCGCGGAGTGACCCCCACGACCATCGGTGACGAGCTCGCGCACAAGGCCGCCCCGCACCTCGACGCCCTGGTCGAGATCGCCGAGACCGGCCTGGACGAGGACTCCTCCTTACGCACCCTGCACCTCGCCGGGCCACCGGAGTTCACCGCCGAACGGGCCCTGCCCGCGCTCACCGAGCTGACAGGCGACGACGGCCAGGGCTTCACACTGCGCGCCTCCTTCGGGAATGCCGAGGAAACCCTGGAGGGACTGGCCGCCGGACATCATGATCTGGCCATCAGTACGGCCCGTCCGAGGGGCGCGCTGCTCACGGCAACTCCGCTCTGCGACGAGGAACACGTCCTGGTCGCCTCTCCGCGCTGGGCCACCCGCATCGGCCCCGGCAAACTGCGCCGCAAGGGCGCCCACGTCCTGGAGGACCTTCCCGTCGTGGAGGTGCACGAGTCGCTGCCGCTCGTCGCCCGCTACTGGGCTTCGGTCTTCGACTCCCGCCCGGCCGCCTCGGGCACCGTTGTCGTCCCCGATCTGCGCGCAGTGCTCGGCTGCGCCGTCGCGGGCGCAGGCCTCGCGGTGCTGCCGCGTTATCTGTGCGCCGACGCCCTGGCACGTGGCGACATCGTGGCGCTCCTCGATCCGGCCGTACCTCCGCTGCGCACGTATTTCCTGGTGGTGCGCACCGGCACACTGGCCATGCCGCACATTGCGCGGGCGCACGAATGGCTGCTGCGTGCGGCGGCCGACTGGTCCTGAGGAAAGCTGTGCCGTTTCGCGATGTTTCACGTGGAACCAGCCGGGCCACATTTCTCCCATGACCGTTCGACCCGTGGTCAAGCGCACCGCCCGTGCCATCCTGCTCGACGGCGACGACCTGATCCTCATCAAGCGCACCAAGCCGGGCGTCGATCCCTACTGGCTCACACCGGGTGGCGGGGTCGAGCCGGAGGACACGACCGTCGTCGACGCGCTCCACCGCGAGGTGCACGAGGAACTCGGCGCGAAGATCATCGATGTGGTGCCGTGCTTCGTCGACACCGTCGAGCACATCGGCGACGACGGCGGCGCGACCGGCGTAAAGGTGCAGCACTTCTTCGTGTGCCGACTGGAGTCCATGGACCCGTCCCAGCGGCACGGTCCCGAGATGGACGAGCCATGCGGCGAGTACGAGATCGTGCGAGTGCCGTTCACCCGCGTCGGAATCGCCTCCGTCCATCTCGTACCGCTGTCCCTACGGCACTACCTCGACGGGAACATCGAGGGCGTACGAGCGATGCACGCGCCCGACCTGGGCTGATCCCGCCGCTACGCGATCAGTCCCCGGCCCCGACGAGCTCCTCCACCGAGTCGTGGCGGATACGGTCCGACGGGATGCCGATGTCCCTCAGGGCATCCAGACCGCTGCGGATCATGCCGGGCGGCCCGGAGAGGTAGGCGTCGTACTCGTTCCACGGTCCGTACTCGCGTACGGCGTCGGGGAGCTGGAGGTGGGCCTGCCGGTCGACGACCGGGCGCACCGAGAGCCAGGGGTGGCTCTGCTGAAGACGCAGCATCGTGTCGATGTCGTACAGGTCGTGGTCGGTGCGGGCTCCGTAGAAGACCTCGACCGGCCGCCGCTCCCCGTGCTCGGCGACGTCCTCGACCAGAGCCTTGATGGGCGCGATACCGGTGCCGCCACCGAGACAGAGCAGCCCGCTGTCGGTGGTGTGGTCGACCGTCATCGAACCGGCCGGCGGGCCGAGCCGGATGATGTCGCCGGGACGCGCGCGGTGCACCAGCGCGTTGGAGACCCAGCCCGCCGGGACGGCTTTCACGTGGAACGACAGCAGTCCGTCGGAGCGCGGCGAGGAGGCGAACGAGTAGTGCCGCCATATCCGCGGCCACCAGGGCGTCTCCAGGCTGGTGTACTGCCCGGCGAGGAAGGGGTACGGCTGATCGGGGCGGACGGTGACGACCGCGACGTCGGGGGTCCTGAGGTCGTGCGAGACGACCTCTGCGTACCACCAGGCCGGGGCCATCAGTTCGTCCGCGGCCGCCGCGTCGATCATGACCTGGGAGATCGTCGTGTACGTCCGCACCCATGCCGCTTCGGTCTCCGCGTCCCAGCTCTCGGAGGCGTACCGGCTGAGCGAGCCGATGAGGCACTCGCCGACGGCCGGGTAGTGCTCGGGCCGGGTGCCGTACTTGCGGTGGCCACGGCCGAGGTTCTGCAGATACGAGACGAGGACGGCGGTGTTGTCGATGTGCTCGGCCGCGGTCAGCAGCGCCTTCAGCAGCCGGTCCCGTTGAGTGTCCATCGCCGCGGGGAACAGCGGCCGCAGCTCCGGGTGCCGCACGAAGAGCAGGGCGTAGAAGTAGGAGGTGACCTTGTCGGCGACGGGGCCGACCTCGGCCATGGTCCGCCGGATGAGCACGGCGTCCGGCGATCCTTCGGGGCGGGGCGCGGGCCGCTGGGCGGGCACTCGCGGCTGAGGAGCGGGTGCGGGCCGCGGGGAGCCGGGCTCGGGCTGCGGAGGGCCTGACAGCGGCCGTACGGCGTCGTGGGCGGGCCCTGGCTCCGTGCGCACGGCTGCGTATGCGGGCGGCGGCTCCTGCTCGCGGTGTGCGGCCGCGTGTGCGGGCGGCCCCTGCTCGCGGTGTGCCGCTTCGCGACCGGGCCCTGCCTCGTCCGGAGCTGGGGATATTCGTTCCTGCTCCGGTGTGTCCTCGCGCGGAGCGGGGCGGCCGACCGGGCGCAGCCCGGCCAGACGGCCGCCCTCGGCCGCCTCCTGCCCTTCGACGGCAGGTTCCGGTTCCTTGTGCGGCGTGAACCAGCCGCCCCCGCCGTTGCCGCCAGAAGTGCCGTTGTCGGCCGGCGTGGTGGTCGGAGCGTCCATGGTCTGCCTCGCCTCGAACATCTTTCGGTCGGTCTGCGCACTTCCACGATCGGAAGCTGCTTGCTTTCCCCCGCAGACGGTTTGCTTTCCTTCCCCGTTCCCTCCCCGTCGGCCAATGCGGCCACATTCAACCCGGATTCCTGCCCTGTACGGACAAGTAAGACGAGAATGTGACATTGGCCGCACTGTCCTCATCGCAGCATCCCACTCCGCGTCAACGCCGAGTCGCATAACGGAAAATGCGGGTGTCCGATCTCTCCGTCCCGTTAGGCTGCATGGGTCTGCGTGCCCGTCCGACGGGACATGCGTACATCACGTCGGACGCGAACCGGAGTCGACCCTACCGGCAGGCGCGCCACAGACAAGTCCCCTGTTCCGTGGCCACCAATTGGCGGGGGCGAACGCTCAATTGCCTCATTTACACGGCACGTCGGACCAATTCATAGGCTTCCCACAGATCCAGCCCCGCGTAGGAGTGCGTGGCGAGGCTCGCCAGATGCTGGTCCGCGTTGATCGCGACTGATACCGGCAGGGCTTCGAAAAGGTCCCTGTCCGACAGCGAGTCGCCGTAGGCAATGCAGTCGGCCCGTTTCACCCCGAACTCTTCACAGAGCCGGTCCGCTATCTGCACCTTGGCCGCGGCGCTGAGAATGCCCGCCGGATCCACGGGCTCGGTGAACGGCAACGCGGGGAAACGTGAGCCGTACGCCGCGTGCGCGCCCCACTCCGTCAGCCGTTCCACGAAGAAGGAGGGCGAGAGGGAGACGACGGCGCAGTAGTCGCCCTGCCCCCTGATCTCCGCCCAGACGTCCTCGATACCGGACAACCACGGAGCCCCTGCGAAGGCCGCCGCCACGTGTGCCTCGGTCAGATCCGTCCACAGGGCATACACCTGCGCCGCATACTCCGGCGGGCCGATCCTCCCCGCCGAGATCGCCTGCTCGATCGCCACCGTCTCGGCTTCCAGCCCGATCTGCCGTGAGATCTCCAAGGGCGCGGTGCTTCCGTGCAGCAGCGTTCCGTCGAGGTCGAAGAGATGAAGTCTCGCCATAGGCGCCGAGGCTAGTGGGGCGCGTCGCTGTTTCACGTGAAACATCTGTCGGCGGTCCGCACAAGTGGGAGCCCGGCATGGCCAAAAGCCCCTCCATCACCCGGAAACCGGTGGACGTCGGGGGTGGGTGTCGGACAGCCTGACCTGCGTGCCGACACCTTTCCTCGCCGATCTGCCCATCCGCCGTCTGACGCTTCGGGATCTCACCGCCTGCGCCGACCTGTCCGAGGACCGGGGCTGGCCCCGCGAGGAACATAAGTGGGGCCTGCTCCTCGCAGCAGGAAGGGGCTACGGCATCGACGACCCCGACGGCGGTCTGGTCACGGCGTGCATCGTGACCGAGTACGGACCACAGGAACGCCCCGAGCTCGGCGCCATCGGCATGGTCCTCGTCGCCGAGCGGTACGCCCGCCAGGGTGTCGGCCGACGGCTGATGCGGCAGATCGTCGCCGGGATGGGCACCACTCCGCTGACCCTGCACGCGACGCCGTACGGCCGCCCGCTCTACGAAGAGCTGGGCTTCAAGGCCATCGGCCGGGCCGAGATGGTCCGCGGCCACTTCACTCCTCGCGGCTCGGAACCCGAGGTCGCCACGCGCCCTGCCACGGCCGAGGACCTCCCGGCGATCCTCCGGCTCGACGAGGAGGTCTTCGGCTCCGACCGCACCCACGTGATCACGCGGCTGCCCGCCTTCGCCGACCACCTGCTCGTGGCCGAGGACAGCGGCCGGATCACCGGGTACGCGGCGGCCTGGCCCAACATGGACACGCATGTGGTGGGCCCGCTGATCGCCCATGACACGGAGACGGCGAAGGCGCTGTTCGCCTCGCTGGCCGCCCGCACCGACCGACCGCTGCGCACCGACATCGACGTACGGCACGAGGAGTTGCTGGCGTGGGTGAAGGAACGCGGCCTGGCGCCCATCGCCTTCAACTCGGTGATGACGTACGGCATCTCGGAGCTGCCCGGCGACTGGACCCGGCGGTTCGCTCCCCTCACGGTGGCGGCGGGCTGAGTCGCCCCTACTCCTGGACGAGAGCCTCCACGGCGGCGACGGCGAATCCGTGGTCCTGCTCCGGCACCCCGCCGCCGACGCCGATCGCGCCGATCAGACGGCCGTCGCGGTGGACCGGGACACCGCCCGCGAGGAACAGCAGCGGCCGGTCGAGCGCCGTGGGCAGAGTGTGGAAGAGACCGTCCGGCCGGACCGCGTCGACGAGGTCGGCGGTGGCGCAGTCCAGCTGGAGGGCCGTGTAGGCCTTGCGGGTGCTGGTCTCCCCGGAGATCAGCACGGCCCGGTCGTCGCGCCGGAAGGCGAGCAGGTGGCCGCCCGCGTCGAGGACGCTGACGCTGACCGTGACCCCGGCGGCCTCGGCGGCACGGCGGGCCGCGGTGACGAGGAACTCGGCGTCCTGGATGGTCAGCGGGACGACAGCGGTGGTGGTGGTGCTCATGACGGGGTTTCTCCTTGTGGGGTGCTGCTTGCTGATGAGCATCGCGGGGTGATGCTCGATGGTCGGCGCCGTGAGGTGGTGCTCGACCGTGGGTGTGGTGGGGCGGTGCTCTCTGGTGGACGGCGGTCCGCTGGTCCGCGAGGGCTCAGTGGTGGACGGCCGTTCGCTGCTCCGTGGGCGCCCCGCCCGCGACGACCGTGCTGGATGCCTTAGCGCGGCGCTCCAGGGCGGCCGAGAGGAGGGCGAGGACCAGGGCACCGGCGGCGAGGACGGCGCCGACCCAGTTGGGGGCGGTGTAGCCGTACCCGGCCGCGATGACGAGGCCGCCGAGCCAGGCCGAAAGGGCATTGCCGAGGTTGAAGGCGCCGATGTTCACGGCCGAGGCCAGTGTGGGGGCGCCGTGAGCCTGGTCGAGGACACGCTTCTGGAGCGGCGGCACCGTCGCGAAGCCGAGTGCGCCGATCAACATGAGGGTGACGGCCGCGAGGATCTTGTTGTGCGCGGTGACCGTGAACAGGGCGAGCACAAGAGCCAGGCCGCCGAGGGACACGTACAGCATCGGCATCAGCGCGCGGTCGGCGAACCTTCCGCCGACCAGGTTCCCGCCGACCATGCCGAGGCCGAAGAGGACCAGCAGCCAGGTGACGGAGCCGTCGGCGAATCCGGTCACCTGCGTCATCATCGGCGCGATGTAGGTGACGGCCGCGAAGACACCACCGAAGCCGAGCACGGTCATCGCCATGGCCAGCAGGACCTGGACGTTCTTGAGAGCGGCCAGCTCGTGCCGCAGGTGCACGCCCTCGGGCTTGGGCATCTCGGGGACCAGCTTGGCGATGCCCAGCAGTCCGATCACGCCGAGCGCGGCGACACCGGCGAAGGTGACACGCCAGCCCGCGGACTGCCCGACGAGCGTCCCCAGGGGAACACCCACCACATTGGCGATGGTGAGGCCGCTGAACATCATGGCGATGGCACCGGCCTTTTTCTCGGGCGCGACCAGCTCGGCGGCGACCACCGAGCCGATACCGAAGAAGGCACCGTGGGCAAGCGAGGCGACCACCCGGCCTGCCAGCATCAGGCCGAAGACCGGGGCGACGGCGGAGAGCAGGTTGCCGAGGACGAACAGCCCCATCAGCAGCATCAGCATCCGCTTGCGGGGCACCTTCGTGCCGAGCGCGGTCATGATCGGGGCACCGAGCAGCACGCCCAGGGCGTAGCCGGTCACCAGCAGTCCGGCGGTGGGGATGGAGACACCGAAGTCGCCGGCCACCTCGGGCAGCACGCCCATGATGACGAACTCCGTGGTGCCGATTCCGAAGGCCCCGATCGCGAGGGCCAGAAGCGCGAGAGGCATGGGTGGATACACCTTCCCAGACGATTGCAGAAGCGCTTTGCGTGCGTTCACAATACTTGCAGACGCGGGCTATATGCAAGCGCGGTCTATTGCGGACGTGTTCTATGCTGGCTCTGAGCCGCTCCGGGACGGAGGAAGACGCCATGACAGCTACGGACCCCGCACTCACCGCCCTCGCCCAGGGTTGGTGCGCCCTCTCCCTGCTCCACGGGAGGATCGAGGCCCACATCGAGCGCGCCCTGCAGGCCAAGCACGACCTGAGCGTGCGCGAGTACTCCCTGCTCGATGTGCTCAGCCGACAGCACGACGGCAAGGGAGGCCATCTGCAGATGAAGCAGGTCGCAGACGCGGTCGTCCTCAGCCAGAGCGCCACCACCCGCCTGGTCACCCGCCTCGAGGACCGCGGACTGCTCTCGCGCTACCTGTGCCCGACCGACCGTCGGGGGATCTACACCGATGTCAGCGAAAAGGGCCTCAAGCTCCTCGAAGAGGCGCGGCCCACCAACGACGCGGCCCTGCGCGAGGCGCTCGACGAGGCGGCCGGCAAGCCCGAACTCGCCCCACTGGTCCGGGCCGTGGAATCGGCGAGCGTGCCCGCTCCTGCGTAGGCTGCGGCCATGGGAGATCTTGAGATACGACCCGCCGTCGCGGACGATGTCCAGGCCGTCGTCGCCATGCTCGCCGACGACCCGCTGGGCGCCCAGCGGGAGTCACCGGACGATCTGAGCCCGTACCTGGCAGCGCTGGAGCGACTCAACGGCGACCCGAACCAGCACGTGATGGTCGCCGTACGCGAGGGCCGTGTCGTCGGCACCCTCCAGCTCACGGTCATTCCCGGGCTGTCCCGCAAGGGTGCGACGCGCTCCCTCATCGAGGGCGTGCGGGTCCACGCCGACGAGCGCGGCAGCGGCCTCGGCACACAGCTCATCGAGTGGGCCATCGACGAATCCCGGCGCCAGGAATGCCAGTTGGTCCAGCTGACCTCCGACGTCACACGGACCGACGCCCGTCGCTTCTACGAGCGACTCGGCTTCACGGCCTCGCACGTGGGCTTCAAGATGGCGCTCTGAGAAGCCCCTCCAGAACGCCTTCCTCTGCTGGAACAGCTTTCTCCGTGCACGCCGAAGCGGCCTGTTTCACGTGAAACAGGCCGCTTCTTGCTGTCAGAGCGCCTACTGGATCCCTCTCCAGCCCTCGGGGTCCACTCCACCCGGCACAGGAGCCCCCTCCTCGTACGGCTGCCGCGTGAACACGAACGACCCGAGGTCCAGGTGGCTCACGGACCCGTCAGGACGCCGTACGGCCTTCAGTGGCTCCCCCGCGTAATAGCCGTCCTGTCCCGTCCAGGTGCCGTCGCCGTTGGCCCGGAACCGCGAGCGTCGGCCGTTGCCGGAGATCGGCCCCAGCGAGACACCCCCGTCGGTTGTCAGCCGCAGCGCATGGACCTGGGTCCCCCAGTACCACTGGCCCGCCAACTCCAGTACAGCCCCGTCGACTTCGGGCAACGGCCGCCACGGCTCCGGGAGCCGCGGCTCGGCCTCGGCCACGATACGGACGAGATCGGCGCCGACCGCCGCCACCGCGGGACCGGAGGTGCAGTTGGACAGCACGACGGCCGCGAGATCGTCCTCCACGCTGATGGCGAGGCTCGCCAGGAAGCCGGGAAGCGAGCCGCCGTGCCCCACGAGGATCCGGCCGTCCCGGTGCTGGACCTGCATGCCGAGACCGTAGGCGGTACCGGCCGCCACATCCTCGGGCTCGGCCGGCGCGGCGGGGGTCCGCATCTCCCGCACGGACCCGGCACTGAGTACCCGGTCGTCGCCCCGGGCAAGGAAGACCGCGAAACGGGCCAAGTCGCCCGTGGTGGACCAGAGTTGACCGGCCGGTGCCATCCGTCCGAGATCCTCGGACGGTTCCGGAAGCATCACGTCGGCCCAGGGGTGAACGGCCCAGCCGCCCGCGTGCGGCGCCTGCGGCTGCCCGCTTGTCCGGTGCAGCCCCAGCGGTTCGAGCACCTCACGTCGTAGAACGTCTTCCCAGGGGGCGCCCCGGAGTTCCTCGACCAGAGCACCCAGCAGTGTGTATCCGGGGTTCGAGTAGTGGAACCGGCGACCTGACGGATGCAAAAAGGGCTGCTCACCCAGGACGTCCGCGAGGTCGGGCCGCAGAGAGCCGGGGGTCCGCTCCCACCAGGGCGCGGGCGACTCGGCCGCCAGCCCGGCCGTGTGCGCGAGCAGTTGGGCGACCGTGGCTTCACCCGCGCCGGTCCCCGGAAGGTGCTTCTCCAGCGGATCGTCGAGGTCCAGCACGCCTTCGTCGCGCAGCCGCAGCACGAGGACGGCGGTGAAGGTCTTGGTGATCGAGCCGATCCGGTACTGCACGTTCTCGTCCGGCCCGTGCCCGTCCACCGAGGTCCGCGACCCGTGCCACACCGCCTCCCCGCCCCGGACGACCGCCGCGACCAGCGACGGCGCCCGCCCCTCGGCCTGTGCGGCGGCGATACGGTGCAGCAGAGCCCGCCGTGTGGTGGGAAGCAGTTCTTCCATGGATGTCGTCATGGCACCAGTCCACCCGGCCCGGCACCTCACGTCGAGCGCATTTGTCCGGGGTCGGCACACCAGGACGGGTCCGAGCAGGCGGACAGGGGGCACGAGGACTACATGCGAGCTCCGATCGCGCACCGATGAGTTTCCCGCGCCGCGCCGGTCTGTACGCGTGAGACCGACTCACGGAAGGCTGGTGCCATGCGGAAACTGATCTACGGCATGAACCTGAGCCTGGACGGCTACATCGCCGCGCCCGGCGACGACATCGGCTGGAGCGTGCCGAGCGACGAGCTGTTCCAGTTTTGGTCCGACCGGTTGCAGGCGACCGACCTGTCGCTGTACGGGCGCAAGCTGTGGCAGACGATGAGCTCCTACTGGCCGACCGGCGACCAGCAGCCGGGCGCCACCCCGGCGGAGATCGAGTTCGCGCGCCGCTGGCGGGACATGTCGAAGGTGGTGTTCTCCTCGACGATCGACAAGGTCGACTGGAACACCCGCCTGGTCACCGGCGACGCGGTCGCCGAGATCACCCGGCTCAAGGCCGAGGACGGCGGCCCGATGGACATCGGCGGCGCGACACTCGCCGGGGCGGCCATGCGGGCCGGGCTGATCGACGAGTACGTGCTGGCCACCGCGCCGGTCCTGGTGGGCGGCGGCACGCCGTTCTTCACCGCGCTGGACAACTGGGTGAACCTGAACCTGGTGGAGACGCGGACGCTTCCCGGCGGCGTGATCCTGACCAGGTACGAGACGAGGCGCTGAGCGCAGCCCGGGAGTCACGGGCCATATGCTCCGCGGGTGGCACCCCTACAACACGTCGGATCAGGTCTGCGCCATGTCCACGAAGCGCGAGTAGTGGCCCTGGAAGGCGACCGTGATCGTCGCTGTCGGACCGTTACGGTGCTTGCCGACGATGATGTCCGCCTCGCCCGCGCGCGGTGACTCCTTCTCGTACGCGTCCTCGCGGTGCAGCAGGATCACCATGTCCGCGTCCTGCTCGATCGAGCCGGACTCACGCAGGTCGGAGACCATCGGCTTCTTGTCCGTGCGCTGCTCGGGACCACGGTTCAGCTGCGACAGCGCGATCACCGGCAGCTCCAGCTCCTTGGCGAGGAGCTTCAGGTTTCGCGACATGTCGGAGACCTCCTGCTGTCGGCTCTCGGACCGCTTTCCGCCCGACTGCATCAGTTGGAGGTAGTCGATGACGACGAGCTTCAGGTCAGCACGCTGCTTGAGTCGACGGCACTTGGCGCGGATCTCCATCATCGACAGGTTCGGGGAGTCGTCGATGTAGAGGGGCGCGGCCGAGACGTCCGGCATACGGCGCGCGAGCCGGGTCCAGTCCTCGTCGGTCATCGTGCCGGACCGCATGTGGTGCAGGGCCACGCGCGCCTCGGCCGACAGCAGGCGCATCGCGATCTCGTTGCGGCCCATTTCGAGCGAGAAGATCACGCTCGGCATGTTGTGCTTGATCGAGCAGGCCCGCGCGAAGTCCAGAGCCAGCGTCGACTTACCCATGGCGGGACGGGCCGCGATGATGATCATCTGGCCGGGGTGCAGCCCGTTGGTGAGCTGGTCGAGGTCCGTGAAACCGGTCGGCACACCGGTCATCTCCCCCGACCTCGACCCGATCGCCTCGATCTCGTCGAGCGCACCCTCCATGATGTCGCCGAGCGGCAGGTAGTCCTCGCTGGTGCGCTGCTCGGTGACCGCGTAGATCTCGGCCTGGGCGCTGTTGACGATCTCGTCGACGTCGCCGTCGGCCGCGTAACCCATCTGCGTGATGCGTGTGCCGGCCTCCACCAGGCGGCGCAGCACCGCCCGCTCGTGCACGATCTCCGCGTAGTACTCGGCGTTCGCCGCCGTCGGGACCGTCTGGACGAGGGTGTGCAGATACGATGCGCCACCGACCTTGGTGATCTCGCCCCGTTTGGTGAGCTCGGCGGCGACCGTGATCGGGTCGGCCGGCTCCCCCTTCGCATACAGGTCGAGGATCGCCGTGTAGACGGTCTCGTGTGCGGGCCGGTAGAAGTCGTGGCCCTTGATGACCTCGACCACGTCGGCGATGGCGTCCTTGGAGAGGAGCATGCCGCCGAGGACGGACTGTTCCGCGTCCAGATCCTGAGGGGGCACACGTTCGAAGGAAGTGCCCGAGCCGTCCCACGGGCCGTTGTCGCGGTCGCGGTCGTGCTGCTCGTCGCGCCCGCGGCCTCCGTCGCGGCGCTGGCGGGAGGCAGGCAGACGATCACTGGGACCGCTGTCGGCCCACGGGTCGTCCAAGGGCTCGGAGATACTCACCGGGCCACCTCCTCCCGTCCGCCGAGCGGACCTCGCCGTGCCCTTCATTCCTACGGCACGACACTGACAAATAAGAGGCCCGACTCCGGTTCCGACGCGTCGTTTTTGCGAGGTTTCCACGGACGGAAGAGAGAGCGGGCGCCGCACCACGGTAGGCCCGCGGGCACCGTCAGCCAATCTGGTTATCCACAGGCCATGTGGACGACGGCCCCGATGCTGTGGAGAACTCCACAAAACCTGTGCACGACCCGGTGGACAGGCCTGTGAACAAGCCCTCAGCTATTCACGGAAACCCATCCTGACCTGCACTTTCCCCATCCACCGGCTGTGCAGAAGAAAAACTTTCCCGGTCGGACCAAGATCGCAGCAAACGGCGCGCCGCGACGCGCCCGATCGAAGGCATGGTAAGGGCCACAGATGCATTGCATCTCTTACCTGTGGAAGATTAGATTGGTGCTCATGACACAGGCCCCCGCGGCACCCAGGGACACCCGACGCCGGCACGACCGAGAGATCGTCGCACTGGCCGTTCCGGCGTTCGGCGCACTCGTCGCCGAACCCCTCTTCGTCATGGCGGACAGCGCGATCGTCGGCCACCTCGGTACCGCGCAACTGGCCGGTCTCGGCGTCGCCTCGGCCCTCCTCATGACCGCCGTCAGCGTCTTCGTCTTCCTCGCCTACGCCACGACGGCCGCCGTCGCCCGACGGGTCGGCGCGGGCGATCTGCGCGGCGCCATCCGTCAGGGCATGGACGGCATCTGGCTGGCCCTGCTGCTCGGTGCCGCCGTAGTCATCACCGTCCTCCCCGCAGCGCCCGCCCTGGTGAAGCTCTTCGGCGCCTCGGACACCGCCGCCCCGTACGCAACCACGTATTTGCGCATCTCGGCGCTCGGCATCCCCGCGATGCTGATCGTGCTCGCCTCCACCGGTGTCCTGCGGGGGTTGCAGGACACCAGGACCCCGCTCTTCGTCGCCGTCGGCGGCTTCGTCGCCAATGCAGGCCTCAACGCAGTCCTCGTCTACGGCGCCGACCTGGGCATCGCGGGTTCCGCATGGGGCACTGTCATCGCCCAGTTCGGCATGGCCGCGGTGTATCTGTTCGTCGTCGTCCGCGGCGCCCGCAGACATGACGCCTCGCTACGGCCGGACGCGGCCGGGATACGGGCCTGTGCCCAGGCCGGCGCCCCACTGCTGGTGCGGACGCTGTCGCTGCGGTCGATTCTCATGATCGCGACCGCCGTCGCCGCCCGCCTCGGAGACGCGGACATCGCCGCGCACCAGATCATCATGGGGCTGTGGAGCCTGCTTGCCTTCGCGCTCGACGCGATCGCCATCGCCGGACAGGCCATCATCGGCCGCTATCTCGGTGCGGGTGATGCCCAGGGGGCCCGCGACGCATGTCGCCGCATGGTCCAGTGGGGCATTGCCTCGGGGGTCATCCTCGGCGTATTGGTGATCGCCGCCCGCCCCTTGTTCCTTCCGCTCTTCACCAGCGATTCGGTCGTCCAGGACGCAGCGCTGCCCGCTCTGCTCCTCGTGGGCGTTTCCCAGCCGATCAGCGGCATCGTCTTCGTCCTGGACGGAGTCCTGATGGGCGCGGGGGACGGATCCTATCTGGCGTGGGCGATGCTGCTCACCCTTGCGGCCTTCGCTCCGGTGGCGCTGCTCGTACCCACCCTCGGCGGCGGACTCACCGCACTCTGGGCAGCCATGACGCTGATGATGACCGTACGGATGCTGACCTTGTGGGTGCGCTCCCGCTCCGGGCGCTGGGTCGTCACGGGCGCGACGCGCTGACCGTTTCACGTGAAACGGCGATCGATGGGCTCTGTTTCACGTGAAACTCCGGAAACTCCAGTGCTGCTCGGGGTGCTCGGATTGCTCATATAGCCCCGCACGCCGCTGGTGTTTCACGTGAAACCCCCTCGCCGCTCGCCTGCCTCAGGTCATGAAGAAGGGCCGCACCTCTTGAGGTGCGGCCCTTCTCACAGCTCTACCGAGCGCAGCGGTCAGGCCGCGACGACCTCGATGTTGACCTTGGCGGCAACCTCGGGGTGCAGACGCACGGACGTCTCGTGGGCGCCCAGCGTCTTGATCGGCGCGCCCAGCTCGATGCGGCGCTTGTCGACCTCGGGGCCACCGGAAGCCTTGATCGCCGAAGCGACGTCGGCCGGGGTGACGGAGCCGAAGAGACGACCGGCGTCGCCGGAGCGAACGGCCAGACGGACCTTCACGCCCTCGAGGCGGGCCTTGATCTCGTTGGCCTGCTCGATGGTGGCGATCTCGTGGATCTTGCGAGCACGACGAATCTGCTCGACGTCCTTCTCGCCGCCCTTGGTCCAGCGGATCGCGAAGTTCCGCGGGATCAGGTAGTTACGGGCGTAACCGTCCTTGACGTCGACGACGTCGCCCGCGGCACCGAGGCCGGAGACCTCGTGGGTGAGGATGATCTTCATGTTTCGGTCACCCTTCCCTTATCGCGCAGTGGAGGTGTAGGGCAGCAGCGCCATCTCACGGCTGTTCTTCACAGCCGTGGCGACGTCACGCTGGTGCTGCGTGCAGTTGCCGGTCACGCGGCGGGCACGGATCTTGCCGCGGTCGGAAATGAACTTCCGCAGCATGTTCGTGTCCTTGTAGTCCACGTACGTGACCTTGTCCTTGCAGAAAGCGCAGACCTTCTTCTTAGGCTTGCGCACAGGCGGCTTCGCCATGGTGTTTCTCCTGTGTGATCAAGAAGTGTGGGTACGAGCCCCGCCCCTAGAAGGGGGGCTCGTCCGAGTAGCCGCCACCGGAGCCGCCGGAGCTGCCGGAGTTTCCACCCCAGCCGCCACCGCCGCCACCCTGCTGGCCGCCGCCGGCCGGAGCGCTGGTCGCCCAGGGGTCCTCGGCGGGAGCGCCGCCGCCCTGCGGCTGACCGCCGCCGGAGCTTCCGCCCCAGCCGCCGCCCTGCTGGCCGCCGCCACCACCGCCGCCGTAACCGCCCTGGCCGCCTCGACCCGTGGTCTTGGTGACCTTGGCCGTGGCGTTCTTCAGGCTGGCGCCGACTTCCTCGACGTCCAGTTCGTAGACCGTGCGCTTGACGCCCTCACGGTCCTCGTAGGACCGCTGCTTCAGCCGGCCCTGCACGATGACGCGCATGCCTCGCTGGAGCGACTCGGCGACGTTCTCCGCCGCCTGACGCCAGACCGAGCAGGTCAGGAACAGGCTCTCGCCGTCCTTCCACTCATTGGTCTGACGGTCGAAGGTGCGGGGAGTGGACGCGACACGGAACTTCGCGACCGCCGCACCGGAAGGGGTGAAGCGCAGCTCGGGGTCGTCGACAAGATTGCCGACGACCGTGATGACGGTCTCGCCTGCCATGGGGGAACCTCTCGGCGGGTTTGCTGCTGGCTGCTTTTGGTGCTGGCTGCTTTGGTGCTGCTACTCGAATCCCGAGATCAGCTGAGCTGGAGAGCTCAGTGGGTCTCGGGGCGGAGGACCTTGGTCCGGAGGACCGACTCGTTCAGGTTCATCTGGCGGTCGAGCTCCTTGACGATCGCGGGCTCAGCCTGCAGATCGATGACCGAGTAGATGCCCTCGGGCTTCTTCTTGATCTCGTACGAGAGACGACGACGGCCCCAGGTGTCGACCTTCTCGACCTTTCCGTTGCCCTCACGGACGACGGAAAGGAAGTTCTCGATCAGGGGGGCGACAGCGCGCTCCTCCAGATCGGGGTCGAGGATGACCATCACTTCGTAGTGACGCATGTGGAACCCACCTCCTTCGGACTCAGCGGCCACGGTCGTTCCGTGGCAGGAGGGTTGTGATGCGTACGCAACGGTATCGGCCGCCACTGACAATCGGGGCCGTCGGTCGAAGAACCGAGCGGAATCCGTGTCGTGATCAGTGCCGTGACCTGGGTCTCGGCCTGACATGACGCAATCTGTGGCCTGGGCAGACACCGGTGCAGACGGTACAGACTACCTGCACTCCGGCTTCCGGTTGAAATCCGACCGGGAAGACCGTCAATCTGTACTCATAGGGTGTGTATGGCGCTACGATGCGCCGCCTTCCGCAGGAGGTGCCAGATGGCACAGACATTGCGACCCAACATCGCCGGCTCGCTGCTCGCGACGGACCACAAACCCCACCCGCTCCAGGACACCCTGCTCGCGGTGACCCTGGTGCTCGGAGCGACGGCCTTCATCACGGCGCAGTTCCACAACCTGCATCTGATCAGCTCCTGGACGGGGTTGATCGGCATCCTCACCGGTGCCGGCGGACAGTTCGTCTCGGTGACGACCCGGGAGCGCTTCGGACTGATCCTGGGTCTCGGTGCCTCGGCCGTCGGATTCTTCCTCGGCATGGCACACGGCGGCCTCTTCGGCGGGGTCTTCGGCTGACCGCCCGCCGACCGGTCTTCGCACCGGTCGGCCTCCTCCCACCCCGGCCGGTCCAACCGGCCGGACAACACCTTTCGGCCTCCCGGCCGTGCGGCGGTCGGGGCTCAGGTTCCATACGGCCAGACGGGGCGCTCGCAGGGCGCAGTAGGCTTCGGCGCGAGAGCCGGAGCCCCTGTACCCATGGGGACACACCAGCCCGAGGAGCGCCCCGAATGAGCCTGACCCTGAGGACCATCAGCCGAGAGCAGCATCTGGCATACATCCAGAGCCTGCCCTCGGCCAGCCACATGCAGGTCCCGGCCTGGGCAGACGTCAAGGCGGAGTGGCGCTCCGAGAGCCTCGGATGGTTCGACGACAAGACCGGCGAGATGGTCGGCGCGGGCCTCGTGCTGTACCGCCAGCTGCCCAAGATCAAGCGTTATCTCGCGTATCTGCCCGAGGGCCCGGTCATCAACTGGTTCGCGCCGAACCTCGACGACTGGCTGCAGCCGATGCTCGCGCACCTCAAGCAGCAGGGCGCCTTCTCCGTGAAGATGGGGCCGCCGGTGATCATCCGGCGCTGGGAGGCGCCCTCCATCAAGGCCGGCATCCAGGACCCGGACGTGAAGCGCCTGCGCGACATCGAGGCCGACTTCATCGAGCCCCGCGCCTTCGAGGTCGCCGACAAGCTGCGCCGTATGGGCTGGCAGCAGGGCGAGGACGGCGGCGCCGGATTCGGCGACGTACAGCCCCGCTACGTCTACCAGGTGCCGCTGGCCAACCGCTCCCTGGAAGAGGTCCACAAGAACTTCAACCAGCTGTGGCGCCGCAACATCAAGAAGGCCGAGAAGGCCGGCGTCGAAGTCGTCCAGGGCGGCTACCAGGACCTTGAGGAATGGCAGCGGCTGTACGAGATCACGGCCATCCGCGACCACTTCCGGCCCCGCCCTCTCTCGTACTTCCAGCGCATGTGGACGGCCCTCAACACCGAGGACCCCAACCGCATGCGGCTCTACTTCGCCCGGCACAACGGCGTGAACCTGTCCGCCGCGACGATGCTGGTCGTCGGCGGCCATGTCTGGTATTCCTACGGCGCCTCGGACAACATCGGCCGTGAGGTCCGGCCCTCGAACGCGATGCAGTGGCGCATGCTGCGCGACGCCTACGCCCTCGGCGCGACCGTCTACGACCTGCGCGGCATCTCCGACTCGCTGGACGAGAGCGACCACCTCTTCGGCCTGATCCAGTTCAAGGTGGGCACGGGCGGCCAGGCCGCCGAGTACCTCGGCGAGTGGGACTTCCCGCTCAACAAGCTGCTCCACAAGGCGCTCGACATCTACATGTCGCGGCGCTGACCCGTCCCGGCACGGCCCGCCCGTCCGGCGGATCCGCCACAATTCCTTTGCAGACCTCTGACACGTTCGGACCTCTGGCACATTCAGAGCTCTGACACAGCAGCCACGAGAAAGGTTCCGGGACCGGCCATGGCGCTCACGCTCTATGTCGACACCGCGCGCTGGCGGGCACACCACAAGCAGGTGCAGGAGCAGTTCCCGGGGCTCGTCCCCGTCTGCAAGGGCAACGGCTACGGCTTCGGGCACGAGCGGCTGGCGGACGAGGCCACGCGCCTCGGCTCGGACATCCTCGCCGTCGGCACCACGTACGAGGCCGCCCGCATCAAGGACTGGTTCGGCGGCGACCTGCTGGTGCTGACGCCGTTCAGGCGGGGCGAGGAGCCCGTGCCGCTGCCCGACCGCGTCATTCGCTCCGTCTCGTCCATCGACGGCGTGTACGGCCTCGTGGGCGCCCGTGTCGTCATCGAGGTCATGTCCTCGATGAAGCGGCACGGCGTCAGCGAGCAGGACCTGCCTCAGCTGCACTCCGCCATAGAGAACGTGCGGCTGGAAGGCTTCGCGATCCACCTCCCGCTGGACCGCACCGACGGCTCGGACGCCGTCGAGGAGGTCATCGGCTGGATGGACCGGCTGCGCGCGGCCCGCCTGCCGCTGCACACCATGTTCGTCAGCCACCTCAAGGCCGAGGAACTCGCCCGCCTTCAGCAGCAGTTCCCGCAGACCCACTTCCGCGCCCGGATCGGTACGCGGCTGTGGCTGGGGGACCACGAGGCCACCGAGTACCGCGGGGCCGTCCTGGACGTCACGCGCGTCTCCAAGGGCGACCGCTTCGGCTACCGGCAGCAGAAGGCCGCCTCCGACGGCTATCTGGTCGTCGTGGCGGGCGGTACGTCACACGGGGTGGGTCTGGAGGCCCCGAAGGCGCTGCACGGCGTCATGCCGCGCGCCAAGGGCGTCGCCCGCGCCGGCCTCGCAACGGTGAACCGGAACCTCTCCCCGTTCGTCTGGGCGGGAAAGCAGCGCTGGTTCGCCGAACCCCCGCACATGCAGGTCTCGATCCTCTTCGTGCCCTCCGACGCCCCGGAGCCCAAGGTCGGCGAGGAGCTGGTGGCCCATCTGCGGCACACCACCACGCAGTTCGACCGCATCGTCGAGCGCTGACCCCGGGACCGACCCGCTCGGGAACAACAGAAAGGCCGTACACGAACACCGTGTACGGCCTTTTGCGTGGCTTCCCTACACCCTGTTCGCTCAGGGCGAACTCTCTCCGGCCGCCGCACTCCGGCCGCCCCACTCCACCTGGGGCCCCTCGAAGTGCGCCGCGTGCCGCGGCGGATGGGCCGCGGCGCCGAGCACGAAAACATCCTCCGCGCCGTCCAGGACGCCGCCCGAAGGGTCGTCGTCACCGGCTCGGCGCACCATGTCCCGCTCCGGCATGAAGATGTCGCGCACGACCACGGCACACAGGTAGAGGGTCCCCAAGAGGTGGACGGCGATGGCCAGTTGATAGCCGTCGGTCGGCAGTCCCTTGTGGGCGTCCCCGCTGGTCGTGTACGCGAGGTACATCCAGATACCGAGGAAGTACGCGACCTCGCAGGCCTGCCAGATCAGGAAGTCCCGCCAGCGCGGGCGGGCCAGCGCGGCGAGGGGGACCAGCCACAGCACGTACTGCGGCGAGTAGACCTTGTTGGTGAGGATGAAGGCCGCAACGATCAGGAAGGCGAGCTGGGCGAAGCGTGGACGGCGGGGGGCGGTCAGCGTGAGCGCGACCATTCCCGCGCAGAGGATCACCATCATGATCATTGCCCACGCGTTGGCCGAGTCGGCGGTGATCTGGATGTCGAACCAGCGGGAGACGAACAGGAAGACCGAACCGAAGTCGACACCGCGCTCACGGCTGAAGCTGTAGAACTTCGCCCATCCTTCCGGCGCGAAGTACATCACCGGAAGGTTCACGGCGAGCCACGCTCCGACGGCGCCCAGCAGAGCGGTGCCGAACTCCCGCCATCTACCGGCTCGCCAGCACAGAAGGAACAACGGTCCGAGCACCAGGAACGGATAGAACTTGGCGGCAGTGGCGAGCCCGAGGAGGACGCCGAAGGCGAGAGCGCGGCCTCGTGACCACATCAGCATCGCGGCGGCCAGCAGGGCCACGGCGAGCAGATCCCAGTTGATGGTGGCCGTGAGGGCGAATGCGGGCGCCAGAGCCACCAGAAGGCCGTCCCAGGGGCGCCGGCGATGGGTGCGCGCGGTGCACACGGCGATGACCGCCGCACACACCATCAACATCCCGGCGTTGGCCATCCAATACCACTGCTCCTGGTGCTGGATGCTGCCGCTGCCCGGCGTGAGCCATGCGGCGACCTCCATGAACACACCGGTCAGCACCGGGTACTCGAGGTAGTCCATGTCGCCGGAGAGCTTGTCGAAGTACGGCACGAGCCCATCGGCGAAGCCGCGCCCCGAGTAGAGGTGCGGGATGTCCGAGTAGCACGCGTGCGTGTACTGCGAGCTGGCGCCGAAGAACCAGGCTCCGTCGTAGCAGGGCAGCTTCTGCACCATGCCGAGGGCGAACATACCGATCGCCACGAGCGCGACGACTCGCACGGGGGTCCACCAGGACGTCCCGAGCAGTGCGCGCCGCCCGATGGGGCCACCGATCAGCTCACTGCCGGTCGTGGCGACCTCGTCCTCTTTGGTCGGCCGCACCGGCTCCGGCTCGTGCACGCTCGTTCGCGTCGTCTCTGCACTGGGCATGGCGCCCATCCTGCCGTACGCACCTAGCAATATGCCGAGGGCCGCCACACCTGATCGGTGCGACGGCCCTCGTTTCACGTGAAACGGTGTGTTTCACGTGAAACACACGCGATGGCGGCTATCCGGTCGGTCCTCCGAAGATGCCTCCGTTGCCGTTGCCATTGCCTCTCGTGCTTCCGCTGGTAGCGGTCTCCGTCGGCGTCGCGGTCACGCCTCCGTCCGTACCGCCCGTGTCCGTGCCACCTGTGTCCGTGCCGCCGGTGTTCTGGCAGGTCCAGTCGAACTTCTTGCAGGTCTCGCTCGGGGACGGCGAGGGAGAGAGCAGGCTCTCACTGGGCGTCGGGCTCGGCGACGGGCTCTCCGTCTCCAGGCTCTCCGTGGGCGAGGGCACCACGCTCGGGCTCGGGGTGTCGTTGATGACCGTTCCGATGTCCTCGGGCTCGGGGAAGTCGATCACCTTCGCGCCCTTGAGCGCCTCTTCCATGTAGTCGTGCCAGATCACTGCCGGGAACGAGGCACCGTGGATCTTCTTCTCACCACCCGTGCCGTACATCTTCAGGAACTCGCGACCCTTTTTGGTCTCGTCGTCGTCCATCCGGTACATACCGATCGCGGTGGACAACTGCGGGGTGTACCCGACGAACCAGGCCGACTTGTTTCCGTCGGTCGTACCGGTCTTGCCGGCCACATCACGGCCCGGGAGCTGCGCCTTGGTACCGGTTCCCTTGTCGACCACGGTCTTGAGGACGTCGGTGACGTTGTCGGCGACGGCCGAGGTGAAGGCCTGCTTGCTCGACTTCTCGTGCTGGAAGACCGTGCCGTCCTTGTCGGTGACCTTCTCGACCGAGTACGGGTCGTTCTGCTTGCCGCTGGCGGCGAAGGTGCCGTACGCGCCGGCCATGCGGATCGCACTGGGGGAGGACGTGCCCAGGGAGAAGGACGGATAGTTGGCGCTGGCAAGGCTGGTCTTCAGAATGCCCGCGCTCGTGGCAGCGTCCTTGACCTTGTCCAGGCCGACATCCATGCCCAGCTGGACATAGGCGGAGTTGACGGACTCCCGCATCGCCTCACGCAGGTCGATCTTGTAGCTCGGCGGGTTGTAGGACTGGCCGCCGTCGTTCGTCTGCAGCCACTCCTTGCCGTCCTTGTCCGTCCAGACGTCGTGGTTGTAGTCCTGGATCTTGAGCTTGTTCTTACCGCTGTACAGGCTCTTCGGGGAGACGACAGTGCGCTCGTCCTGTGCCTGGTCCTCGCTGCCGTCGGGATCCTTCACGCCCCACGACATGGCGGACGCCAGCACGAACGGTTTGAACGTCGAACCCACCTGGGCACCGGTCGCGTCGGCGTTGTCGGTGAAGTGCTTGGTCGCGTCCTCACCGCCGTAGATGGCCCTGATCGCGCCTGTGGTCGGGTCCACGGAGGCCCCGCCGAACTGGACGTAGGTGTCCGTCTTCGGCCGCAGCTTCGGGTTGATGCTCTCCTTGCGGACCTTCTTCACCGCGGCCTCGAGCGCGTTGACCTTCTTCTTCTCGAAGGTCGTGTGGATCTCGAGGCCGCCCTGTCGCAGCTTGGTCTCGTTGATCCCGGTCGTCTTGGTGTGCGTGGTCAGGTACGAGTTCGCGAGGTCGACGAGGTAGCCGATCTGTCCGCTCAGCTGGGCGTTCGAGCGCGGGCTCTGGATCCTGGGGAAGTCCTTGTACTGGTTCCGATCCGCGGCGGTCAGACGGCCGTCCTTGACCTCCTCGTCGAGGATCCACGTCCACCGGGCCACGGCGCGCTTGCGGTTGAGCTCAGGGGTGGCGCCCTTCGGGTCTATCGATACGGCGCCCGCCGGGTCGTAGTACGTGGCGCCCTTGAGCACCGCCGCCAGGAAGGCACACTGGCTCGGGTTGAGGCGCTGGGCGTCCTCGTTGAAGTACGCGTGCGCCGCCGCCTGGATCCCGTAGGCGTTGCGGCCGTAGTAGGCGGAGTTCAGGTAGCCCGCCATGATGTCCTCCTTGGACACCTTGGCGCCGACCTTTATGGAGATGAACAGCTCCTTGAACTTCCGGGAGACCGTCTGCGACTGGTCGTCCAGCCGCGCGTTCTTCACGTACTGCTGGGTGATGGTGGAGCCGCCCTGCGTCTGACCGCCCTTGGCCATGTTCACGAAGGCACGGGCGATACCCATCGGGTCGACACCGCTGTCGGTCTCGAACGTCTTGTTCTCGGCCGACATGACCGCGTACCGCATCTCCTTGGGGATCTGCGAGTAGCTGATGATCTGGCGGTTCGTCTCACCACCGGTGGCAACCATCTGGCTGCCGTCTTTCCAGTAGTAGACGTTGTTCTGCGCGGTCGCCGTGTCGGCGACCTTCGGGATGCCCACCATGGCGTACGCGATGCCCGCCACCGCCACCAGGCTGCCGAAGAAGCCGATGAACAGTCCCGTCACGAGCTTCCAGGACGGCACCCAGCGCCCCACGCCGTACTTCCCGGCGCGCGGGTAGTCGATGAAGCGCTTCTTGGCCGGCACGGAACCGCGCCCACGGCCACGACCGGGCCCGTTCGGGCCTCCCGGACCACCGCGCCGGCCGCCGCCTCCGGGGCCACCTGCGCCACCGCGACCCGCGCCCTCGGCCGCTCTGCGTCGGCCTGCGCCGCCGGTACTTCTCTGTGCCGCCCGCCGGGCCTCGGCACGGCCACCGTACGGGCGCTCCTCACCCCCCGACCCGTACGAGTCGGAAGGAGACCCGGTGTCGCCTCGCGGTGCCGCGCGGCGGCCGGAGGACGGGCCGGGCTGGCCGCGTCGGGCCGCGGCACGTCCGCCGCCCTGCGGCTGCGACTGCGGCGGTTTGCGACGGTGCTCGCTCATCGAACGACTACTCCTCGGGCAGGCGCACCCTTGCGCGCCTGGAAACGGCAGCTGGTTTCCGGTCCCCCCGAAGTACGGATGCGGTCGTTTTCGCATTCACCCGTACTGCACCGAGGACCATGACGCCCCCAGGCGTCACTCGGTTCCCGGTGGTGTGCATGCCGCACAGACTACGCACCGTCAAAACCCACCTAGCTCCGAAGTTCACCCCAAATCAGGCAACTCTCTTCCTACGAATCGGTGATGTGACGCCGTTCACCGTGCCCCCACTTGTCGCATCCGCAGAGGCGTTCTATCGTGCTGATGTATCGAGTCGATACATCAGCGCGGCATAAAGGCCGTGCCGAGGAGAGCGCGCAGAAGAGGAGGCGACGATGAGCCGGCGTTCCGGGATCCTCGAATTCGCCGTACTCGGCCTGCTTCGCGAGTCCCCGATGCACGGCTATGAGCTGCGCAAACGTCTCAACACGTCACTGGGTGTGTTCCGTGCCTTCAGCTACGGAACGCTCTACCCCTGCCTCAAGACGCTGGTCGCCAACGGCTGGTTGATCGAGGAATCGGGGTCCGCACCCGAGGACGCCCTCGCGGCCACACTCGCAGGACGTCGCGCCAAGATCGTCTACCGATTGACGGCGGAAGGTAAGGAACACTTCGAGGAACTCCTCTCGCAGACGGGCCCCGACGCGTACGAGGACGAGCACTTCGCTGCTCGCTTCGCCTTCTTCGGGCAGACCTCACGCGACGTACGCGTGCGCGTACTCGAGGGCCGCCGCAGCCGGCTGGAGGAGCGCCTGGAGAAGATGCGCGCCTCCCTGGCGCGCACCCGGGAGCGCCTCGACGACTACACGCTTGAGCTCCAGCGCCACGGAATGGAGTCCGTGGAGCGCGAAGTGCGCTGGCTGAACGAGCTCATCGAGAGCGAGCGAGCCGGACGGGACCTCAAGGGGTCCTCCTCCGAAGGCTCCGCTCAGCAGAACAGCACATCTGGGGAGTCGGGCGGCCTGCCCCGGTACCGGGGGGGCACCCCCGGTCCGGATCCGTCCGATGACACTGCCACGTGAGGCCCATTCGGGGTTTCACCAAGTACACACAGGGAGCAACCGGAATGGGTTCGGTTCGCGTAGCCATCGTCGGCGTGGGCAACTGCGCTGCCTCGCTGGTTCAGGGCGTCGAGTACTACAAGGACGCCGACCCGGCGTCCAAGGTCCCCGGCCTGATGCACGTCCAGTTCGGCGACTACCACGTCGGTGACGTCGAGTTCGTCGCCGCGTTCGACGTCGACGCGAAGAAGGTCGGCCTCGACCTCTCGGACGCCATCGGTGCCAGCGAGAACAACACCATCAAGATCTGCGACGTCCCGAACAAGGGCGTCACGGTCCAGCGCGGCCACACCCTCGACGGTCTCGGTAAGTACTACCGCATGACCATCGAGGAGTCCGCCGAGGCCCCGGTCGACATCGTCCAGATCCTCAAGGACAAGCAGGTCGACGTCCTCGTCTGCTACCTGCCCGTCGGTTCCGAAGACGCTGCGAAGTTCTACGCGCAGTGCGCCATCGACGCCAAGGTCGCCTTCGTCAACGCCCTTCCGGTCTTCATCGCCGGCACCAAGGAGTGGGCGGACAAGTTCACCGAGGCGGGCGTCCCGATCGTCGGCGACGACATCAAGTCGCAGGTCGGCGCCACCATCACGCACCGTGTGATGGCGAAGCTGTTCGAGGACCGCGGTGTCCGTCTTGAGCGCACCATGCAGCTCAACGTCGGCGGCAACATGGACTTCAAGAACATGCTGGAGCGCGACCGCCTCGAGTCCAAGAAGATCTCGAAGACGCAGGCCGTCACCTCGCAGATCCCGGACCGCGAGCTGGGCGAGAAGAACGTCCACATCGGCCCGTCGGACTACGTGCAGTGGCTCGACGACCGCAAGTGGGCGTACGTCCGCCTCGAGGGCCGCGCGTTCGGTGACGTCCCGCTGAACCTGGAGTACAAGCTCGAGGTCTGGGACTCCCCGAACTCGGCGGGTGTCATCATCGACGCCGTGCGCGCCGCGAAGATCGCCAAGGACCGCGGCATCGGCGGCCCGATCCTCTCCGCGTCCTCGTACTTCATGAAGTCCCCGCCGGTGCAGTACTTCGACGACGAGGCCTACGCGAACGTCGAGAAGTTCATCAAGGGCGAGGTCGAGCGCTAAGACCGGCCTCTGGTTCGGTCGTTGAGGGTCCCCGGGCATTCCACCCGGGGACCCTCCTCGTATGTGAGGCTGTGCCCCATGGCTGTCGTGCGTGACCTGCGCGTACTCCTGCGCTTCCAGGGGTTCCGGCGCCTGCTCGGCGTACGGCTGCTGTCCCAGGGCGCCGACGGCGTCTACCAGGTCGCGCTCGCCACATACGTCGTCTTCTCACCGGAGAAGCAGACCTCGGCGGCCTCCATCGCCTCCGCCATGGCGGTTCTGCTGCTGCCTTACTCCCTCGTCGGCCCCTTCGCGGGCGTCCTGCTGGACCGCTGGCGGCGCCGGCAGGTCCTTCTGTACGGCAACCTGCTGCGCGCCGTGCTGGCCTGCGCGACGGCGGCCCTGATGGTGGGTCACGTGCCGGACTGGCTCTTCTATGCGTCCGCCCTGTGCGTCACCGCGATCAACCGGTTCGTCCTGTCCGGCCTCTCGGCCTCGCTGCCGCGCGTCGTCGACGCCGAGCGCCTCGTCATCGCCAACTCCCTCTCGCCCACGGCCGGAACGCTCGCCGCGACCTCGGGCGCGGGACTCGCCTTCATCGTCCGGATCGTGGCGGCCGGCTCCGACGCCGCCGTGGTGCTGGTGGGCGCGGCGCTGTACCTGGCCTCGGCACTCGCCTCCCTGCGCATCGCCCCGGAACTGCTGGGTCCCGAGCAGGAGTTGGTGCAGCCGCGCCTCACCACGGCGCTCACCGGCACCGCACGCGACCTCACGGCGGGCGTACGCCACCTGGCCGAACCCGCGCGGCGCGAGGCGGCCTGGGCGCTCATGGCGATGACGCTGATGCGCTTCTGCTACGGCGCCGTGACGGTCATGGTGCTGATGCTCTGCCGATACGCCTGGTCGTCCCCCTCGGACGATGGACTCGCCCTGCTGGGGCTGGCCGTGGGCGTCTCGGGCGCGGGGTTCTTCGCCGCGGCCGTGCTGACTCCCTGGGCGGTGGGGCGTCTGGGCCCCGGCGGCTGGATCGTCGTCTGCGCCGCTTCCGCCGCGGTCCTGGAGCCCGCGCTCGGCCTCCCGTTCGCACCGGCGCCGATGCTGGCCGCGGCCTTCGTCCTGGGGCTGATCACCCAGGGCGCGAAGATCGCCACCGACACGCTCGTGCAGTCCTCGGTCGACGACAGGTTCCGCGGCCGGATCTTTTCCGTTTACGACGTGCTCTTCAACGTCGCCTTCGTCGGCGCGGCCGCAGTAGCCGCCCTGATGCTGCCTCCTGACGGACGGTCGGCTGCCCTGGTGGTCACGGTGGCCGTTATCTACGCGGCAATTGCTGGGGCTATGGCCCGCTTTGAACTTCAGTAAGTGTCACATCAGTGCCACAGAGCCTCACCGGACTTCATGGTTGTCATAGCGGCCCGATAACTTACGTGCGTCTTATTCGCGTCACGCGCCTACGTTCTCTAGGGGGACCCTCCAGTGACCACTCCGCCGCCCCAGGGCCAGAACCCGTTCGCTCAGGGCCAGCAGCCCTACGGCCAGCCGCCCCAGGGTCAGGCTCCCTACGGCCAGCAGCCCCAGGCCCCTTATGGCCAGCAGCCGCCGCAGGGGTACCCCCAGCAGCCCGGCCAGCCCGGCTTCCCGACGCAGCCCTCTCCGTACATGGGCCCGGGCGCCCCGGTTCCGCCGGCGCCGAGCCGCCGCCCCAAGTTCAAGACGATCAAGAACGTCGTCATCGCTGTCGTTGCCCTCGGCGTGGTCGTCGGCGGTTACATAGCCAGCCGGGATGACGCCGACACCGCGAAGGTCGGCGACTGCATGAGCATCGGCAACCCGAACAGCTCCACCGACCCGGACCTCGAGGTCGTGGACTGTGGCAGCTCGAAGGCCAAGTACAAGGTCGAGCAGAAGAAGGACAACTCCGGCGGCTGCGACCGCACGAAGTACGCCGAGTACACCGAGAGCGGTGACGGCAAGAACTTCACCCTCTGCCTGTCGGAGTACTCCGCCAAGTAAGAACTGTGCTGACGCCCAAGGGGCGGTGTTTCACGTGAAACCGTGAAACACCGCCCCTTGGCGTATACCGAGTAAGGCTCGCCCGAGGGCATGTTTCACGTGAAACATGCCACCCTGCGCACGCCCTCAGTTCTGCGAAGCCCACCACTCCTTGAGCGCCGACACCGCCGCGTCGTGCTCCATCGGTCCGTTCTCCAGCCGCAGCTCCAGTAGGAACTTGTACGCCTGACCGATGGCGGGACCCGGGCTGATGCCCAGGATCTCCATAATCTGGTTGCCGTCGAGGTCCGGGCGGATGGCGTCCAGTTCCTCCTGGTCCTGGAGTTGAGCGATGCGCTCCTCCAAGCCGTCGTACGCGCGGGAGAGTGCGGTCGCCCTGCGCTTGTTGCGGGTGGTGCAGTCCGAGCGGGTCAGCTTGTGGAGGCGGTCGAGGAGGGGGCCCGCGTCGCGTACGTAGCGGCGGACCGCGGAGTCCGTCCACTCGCCCGTGCCGTACCCGTGGAAGCGCAGGTGGAGCTCGACCAGGCGGGAGACGTCCTTCACCAGATCGTTGGAGTACTTGAGCTCCGTCATCCGCTTCTTGGTCATCTTGGCGCCCACGACCTCGTGGTGGTGGAAGGAGACCCGGCCGTCCTTCTCGAAGCGGCGCGTCCGCGGCTTGCCGATGTCGTGCAGCAGCGCGGCGAGCCGGAGGGACAGGTCGGGACCGTTCTCCTCCAGCGCGATCGCCTGCTCCAGAACGATCAGGGTGTGCTCGTACACGTCCTTGTGCCGGTGGTGCTCGTCACGCTCCAGCCGCAGCGCGGGCAGCTCGGGCAGGACGTGCTCGGCGAGACCGGTGTCCACCAGCAGCGTCAGCCCCTTGCGCGGGTGCGCGGAGAGGATCAGCTTGTTCAGCTCGTCCCGCACCCGCTCCGCCGAGACGATCTCGATGCGCGCGGACATGTCCGTCATCGCGGCGACGACCTCGGGGGCCACCTCGAAGTCGAGCTGCGCGGCGAAGCGCGCAGCCCGCATCATCCGCAGGGGGTCGTCGGAGAAGGAGTCCTCCGGAGTGCCCGGCGTGCGCAGCACCCGAGCCTCCAGGTCCTCCAGACCGCCGTACGGGTCGATGAACTCCTTCTCCGGGAGCGCCACGGCCATCGCGTTCACGGTGAAGTCGCGGCGCACGAGGTCCTGCTCGATGGAGTCCCCGTAGGACACCTCGGGCTTGCGTGAAGTCCGGTCGTACGCTTCCGACCGGTAAGTGGTCACCTCGATCAGGTAGCCGTCCTTCTGCGCCCCGACCGTGCCGAACGCGATCCCGACCTCCCAGACCGCGTCCGCCCAGGGCCGCACGATCTTCAGTACGTCGTCGGGACGGGCGTCGGTGGTGAAGTCCAGGTCATTGCCGAGCCGGCCGAGGAGCGCGTCCCGGACCGAGCCGCCGACCAGCGCGAGCGAGAACCCCGCCTCCTGGAAACGGCGGGCGAGGTCGTCGGCGACAGGGGACACCCGCAGCAGTTCACTCACCGCGCGGCGCTGCACCTGACTCAGGGCACTGGCGTTGTCTTCGTTGGCGTTCGGCACAACAGAAAAGGGTACGTGGCCCGGGCTGTCGCGGGCGCCTCCATTAAACGTGCACAGAGGCACCGCCGATCCCTGCACGGGCGCTCCCCTTGATACGTGCACATACAGGACACCCCGCCCCGGTCCCCCGATCTTGTGGAGCAGTCCGCGGCACTTACCCTCAGCGCGCATCGTTACCATGCGTGGACGCACATTCCGACGACCACTGAACGACGACGAGGGACGGGCGAGCGCGTGGCCGAGGCGGCAGACTTCCAGGGGATGACTCCCTCACCTGCCCGCCGGTGGCTGCGGCGCACCGGGGCACTGCTCGCTGGTGCGCCCCTGCTGGCCGGTCTGCTCCAGCTGCCCGTCGCAGCGTCCACATCCGCCTCTGTGAAGGCCTCCCCGGCCGAGGCCACGAGTTCCGGCACCGTCGGCGTCTCCCTGGACTCGATCAGCCCCAGCGCCCCCACGGACGGCGACACCGTCACCCTGGCCGGCACGGTCACCAACAACGGCAAGCAGACGGTCACAGCCGCCCAGGTGGACGTACGCGTGGGGCCGACCATGAACAGCCGCAGCATCATCGACACCGTCGCCGAGCGCGGCGCCTACCAGCCGGGCCTGGACGGGCAGCCGGTCGGCGGCAAGTACGTCAAGAAGTTCTCCAAGCTCGCCACGGGCGTCTCGCAGCACTTCAGCATCTCGGTGCCCGTCAAGGAGCTCGATCTCGGCTCCGACGGGGTCTACCAGCTCGGTGTCTCCGTCTCGGGCCGGACCGCCGCCCAGTCCTGGACACAGGTCCTCGGCATCCAGCGGACGTTCCTGCCCTACCAGTCCGAAGAGGCCGACACCGCGACGAAGACGACGTATCTCTGGCCGCTGATCTCGACGGTCCACCTCCGGGCGGAGACCGGCTCGGACGCACAGCAGACGCCCGTCTTCCAGAACGACGACCTGGCCAAGGAGATCTCCCCCGGCGGACGGCTGGAGCAGCTCCTGTCGCTGGGCAGCGATCTCGACGTCACCTGGGTGCTCGACCCGGACCTGCTGGCCTCGGTCGACGCCATGACGAAGAGCTACCGGATCCAGGTCGACGACAACACGACCAGGGCGGGCACGAACCAGGCAGTGGCCAAGGCGTGGCTCGCCAAGCTCGAGAAGACGGTCGAGGGAAAGGAGGTCGTCGCACTGCCCTTCGCCGACCCCGACCTCGCGTCCCTGGCGCACAACGGCGTCACCGGCTCCCTGAGCCATCTCAAGGACGCCACCGATGTGGCCTCCAGCACGGTGGACACGATCCTCCACGTGAAGCCGAACACCGACTTCGCCTGGCCCGTGGAAGGCGCCGTCGACCCGCTGATCGTCAAGGTCGCCACCTCGGCCGGTGCCGACAACGTGATCGCCCGCAGCGACAGCCTGCGCGAGACCGGTGGGCTGGCGTACACGCCCACAGCGGCCCGCCCCATCGGCGGCGGGACGACCGCGGTGGTCGCCGACTCCCGGCTGTCGACCGCGTTCCAGGGCGACATGACGAAGGCCGGCAGCTCCACGCTCGCCGTTCAGGAATTCCTTGCCCAGAGCCTGATGATCAACCTTCAGGAGCCGGACAAGCAGCGCAGCATCCTGGTCGCCCCGCAGCGCATGCCGTCCGCGAGCCAGGCCCAGACGATGGCCAAGGCCCTGACGGCCCTCCAGGGCGGGAACTGGTCGCTGTACCAGAGCCTGTCCGCCGCGGCCAAGGCCAAGCCGGACGCGGGCGCCACCACGACGGTGCCCAGGTCCGGCTACCCCTCCTCGCTGCGCAAGCAGCAGCTGCCGCAGGCGGCCTTCCAGGATATCCAGGACACCCAGGACAAGCTCGACAACTTCCAGGTGATCCTCACGGACAAGTCCCGTGTGGTCACCCCCTTCGGGCGGGCCATAGACCGCGGGATGTCCACGTCCTGGCGGGGCCGCGCCGCGGCAGGGGACACCTTCCGCGAGGGCGTGAAGAAGTACCTCGAGAACCTCACCGGCCTGGTCAAACTGATCGACAAGTCCGACGCGAAGCTCTCCGGTCGCAGCGCCACGATCCCCGTGACCGTGCAGAACAACCTCGTGCAGGGCGTCGACCACCTCGTGCTGCGCCTCACCTCGCAGCAGCCCAAACGTCTGAAGATCGGCGACGGCCGCTACGACGAGCAGCAGATCCAGGTCTCGGGCGAGCACAGCCAGTCGGTGAAGTTCACCACCTCGGCCAACGCCAACGGTCCCGTGACGGTGGTCGCCCAGCTGTACACCGAAGACGGCCAGAAGTACGGTCCCGAGGTCCCCTTCGAAGTGAAGGTCACCGAGATCACCCCCACCGTGATGCTGGTCATCGGCGGCGGCGTCCTGCTGCTCGTGCTCGCCGGATTCCGGATGTACACGCAGCGCAAGCGCGCGGCCGCCCGGCAGGCCGAGGAGGAGGCGGAGGACGGTCCCGAGGACGAGGGGGCGAGCGGCGTGAACAAGGACGCCGACTCCGCCGTAGACACCGAAAACGCCGCAAGCTCCGAGGACGGCTCCGCAGAGGAGTCCACGGAACCCGAGGCGGACGACCCGGAGCAGCCGAGTGACCCGACACCGGACACCGCACCGGAAAGCACCGGCCCGTCCGGCACGGGTGAGAGAGTGGACCGTTGAGCGATGTCGTGGCCGGTGGGCCCGGGGACGATGAGGTGGGGTAACCATGAACGCGCCGTACGAGGGTGACCGCGGGCAGGACGCCGCGGGCAGCTCGGGCTACCCCGAGGGCCCGCCGCCCGAGCCCGGCCAGGTGCCACCGGGGCTGCCCGCGGACATGTACCTCCAGGACGCCTACGCCCAGGACCCCTACCGGGCGCAGGACCTCTCGGCCCAGGACCCGGTCGCCGAGGCGCTCTACGACCGCGCCGCGCACCCCCCGCCGCCCCCGGGCACCTACCAGCCGCAGGCGCCGCTCTACGCCCAGCCGCCCACGTCTCAGTACGCCCCCGACCCCCGGGTGTGGGCCCAGACGCCCCCGCCGGAGCCGGCCGGCCCGACGCGACACCTGCCGTACGGCGACGACGCGCGCACCACTCAGTACGTGGGCGTCGACGACCTGGTCACACAAGCCGGCGAGGAGCACCACGAGCCCGACGCCTTCGCGCATCTCTTCCGAGACCAGCAGCAGGGCGGCGGCCGGCCGCACGCGGGCCCCCCGTCGGTCCCCGGTCCCTCCCCGGCGCCGTCCGCGGGCTACGGCCAGGTCGAACCGCCTGCTGGCCCGATGTCCGACCAGACGATGCAGCTCACTCCCACGGCCGCACCCGTGGCCGCCCCCACCCCGAAGGCCGGGGGCCGCGCGTCGGGCCTCTTGAAGTCGAGCGCGGTGATGGCGGCGGGCACGCTGGTGTCCCGGCTCACCGGATTCGTCCGGACCATGATCATCACGGCCGCTCTGGGAGCCGCGACCCTCGGTGACGTCTGGGGCGTCGCCTACACGCTGCCGACGATGATCTACATCCTGACCGTCGGCGGCGGCCTCAACTCCGTGTTCGTGCCGCAGCTGGTGCGGTCCATGAAGGAGGACGAGGACGGCGGTGAGGCCTACGCCAACCGCCTGCTGACCCTCGTCATGGTCGCTCTCGGCGTGATCGTCACGATCGTCGTCTTCGCGGCGCCGCTGCTGATCCAGTTGATGTCGCATGCCATCGCCAGCGATCCGCCGGCGAACAACGTCGCCGTCACCTTCGCCCGCTACTGCCTCCCCACGATCTTCTTCATGGGCATCCACGTGGTGATGGGCCAGATCCTCAACGCCCGCGGGAAGTTCGGCGCGATGATGTGGACTCCGGTCCTCAACAACATCGTCATGATCGCCACCTTCGGCCTGTTCCTCTACGTCTACGGCACGGCCGCGGACTCCGGCATGACGGTGCACAACATCCCGGCCGACGGAGTCCGTCTCCTCGGCATCGGAACCCTGCTCGGACTGGTCGTACAGGCCGTGGCGATGGTTCCCTACCTGCGCGAGACCGGCTTCCGTTTCCGACTGCGCTTCGACTGGAGGGGGCACGGACTCGGCAAGGCCGTGGCGCTGGCCAAGTGGACCGTGCTCTTCGTCCTCGCCAACCAAGCCGGCGTGCTGGTCGTCACCCAGCTCGCGACCGCCGCGGGCAAGGCCTACGGCAAGAGTGGCGCGGGCATCCTGGCCTACTCCAACGCCCAGCTCATCTGGGGCATGCCGCAGGCGATCATCACCGTCTCGGTCATGGCCGCGATGCTGCCCCGGATCTCGCGCGCGGCACACGACGGCGACCCGGGCGCGGTGCGCGACGACATCTCGCAGGGGCTGCGTACCTCGGCCGTCGCGATCGTCCCCGTGGCCTTCATGTTCGTGGCCCTCGGCATCCCGATGTGCACCCTGCTCTTCGGCTCCAGCGGCATCGACTCCGCCCAGGCCCAGGGCTATGTCCTGATGGCCTTCGGCCTCGGCCTGATCCCGTTCTCCGTGCAGTACGTCGTCCTGCGTGGCTTCTACGCCTACGAGGACACCCGCACCCCCTTCTACAACACGGTCATCGTGGCCGCGGTCAACGCCGCCGCCTCGGCCGTGTGCTACTTGATCCTTCCCGCGCAGTGGGCCGTCGTCGGCATGGCCGGCTCGTACGGGCTGGCCTACGCCGTGGGTGTCGGAGTCGCCTGGCAGCGGCTCCGCAACCGGCTCGGCGGCGACCTGGACGGTGCACGCGTGATGCGCACATACGCGCGCCTCTGCCTCGCGGCCATTCCTGGCGCCGTGGTGGGCGGTGCGGTCGGATTCGCGGTCACGCGAGCCCTCGGACACGGAGCGCTCGGCTCGATCGCGGCACTCCTGGTCGGCTCGATCGCCCTGCTCGGCGTCTTCTACGTCGCCGCACGCAAAATGCGCATCGAGGAGCTCAACTCAATGGTCGGCATGGTCCGCGGGCGCCTGGGGCGCTGAGGTGGGGGTAGGCGCACAACCATCGTCCGCCGCCGTGTGTCGTGCATAGCGGCGGACTGTGGGCACAATTGGGTTCGGCGTCGGACAGCTTGCAACGGATGGGGAGGCAGGGAACGACGGTGGCGGAACGGAGCACGGCTGCCGTCGACGTGGCAGACAACAGCGGCGATGAGCCGCTGACCGCCAAGGCGGACCAGTCCACGGCCGACGGGGTGGCCCAGAACCGGGAGCGGGACACGGAGAGTTCGGCGAGCGAAGAGGCACAGGGGAGCGGCGGAGCCGAGGGGCCGGGGAGGACCACACCGCCCGAACTGCACAGCGGCCACAAGCTCGCCAGACGCTACCGCCTCGAAGAATGCGTCACCCGTCTGGACGGCTTCAGCAGTTGGCGCGCGGTGGACGAGAAACTCCGCCGTGCCGTCGGTGTGCATCTGCTGCCCGCCGACCACCCGCGGGCCCGCTCGGTACTGGCGGCGGCCCGTTCCTCCGCCCTGCTGGGCGACCCTCGCTTCGTGCAGGTTCTGGACGCGGTCGAGGAGAACGACCTCGTCTACGTGGTGCACGAGTGGCTGCCGGACGCCACGGAACTCACGGCGCTCCTGGTCTCGGGCCCGCTGGAGGTGCACGACGCCTACCAGATGGTCACCCAGGTCTCCCAGGCGATGACCGCCGCGCACCGCGAGGGCCTCGCGCACCTCCGGCTGACCCCCGGCGCCGTACTGCGGACGTCGTCCGGCCAGTGGCGCATCCGCGGGCTCGCAGTGAACGCCGCCCTGCGCGGCATCAGCTCCGACACCCCGCAGCGCACCGACACGGAAGCGATCGGCTCGCTCCTGTACGCCGCGCTCACGCAGCGCTGGCCGTACGAGAACGACGCCTACGGCCTGTCCGGGCTACCCAAGGGGGTCGGCCTCATCGCCCCCGACCAGGTGCGCGCCGGCGTCCACCGCGGCCTGTCGGAGCTCGCCATGCGCGCGCTCGCCAACGACGGCGCGACCGCCTCCCGCCAGGAACCGCCGTGCACCACACCGGAGGAGCTGGGCAAGGCGATCAGTGAGATGCCCCGCATCCGCCCGCCGGAGCCCGTGTTCACCGCACCGCCGGAGTACCAGCGCACCACCTACCAGCAGGGCACGTACGGCCGTCAGGCGCCGCGTCCCGGTGTCACCCAGCCCCTGCCCACTCCGCCGCCCCCGCTGCAGAGCCGTACCGGCAGGGTCCTCAAGTGGGCCGTCTCCGCGCTGCTCATCGCCGCGCTGGGCCTCGGCAGCTGGCAGCTCGCGGACGCGCTCATGGACCGCAGCGACAAGACCGACGACACGGGCAACACCAAGACGACGGACGGCGACGACAAGAACGGCAACAAGGCGAAGCCGGTCAAGCCCCTCACGATCCAGGGGGCTCAGGAGTACGTGGCCGAGGGCGACCCCCAGCATCCTGGCGACGTGGACAAGACGTATGACAGCAGCACGTCGACGGGATGGCGGACCAACAGCTACAAGGACGGTCCGAAGATACTGATCAAGCCCGGTGTCGGCATCGTCTACGACCTCGGCTCCGCCCAGGAGGTGTCGGCCGCGACGCTTTCCCTGCGGTACGCCGGCGATCACACGACGGTCGAGCTGTACGCGACCGACTCGCTGAGTTCGTCCACACCACTGAGCTCGATGAAGAGGCTCGGTACGGCGACGACCCGCACCACCTCCGCGAAGGTGTCGGTCGACAAGCCGGTGAAGAGTCGCTACGTGTTGGTCTGGCTGACAGCGATGCCGCAGTCCGGAGCCGATTCCGCCAACTACAGCGACGCTGGCTTCAAGCAGGCCATCACCGATGTGAAGTTCACCAGCTGACACTCGACGGCTGAGGGGGAGGAGGTCCGATGGCGGATGAAGCCGACTACGGCGAGGCAAGCGATCAGGACCTCCTCACCCGTCACGTGGAGGGCGATCCGGAGGCCTTCGGCGAGCTCGTGCGGCGTCATCGTGATCGGCTGTGGGCGGTGGCCCTGCGGACGCTGGGAGACCGCGAGGAGGCCGCTGACGCCGTTCAGGACGCCCTTGTCTCCGCCTACCGGGCCGCCCACACCTTCCGCGGCCAGTCGGCCGTCACGACCTGGCTGCACCGCATCACCGTGAACGCCTGCCTGGACCGCGCCCGCAAGGCCGCCTCCAGGAAGACCTCCCCCGTGGACGACGCCGAACGTCTTGAGCAGCTCCTCGAGCCGCACGAGTCGGCCGCGGCTCCGGCGGAGCGCAACGACCTGCACCGCGAGCTGCTGAAGGCCCTGGGCACCCTCCCGCCCGACCAGCGCGCGGCTCTTGTCCTGGTGGACATGCAGGGATACCCCGTGGCGGAAGCCGCACAGCTCCTCGACGTGCCCACCGGCACGGTGAAGAGCCGTTGCGCACGCGGAAGAGCCAGACTTCTCCCCTTGCTCACTCATCTCCGTACCGACAGCGGGAGAAGCGAGGACAAGAAGTCGGGCGGCGGAAGGAACCGGACGCAGGGGACATCCGTCCCACCGGCAGCGGGACCGCAGGATGCCGGTCCCCACGATGCAGGGCCAAGCGATTCAGCTGCTGTGAAGGGCGGAGGTGGGCGAGCGTGACATCCACGACGGATACGGCCGGGCATCCGGACGTCGCGGAGATCTCCGACCTCACCGAGGGTCTCCTGCCGCCCTCCCGCTCCACCGACGTACGACAGCACCTCGAAGACTGCGATCTGTGTGCCGATGTGTACGAGTCTCTGGAGGAGATCCGGGGTCTGCTCGGCACGCTGCCGGGTCCGGCGCGCATGCCCGACGACGTGGCCAGTCGTATCGATGCCGCGCTGGCCGCGGAAGCTCTGCTGAATGCCACGGCGCCTGTCCGCGCATCCGGGGCGGACGGCGATCACGCGACGGTTTCACGTGAAACATCGACGGACGGGGGCTGGCTCTCGTCGGCCGCCTCGGACTCGATGTCCGCCTCTTCCACCTCTTCCACCTCGACAGAACGTCCCTCTGGACACCCTCGCGGCGCCACCGGCCCCGGCCGCCCTCATCGAGTACGCCGAGGACGCCGGCGCGTGGCCCTTCTCGGTACGGCGTTCACCGCGGCCGCTCTGGGGCTCGGCGTGCTCCTCCTGCAGACGACGGGCGACGACACCCCGGGCAAACCCACGGAGACGTCGGCGCGGCAGCCCGGCTCGAAGGTGACCTTCTCCGAGGAGAAGCTGGGGACCCAGGTCGAGGATCTCCTCGCCAAGGGAAAGAGCACCCGCAGCGGAACCGAGAAGCCCTGGGGCATCAAATCCCACGACACAGGGACCGAGTCCAACGGAGACAACACCCTGATGACGCCTGCCGTGAAGGTCCCCGGCTGCGTCCAGCAGGGGACCAACAGCAGCGCTGCGGTCCTTGCCGCCGAGAAGGGCACCTACAAGGGGACCAGCGTCTATCTCCTCGTGCTGCCCGACGAGTCCGACGGCACTCGGGTCACGGCCTATATCGTTGACGCCTCCTGCACGAAACAGCCGTCGGCAGGCTCCGGCAAGCTGCTGCTGACGCGCTCGTACGCCCGTTCCTGAGCCCGCCAACGACGGCCGACCTCCCTCCCAGCCGTCGTACGGCCTCTCTGCGCGATGTCACGTCTCCGTGTGCCCGGACACACCGGGAATGCGCGCCCCTTAGGATCCGTTGGGTGGGGTGAGAGTTCTGAGAGAGGCTCCCACCGGCAGTACGCAGCAGTCTCCAGAGACGAGGAATCAAGCCGTGAGCGACGTCCGAAACGTGATCATCATCGGCTCCGGGCCCGCCGGCTACACGGCGGCGCTCTACACCGCGCGCGCGTCGCTGAAGCCGCTGGTGTTCGAGGGCGCCGTCACCGCAGGCGGCGCGCTGATGAACACCACCGAGGTGGAGAACTTCCCCGGCTTCCAGGACGGCGTCATGGGCCCCGAGCTCATGGACAACATGCGCGCCCAGGCCGAGCGCTTCGGCGCCGAGCTGGTCCCGGACGATGTCGTCGCCGTCGACCTGACGGGTGAGATCAAGACCGTCACGGACACCGCGGGCACAGTGCACCGTGCCAAGGCCGTCATCGTCACGACGGGCTCGCAGCACCGCAAGCTGGGTCTGCCGAACGAGGACGCGCTCTCCGGCCGCGGTGTCTCGTGGTGTGCCACCTGTGACGGCTTCTTCTTCAAGGACCAGGACATCGCCGTCATCGGCGGTGGCGACACCGCGATGGAGGAGGCGACCTTCCTCTCGCGATTCGCCAAGTCCGTGACGATCGTGCACCGCCGCGACACCCTCCGGGCGTCCAAGGCGATGCAGGAGCGCGCGTTCGCCGACCCGAAGATCAAGTTCGTCTGGGACAGCGAGGTCGCCGAGATCGAGGGCGACCCGAAGCTCTCTGGTCTGAAGCTGCGCAACCTCAAGACGGGCGAGATCTCCGAGCTGCCGGTGACGGGTCTGTTCATCGCGATCGGCCACGACCCGCGCACGGAGCTCTTCAAGGGCCAGCTCGACCTGGACGACGAGGGCTACCTCAAGGTCAACGCGCCCTCGACCCGGACGAACCTGACCGGTGTCTTCGGCGCCGGTGACGTCGTCGACCACACATACCGCCAGGCGATCACGGCGGCCGGTACCGGCTGTTCCGCTGCCCTGGACGCCGAGCGCTTCCTGGCCGCTCTCGCGGACGGTGAGGCCGCCGCAGAGCCCGAGAAGACCACCGTCTGACCCCCGTCCGCCCCACCGCACCAACCAGTTAAGGAGCCCGCCGTGGCCGGCACCCTCAAGAATGTGACTGACGACTCCTTCGAGCAGGACGTCCTCAAGAGCGACAAGCCCGTCCTGGTGGACTTCTGGGCCGCATGGTGCGGTCCGTGCCGCCAGATCGCGCCGTCGCTCGAGGCGATCGCTGCCGAGTACGGCGACAAGATCGAGGTCGTCAAGCTGAACATCGACGAGAACCCGGGCATCGCCGCCAAGTACGGCGTCATGTCCATCCCCACCCTGAACGTCTACCAGGGTGGCGAGGTCGCCAAGACCATCGTCGGTGCCAAGCCGAAGGCCGCGCTCGTGCGCGACCTCGAGGACTTCATCGCCGAGTAGTCGGCAACGCCGCCGCACCGGCGGCGCCGGTTTCACGGACTCGGCGATGTTTCACGTGAAACACGAATGGGCCAACCCCCTCGGGGTTGGCCCATTCGCTTGCCCAGGCGCTGTTCTCCGCAAGACGGCCCGGCTAGAGCGGCCGCAGTGCGGGCTCCTTCTGTACCGCCCCGAGGAGCCGGTCGAGCGCCATCTCCACGTCCTCCTTCCAGGAGAGCGTGGAGCGCAGCTCCAGACGCAGCCGCGGGTGTAGGGGATGGGGGCGGACCGTCTTGAAACCCACCGCCAGCAGATGGTCGGCGGGCAGGACACAGGCCGCCTCCTTCCACCGCGCGTCCCCGAAGGCTTCGATCGCCTTGAAGCCCCTTCGCAGCAGATCCTTGGCGACCGTCTGGACCATCACCCGGCCAAGCCCCTGCCCCTGGTAGCCCGGCATGATGAAGGCAGTCATCAACTGGACCGCGTCCGGTGACACCGGGCTCGTGGGGAACGCCGTGGAGCGGGGGACATAAGCAGGGGGCGCGTACAGCACGTAGCCCACCGGCACATCGTCGACGTAGACGACACGACCGCAGGATCCCCAGTCCAACAGGACCGCGGAGATCCACGCCTCCTTCTCCAGCGCGGGCGTGCCCGCCTTTATCGCGGCCTCACCGCTGACTGGGTCCAGTTCCCAAAAGACACACGAGCGACAGCGTTTGGGAAGGTCCGGAAGGTTGTCCAGCGTGAGCGGTACGAGCCGACGCCCCATGAAGGCTGTTCCTCGCTTCCTTCGCCCGCCACTTCGCGGGCGGCTGTCAGAGCGCTCCGCTCCCTGAGCAGGCTGCCGACGAATCCGCCGACAGCTCCGAGTCCCAGGCCTGCGGTCACCAGTCCGGTACGGCTCACGGTTTGCATGGCCCCCGCCTCCCCAATGAAGGTGTCGCCAGGTGGATGCGCCATACCCGACGGCATCGTATCCACGATGCGATTCCATCGATACCGCCGGAAAGCAAAGAGCGGACCGTGTTCCGGTACTCACCGGACACGATCCACTCTGATGCTCGACCGAGGGGCTGTGCACCCGCCGTAGCGGCTCCGAGGCCGAAGGCTCAGGCCTCCGTCTCCTCGGAGTCGTCGTCGAACAGACCCTTCTGGAGAACCGGGCCCTCGCCCGGGGCGAGGGAGCCGAGGATTCGCTCCAGATCCTCCATCGAGGCGAACTCGACGGTGATCTTGCCCTTCTTCTGCCCCAGGTCGACCTTCACGCGCGTCTCGAAGCGGTCCGAGAGCCGGGTCGCGAGGTCACTCAGTGCCGGGGAGAGCCGGGTACCGGCTCGGGGCCCCTTGGAGCGCGGAGCGGTCTGCGGCCGCGACCCCATGAGGGTGACGATCTCCTCGACGGCACGCACCGACAGCCCTTCGGCCACGATGCGGTGAGCCAGCCGGTCCTGCTCCTCCGAGTCGTCGACGGAGAGAAGGGCCCGAGCATGACCGGCGGAGAGGACTCCGGCGGCCACCCGGCGCTGGACCGCCGGCGAGAGCTTCAGCAGACGCAGAGTGTTGGAGACCTGCGGACGCGAGCGCCCGATCCGGTCCGCCAACTGGTCGTGCGTGCAGTTGAAGTCCTTGAGCAGCTGGTCGTAGGCGGCAGCCTCCTCCAGCGGGTTCAGCTGCGCGCGGTGCAGGTTCTCGAGCAGGGCGTCCAGGAGGAGCTTCTCGTCGTCCGTGGCTCGCACGATCGCCGGGATGGCTTCGAGCCCCGCCTCACGGCAGGCCCGGAAGCGCCGCTCGCCCATGATGAGCTCGTAGCGCGAGGGTCCCACCTGGCGGACGACGACGGGCTGGAGCAGCCCCACTTCCTTGATGGAGGTGACGAGCTCGGCCAGCGCGTCCTCGTCGAACACCTCGCGGGGCTGGCGCGGGTTCGGGGTGATGAAGTCGAGGGGCAGCTCGGCGAAGTGGGCACCGACGGGCGACGCGGGCGCCTCCACGGAACCGAACTGCGACGGCACCTCGGTTTCATGTGAAACAGGCGGCAGTGTGGTCACCTTCGCCGCCGCCACCCCGCGCTCCGCGGTGAGGAGGGGCACCGCCGTCGGCGACGTAGAGGCTCCACCCCCCGCCGCTGAGGCCGACTTCTCCCCTGTCGGGGCAGCCGGGATCAGTGCGCCGAGGCCACGGCCCAACCCTCGTCGTCGCTCGCTCACTGGATGCCCTCCGCCATGTTCCGGTCGTTCTGTGCGCCCACGTGGGCAGGTTGCGCGTCGTACGCCACTCCGACTCCGCGGAGGGCGATTTCCCGTGCGGCCTCAAGGTACGAGAGGGCGCCGCTCGACCCTGGATCGTAGGTCAGGACTGTCTGCCCATAACTCGGGGCCTCGGAGATACGGACCGAGCGCGGGATGCTGGTCCGGAGCACCTCGTTGCCGAAGTGGCTGCGCACCTCGTCCGCGACCTGGGACGCCAGTCGGGTCCGGCCGTCGTACATGGTGAGCAGGATCGTCGAGACATGAAGGTCGGGGTTGAGGTGTCCCCGTACCAGGTCGACGTTCCGCAGAAGCTGCCCCAGGCCCTCCAGCGCGTAGTACTCGCACTGGATGGGAATGAGGACCTCCGCGCCGGCGACCAGGGCGTTGACCGTCAGGAGACCGAGCGACGGCGGGCAGTCGATGAGGATGTAGTCCAGCGGCTGCTCATACGCCTGGATCGCTCGTTCCAGCCGGCTCTCCCGCGCCACCAGGGACACCAGCTCGATCTCCGCACCGGCGAGGTCGATGGTGGCCGGGGCACAGAAGAGACCCTCGACGTCAGGGACCGGCTGGACGACTTCGGAAAGCGGCCTGCTGTCGATCAGCACGTCGTAGATCGAAGGAACTTCGGCGTGGTGGTCGATCCCCAGCGCGGTGGATGCGTTGCCCTGAGGGTCGAGGTCGATGACCAGGACACGGCCACCGTGCAGGGCGAGTGAGGCAGCAAGATTGACCGTGGTCGTGGTCTTACCCACCCCGCCCTTCTGGTTGGCGACCACCATGACGCGGGTCTGCTCGGGCCGTGGCAGGCCCTCACCGGCGCGACCTAGCGCCTCCACCGCCAGTTGGGCAGCACGACCGATGGGAGTGTCGTCCATAGGGGGCGGTGTTTCACGTGAAACATCCTCCCCCATCGACTCGGTACGGGGACCGGGGACCGGATCGGTCATCGGTCCCGCGATGTTGGCGTCGGACCGCAAGGATTCACTCTCCTCGACTTCAGGCTCGCAATGAACAGAGCCTCCCATGTCTTCGGGGTCGTGAACCAGCGAGGCCCGTTGTTCTGTGGAGAAATCCACCTCTGTGGACAACTCCGCACCCTCTCCGAGTGAACCGAGAGGCTTCCGGTCGCGGGGTTCGGCCGCAGCGCGGCCGCGACTGATGATGCCATGCAGCAGTGAGCGACGTTTCACGTGAAACACGATGCATAGCGGCCGCGGCCGTTACCGCGCGACACTCCGAGATGCGTAGGTTTGGCAGCTTGTGTGGAGTACGGCTCGTCGTCAGGACGGATCAGCGGGAGTGACGAAAAACTCCCGGCTCGTCATGGTCGAGCCGGGAGTTCGAGCCCGAAATTTCGAGCCGCAGGTTCAGACGGACAGCTCCCGCCGGGAGTTCAAGGTCAGCGACGTCGGCGTGTGCGGCCCGTCCGAGCGGCCTTGGCTCGCTTCGCCGCGAAGCGCACTCCGCCGGGGCTCTCCCCGACCTCGACCCGGACCACCGTGGACGGAGGGTCCACCACGCCCTCGCCGACATGCAGGATGGACGTCCCCACCGCGCCGAGCTTGCTCAGCGCGGTGGACGCGCTCTTGAGCTCCTCCTCAGCCGTGTCGCCCTTGAGCGCCAGCATCTCCCCGTATGGGCGCAGCAGCGGAATGCCCCAGGTGGCCAGCCGGTCGAGCGGCGCCACGGCCCGGGCCGTCACCACATGCACCGGCTGCAGCTTGCCCATGACCTCCTCGGCGCGGCCGCGGACGACCGTCACATGGTCGAGGCCCAGCAGTTCCACGACCTCGGTCAGGAAGGTCGTCCGCCGCAGCAGCGGCTCAAGCAACGTGATCTTGATGTCGTCCCGGACGAGGGCCAGCGGGATGCCGGGCAGGCCGGCGCCGGACCCCACATCGCACACGGTCACGCCCTCCGGCACGACCTCCGAGAGCACCGCGCAGTTCAACAGGTGCCGCTCCCAGAGGCGAGGCACTTCCCGGGGACCGATCAGACCACGCTGCACGCCCGCCTCGGCGAGCAGCTCCGCGTATCGGACCGCGTCCTCGAAGCGATCGCCGAACACCTCACGCGCCTGCTCGGGCGCAGGGGGGAGCTCCGCTGCCTCCGTCACGGGGACCGTCCTTCCGTACCGCATAAGCGCACTGAGCGCTGATCACCAGGGCTATCAGGTACTAGGTAACTACCAGGCTGACAAAGTTCGGCCCCGTCTGCGCAACAGACGGGGCCGGTGGGGCGTACGTACCGATCAGGCGGGAAGCACGACGACGAAGCGCTGCGGCTCCTCGCCCTCGGACTCGCTGCGCAGACCCGCGGCCTTGACCGCGTCGTGCACGACCTTGCGCTCGAACGGCGTCATCGGGTTCATCTTCACCGGCTCACCGGTGCTCTTGACCTCGGCCGCGGCCTTGGCGCCCAGCTCGGAGAGCTCCTCACGCTTCTTGGCGCGGTACCCCCCGATGTCCAGCATGAGCCGGCTGCGGTCCCCGGTCTCCCGGTGCACGGCCAGGCGCGTGAGCTCCTGGAGCGCCTCCAGCACCTCGCCGTCACGACCGACCAGCTTCTGCAGGTCGCGAGTGCCGGCGTCGCTAATGATCGAGACGGCCGCACGGTCGGCCTCGACGTCCATGTCGATGTCGCCGTCGAGATCGGCGATGTCCAGCAGACCCTCGAGGTAGTCCGCCGCGATCTCGCCTTCCTGCTCCAGGCGGGACAGGGTGTCGCCCTCGGTGGCGGCGGAGGTGGTGCCTTCCGTCACGGGATGGACTCCTTCTTACTTCTTGGACGGGGACTTGGGCCGCTGCGGACCCTTGCGCTGTCCGGACTGGGCCTTGCTGCGGGTACCTGTGCCGGGCTTGCCGCCGCCGGCCGGCTTGGCGGCGGAGGGCTTGGCGTCCTGCGGTTCGTCGGACTTGGTCAGCGACGTCTTCGGCTCGGACTCGCCCGAGGGCTTGGCCGTGGCGGACTGGCGCTGGGACTTCGACTGCCGCTTGGGCTGCTGACGCTTGGGGGCGGCGGTGGTCGGTGTGCCGTCCTCGGTCTCAGCGACGTCCGCCGTCTGGCCCTTCGCCACGGTGCCGTCCGTCTGGGCGGCCAGGCCCGCCTTGCTCAGCGAGTTGATGAACTTGCGCTCGAACTCGTTACGGTCACGGCCCTTGGCGACGATCGCCTTGACGATGGTCTTCTCGCTCCGCTTGCGCGTCTTGCCGTGGTGCGTGACGTGCTTGGTCAGGCGCTCCAGGTAAGCGGCCTGGGCCTTGGAGCCCGGCGTCGGGTTGTTGCGGATGACGTACATCTGCTGGCCCATGGTCCACACGTTGGTGGTCAGCCAGTAGACGAGGACACCGACCGGGAAGTTGATGCCGAAGACGGCGAACATGACCGGGAAGACGTACATCAGCATCTTCTGCTGCTGCATGAAGGGCGTCTTCACCGTGGTGTCGACGTTCTTCGTCATCAGCTGACGCTGGGTGTAGAACTGCGAGCCCGACATCAGCACGATCATGATCGCGGTGACGACACGGACGTCGGTCAGTGTGGCGCCGAGCTGGGCGACCTTGTCGGCGCTGTCGGTGAACTTCGCCGCCAGCGGGGCGCCGAAGATGTGTGCCTTACGGGCGCTGGCCAGCAGCGGATCGTCGATGACGCCGATCGTCTTGCCGGTCGCGATGCCGTTGAGCACGTGGTACAGGGCAAAGAAGAACGGCGACTGCGCCAGGATGGGAAGGCACGAGGAGAGCGGGTTGGTACCCGTCTCCTTGTACAGCTTCATCATCTCTTCGGACTGGCGCTGCTTGTCGTTCTTGTAGCGCTCCTGGATCTTCTTCATCTCGGGCTGCAGCGTCTGCATCGCCCGAGTCGACTTGATCTGCTTCACGAAAAGCGGGATCAGGCAGATACGGATCAGGATCACCAGGGACACGATGGACAGGCCCCAGGCCCAGCCGGTGTCGTCGCCGAAGATCGCGCCATACACCTTGTGGAACTGGACGATGACCCATGAGACGGGCCAGGTGATGAAACTGAAGAGACTGGCAATCGTGTCCACTAATCAGGCTCCTTGAGCATGGGACGGAGTCTCGGCGGCCGGGCTCGAGGGTGTGGTGGCCTCGATGGCCGGTTCGGCGGCGGAGGTCCCGCCCTTGCGTGCGCGCCACGCGCCCCGCAGCATCTCGTGCCAACGCGGACGCTTGCGCGGCGGGACATGGTCCACACCGCCCAGCGACCACGGATTGCACCGAAGGATGCGCCAGGCGGTGAGTGCCGTTCCCTTGATGGCACCGTGCCGGTCGATGGCCTGGTAGCCGTAGTGGGAACACGACGGGTAGTACTTGCAGACCGGCCCCAGCAGTGGGCTGATGGTCCACTGGTACAGCTTGATGAGAGCCAGCAGCGGGTACTTCATCGCGCGCCCCCTCCCAGCAGCCGCTGAAGGGCGGCATCCAGGTCTTGGGCCAGCTGTGCATGGTCGGCGTCACCCGCACCGGGCAGCGCTCGTACGACTACCAGGCTACCGGGGGGCAACAGGGGCACTCGGTCACGCATCAAATGACAAAGCCTGCGCTTCACCTTGTTGCGTACGACCGCGCCACCCACTGCCTTGCTCACGACGAAACCCGCACGCGTCGGGGAAGCGCTCTCCCCAGGCGCGTGCGGGTCCGTTGCACCGCTACGTAGATGGACGACAAGAAGCGGGCGACCGGCCCGGCGTCCTCGGCGTACCGCGGTCGCGAAGTCCTCGCGCCGCCTCAGCCGATGCTCGGTAGGCAGCACGTCATGACCTGTTTGGAAATCAGGCGGACAGGCTGGCGCGACCCTTGCCACGACGGTTCGCGAGAATCGCGCGACCGGCACGGGTACGCATCCGCAGGCGGAAGCCGTGGGTCTTGGCGCGACGACGGTTGTTCGGCTGGAAGGTGCGCTTGCTCACTCGGGGGCTCCAGAAAGAATCGGTAGTGCGCGGGGTGTCGACCTGGCTGTCACCGTGCGCCCACGAGTAGCTCGTATTACGCCCGAGTGCACCGCTCCCGATCACTCACGCGATCTATGCCCATCGGAGGCAGGCGGCAGCAGCCATCGACAACTCGACCTGGTTACGGTACGCGCGGCTACGCCATCCGGTCAAACCAGCGCCCTCCGGGAGACACTATCCACAGGCTGGGGACAACAACTTGAACCGCACGGGTCGCCCTGACTACCGTGGCTGAACTCCGATTCGTTCCCTTCTCCCTGCCCCGCCCGGTTTACATCCTGACCTTTTCCCAGAACCACACGTTCGTGGGACCCATGAGAGAGCGTGCCCTGTGGCTGACGTACCTGCCGATCTTGCCGCAGTGTGGCCACGAGTACTGGAACAACTCCTCGGTGAGGGCCGTGGGCAGGGCGTCGAGGCGAAGGACGAGCACTGGATCAAGCGCTGCCAGCCGCTGGCCCTGGTGGCGGACACCGCGCTCCTCGCCGTCCCGAACGAATTCGCGAAGGGCGTGCTCGAAGGGCGCCTGGCGCCGATCGTCAGCGACACGCTGAGCCGCGAGTGCGGCCGCCCGATCCGCATCGCCATCACCGTCGACGACTCCGTCGGCGAGCCGCCCGCCCCGTCGCCGTCTCCCTCCCCGTCCCGCTACGAGGAACAGGAGCACCCCTCCTCCCAGGGCCGGGACCCGTACGAGAACCAGCGCCACGACGGCCGCGACGGGCGGGACGTCCGCGATGGCCGCGACAGCCGTGACAGCCGTGACAGCCGCGATGGCCGTGACGGATACGAGGGCTACGGCCGCCACCGCGCCGACGACCACCGTTCGGGCCGCGACGGCCAGCACCAGGGCTCGCCCGGCGACCAGCTGCCGCCCGGCCGCCCGGACCAGCTTCCGACCGCCCGTCCCGCGTACCCGGACTACCAGCGCTCCGAGCCCGGCGGCTGGCCCCGGCCGTCCCAGGACGACTACGGCTGGCAGCAGCAGCGTCTCGGCTTCCCGGACCGCGACCCCTACGCCTCGCCCTCGCAGGACTACCGGCCGCAGTCCATGGACCGGTCGCCCTACGAGCAGCAGCGCCCGGACTACGACCAGCCGCGCTCCGACTACGACCAGCACGGCGACCGGCGCGACCGGCGCGAGCGCTCCGAACCGCCCTCGGGCAACGGACACGTCCATCGCGGCGGGCCGGTCGGTTCCTCGGCCTCGAGCGGCGCTCCGGGCCCGCTGGCAGCGCAGCCCGCGCCGGCGGCCGGCCCGGGCGAGCCCACGGCGCGCCTGAACCCGAAGTACCTCTTCGACACGTTCGTCATCGGCGCCTCGAACCGCTTCGCGCACGCCGCCGCGGTCGCCGTGGCCGAGGCGCCCGCGAAGGCCTACAACCCCCTCTTCATCTACGGGGAGTCGGGCCTCGGCAAGACGCACCTTCTGCACGCGATCGGGCACTACGCCCGCAGCCTCTACCCCGGCACGCGCGTGCGGTACGTGAGCTCCGAGGAGTTCACCAACGAGTTCATCAACTCCATCCGCGACGGCAAGGGCGACAGCTTCCGCAAGCGGTACCGCGAGATGGACATCCTGCTCGTCGACGACATCCAGTTCCTGGCGGACAAGGAGTCGACGCAGGAGGAGTTCTTCCACACCTTCAACACGCTCCACAACGCGAACAAGCAGATCGTGCTGTCCAGCGACCGGCCGCCGAAGCAGCTGGTGACACTGGAGGACCGGCTGCGGAACCGTTTCGAGTGGGGCCTGATCACCGACGTCCAGCCGCCCGAGCTGGAGACCCGTATCGCCATCCTTCGTAAGAAGGCGGTGCAGGAGCAGCTCAACGCCCCGCCGGAGGTGCTGGAGTTCATCGCGTCCCGCATCTCGCGCAACATCCGCGAGCTGGAGGGCGCGCTGATCCGGGTGACGGCGTTCGCGTCGCTCAACCGGCAGCCGGTGGACCTGGGCCTGACGGAGATCGTCCTCAAGGACCTGATCCCCGGCGGCGAGGACTCGGCCCCCGAGATCACGGCGACGGCCATCATGGCCGCCACCGCCGACTACTTCGGGCTGACGGTGGACGACCTGTGCGGCTCCTCCCGCAGCCGCGTCCTGGTGACGGCACGCCAGATCGCCATGTACCTGTGCCGTGAGCTCACGGACCTGTCGCTGCCGAAGATCGGCGCGCAGTTCGGCGGCCGCGACCACACGACCGTCATGCACGCCGACCGCAAGATCCGCGCGCTGATGGCCGAGCGCCGCTCGATCTACAACCAGGTCACCGAGCTCACGAACCGCATCAAGAACGGCTGACAGGCACCGCCGTACGTCGCTGAGGGCGCCCCGGGACACGCTCCCGAGGGCGCCTTTCGCGTTCTCCGGGGCGGTTCCACGGCGCTCCGGCCCCCGACCCGCGTCGTCCTCGGGCCTCCCGCGGGTCATCCGCTGTTCGAATACGGGCCGGGTTACGGCCACTCTCCACAGATTCGGCGACTTTCGTGCGTCCACACCCTGGGGACTGCGAAGTTATACAGATCGTGTCCACAGCCCCCACTGTTGAGAGACCATCAGGCCAGCTCAGCAGGCTGTGGATCGGTGGACAAAAGATCTCCACAGGCTGTGGACGAAGAAAAGATCCACAGGGCGTGCACCAAGTTGTCCACCGGCGGCCCACAGGCAGGAGTCAGTTGTCCCCAGCGATCAGCAGCTTCTCCACATGTCTGTCCACTGTTCGGCAACGCGACGCGCCATCTCACCGTGTCGAGTGAAAGGCGTCACACCAAGGTGCCTGGTTGGCCTGTGGGGAACGTGGGTAAACCTGGGGACGGCGCTGGGGAGAAGTCACCCGAGTCTGTGCATCGAGTGTGCAGAACTTTTCGCCGTCCACAGAAGAGCGTGGTTATCCACTGCTCCCACCCACAGGGTCGGTGGACAAAAAATCCCCGCTGAGCTGCGGAAACAAGGTTATCCACGGTATCCACAGCCCCTACTACTACTGACAACTAGAGAGAGCTGGGAATCCGTTTCGAAGTGGGGGCTGTGCACAACTCGGCCTCGGAGGCTCGAGTGCCGCTCGGTGCGACTTGACCCAGGGGGGCACCGACTGTCAGTGCGGTGCGTCAGACTGGTCCCCGGTGTCCTCCCCCTCACAGGGTTCGACGACACCTCGACAGACGACGAAGGCCAGCAGGGCGAGAGCGCCGGCAACAGACGGAGGCGGCAACGGTGAAGATCCGGGTGGAACGCGACGTACTCGCGGAGGCAGTGGCCTGGGCGGCACGCAGCCTCCCGGCCCGTCCGCCGGCGCCTGTGCTCGCCGGCCTCCTTCTGAAGGCCGAGGAGGGCGCCCTGAGCCTCTCCAGCTTCGACTACGAGGTCTCGGCCCGCGTCTCGGTGGACGCGGAGGTCGACGAAGAGGGCACCGTCCTCGTCTCCGGCCGCCTCCTCGCGGACATCTGCCGCGCCCTCCCCAACCGCCCGGTGGAGATTTCCACAGACGGTGTACGGGCGACCGTGGTCTGCGGCTCCTCGCGATTCACACTCCACACCCTGCCTGTGGAGGAGTACCCGGCGCTGCCGCAGATGCCGACGGCCACGGGCACCGTCCCCGGTGAGGTCTTCGCCTCGGCGGCCGCCCAGGTGGCCATCGCTGCAGGGCGTGACGACACCCTCCCCGTCCTCACCGGTGTGCGCATCGAGATCGAGGGCGACACGGTCACCCTCGCTTCCACCGACCGCTACCGCTTCGCGGTCCGCGAGTTCCTGTGGAAGCCGGAGAACCCCGAGGCGTCCGCCGTCGCCCTGGTGCCCGCCAAGACGCTCCTGGACACCGCCAAGGCCCTCACGAGCGGCGACAGCGTGATCCTGGCGCTGTCCGGCTCCGGCGCGGGCGAGGGCCTGATCGGCTTCGAGGGCGCCGGCCGTCGTACGACGACGCGCCTCCTCGAGGGCGACCTCCCGAAGTACCGCTCGCTGTTCCCGACGGAGTTCAACTCGATCGCCGTCATCGAGACCGCCCCCTTCGTGGAGGCCGTCAAACGTGTGGCCCTGGTCGCCGAGCGGAACACCCCGGTGCGCCTCAGCTTCGAGCAGGGCGTGCTCATCCTGGAGGCCGGCTCCAGCGACGACGCACAGGCTGTGGAAAGGGTTGACGCCCAGCTGGAGGGCGACGACGTCTCGATCGCCTTCAACCCGACCTTCCTGCTCGACGGCCTGAGCGCCATCGACTCGCCGGTCGCCCAGCTCTCCTTCACGACGTCCACCAAGCCCGCGCTGCTCAGCGGCAAGCCGGCCCTGGACGCCGAGGCGGACGAGGCCTACAAGTACCTGATCATGCCGGTGCGCCTCAGCGGCTGACGCCCGCCGGCGCACCGCGCCACTTCGTACGAAGCCGCAGGTGGTGGGCGTACGTCTGAGCGCGTATGCCCACAGGTGTGCGTGAGCGTCCGGGTTTAGGCTCAGACACAGGTACGAAAGTGCCCTCACGCCACGTCGCAAACCTAAGGAACAACTGATGGAGCTCGGTCTCGTCGGCCTCGGCAAGATGGGCGGCAACATGCGCGAGCGGATTCGCCGCGCCGGCCACACCGTCATCGGATACGACCGCAACCCGGACCTCGCCGATGTCCACAGCCTCGAAGAACTTGTGGGCAAGCTCAAGGGCCCGCGCGTGGTGTGGGTGATGGTCCCGGCCGGCGGCCCGACCCAGTCCACCGTCGACGAGCTCGGTGAGCTGCTGGAGCCCGGCGACGTCGTCGTGGACGGCGGCAACTCCCGCTGGACGGACGACGAGAAGCACGCGGAGGAGCTGGCGGCCAAGGGCATCGGCTTCGTCGACGCGGGCGTCTCCGGCGGTGTCTGGGGCCTGGAGAACGGCTATGCGCTGATGGTGGGCGGCGACGCCGAGCACATCGCCCGCGTCCAGCCGGTCTTCGACGCGCTCAAGCCCGAGGGCGACGCCGGTTTCGTGCACGCCGGCAAGGTCGGCGCGGGCCACTTCTCGAAGATGGTCCACAACGGCATCGAGTACGCCATGATGCAGGCCTACGCCGAGGGCTGGGAGCTCCTGGAGAAGGTCGACTCCGTCACCGACGTGCGCGAGGTCTTCCGCTCCTGGCAGGAAGGCACCGTCATCCGTTCCTGGCTGCTCGACCTCGCGGTCAACGCGCTGGACGACGACGAGCACCTGGACAAGCTGCGCGGTTACGCACAGGACTCCGGTGAAGGCCGCTGGACCGTGGAAGCCGCCATCGACAACGCCGTGCCGCTGCCCGCGATCACCGCGTCGCTGTTCGCGCGGTTCGCCTCCCGGCAGGACGACTCGCCGCAGATGAAGATGATCGCGGCGCTGCGCAACCAGTTCGGCGGCCACGCCGTCGAGAAGAAGTAATCCACAGGGCCGCCCGGCGGTCCACAACCCTGGGGGAGGTCGGCGAACGACCATGCACGTCACGCATCTGTCGCTGGCCGACTTCCGCTCGTACGCCCGGGTCGAGGTCCCACTCGACCCGGGCGTCACCGCGTTCGTGGGGCCCAACGGGCAGGGCAAGACGAACCTGGTCGAGGCCGTCGGCTACCTCGCCACCCTCGGCAGCCACCGCGTCTCCTCCGACCAGCCCCTGGTCCGCATGGGCGCCGACCGCGCGATCATCCGGGCCCAGGTCAAGCAGGGCGAGCGGCAGCAGCTGGTCGAGCTGGAGCTGAACCCCGGCAAGGCGAACCGCGCCCGCATCAACAGGTCCTCGCAGGTCAGACCCCGCGACGTGCTGGGCATCGTCCGCACCGTCCTCTTCGCGCCCGAGGACCTGGCCCTGGTCAAGGGCGACCCCGGCGAGCGGCGCCGCTTCCTCGACGAGCTGATCACCGCCCGCTCGCCGCGCATGGCGGGCGTCCGCTCCGACTACGAGCGGGTCCTCAAGCAGCGCAACACCCTCCTCAAGTCGGCCGCCCTCGCCCGTCGCCACGGCGGCCGCACCATGGACCTGTCCACCCTCGACGTATGGGACCAGCACCTCGCGCGCGTGGGCGCCGAGCTGCTCGCCCAGCGCCTCGACCTGATCGCCACGATCCAGCCGCTGGCCGACAAGGCGTACGAGCAGCTGGCACCCGGCGGCGGCCCGATCGCCCTGGACTACAAGCCGTCCGCACCCGGCGAGGCACACACGCGCGAGGACCTCTACGAGCAGCTGATGGCCGCGATCGCCGAGGCCCGCAAGCAGGAGATCGAGCGCGGCGTCACCCTCGTAGGACCCCATCGGGACGATTTGGTTCTCAAACTCGGTCAGCTGCCCGCCAAGGGGTACGCCTCCCACGGCGAGTCCTGGTCCTACGCGCTGGCGCTGCGCCTGGCGTCGTACGACCTGCTGCGCGCCGAGGGGAACGAGCCGGTGCTCGTCCTGGACGACGTGTTCGCCGAGCTGGACACCCGCCGCAGGGAGCGCCTCGCGGAACTTGTCGCGCCTGGCGAGCAGGTGCTGGTGACGGCCGCGGTCGACGACGACGTGCCGCACGTGCTGACCGGGACGCGATATGCCGTCTCGGAGGGGGCGGTGGAGCGCGTATGACGGAGAACACATCCCCCGACAGGCCCGAGCCCGGGAAGGCCGCGAACCCCGCCGAGAAGACGCCCGAGCCCTCCGGAGTGGACCTCGCGCGCGTGGCCCTGCGCGCCGCCAAGGAAGCGGCACGCGCGCGTGGTGACGCGGCGCAGCAGAAGAAGCAGGCGCGGCGCGGCGGTCTGCGCTCCGGCGCGCGCGCCGACGGACGCGACCCGATGGCGCTCGGCTCGGCGATCAACCGCCTCATCAACGAGCGCGGTTGGGAGACCCCGGCCGCGGTGGGCGGGGTGATGGGCCGCTGGCCGCAGATCGTCGGCGAGGACCTGGCCAAGCACTGCGAGCCGGAGAAGTACGACGAGGACGAGCGCGTTCTGACCGTGCGCTGCGACTCCACGGCCTGGGCGACCAACCTGCGCCTGCTCGCTCCGCAGCTGGTCGCGCGGCTGAACGAGGACCTCGGGCACGGCACGGTGCGGCTGCTCAAGGTTCAGGGCCCGGCCGGCCCCGTGCGCCGTTTCGGCCCCCTGCGCGCCCCCGGGAGCACGGGCCCCGGTGACACCTACGGGTGAGTCCGACCGGCCGTTCCTGTCGGCCGGAGGAGCGGTGAGACCTGCAGCGACCGACGCCCACCGCGTCCTGGGGACCGCCCCTGCCCCCTGCCCGCGGCCGACCGGACGCGGTTGCGAACGCCGACCTGACTCCGCAGTAGCCAAGGGTTGACACCCGGAAGCGCTGAGTGCCGCTGTGAGCCTCTTTGAGCCCGGGTCCGCATATGGGGAGTCGGACGAGACGGTTTTGGGGCGGCACATGCGGACTCAGGTACCGGCAAACCCCCATCACTGTCGGCGCTACCGGTAGACTGGAAGCTAATCCCGCCCCACTTGTGGGACACACCGAGCAACGCTGAGCAAGGCTTACCAACGCAACACGCCGCAGCCGCTCCGGCTACCCGCCTGGAGCTTGGCTTGTGCTGTGCCAGAAAGGGCGCTTCGTGGCCGATTCCGGCAACCCCAACGAGAACATCCCGTCCACCGACGCAGGCGTCAATGCCGAGGCCGCTACCTCGAACGGCGAGGTCACAGGCACGGCATACGACGCCAGCGCCATCACAGTCCTCGAGGGTCTGGACGCGGTCCGCAAGCGACCCGGTATGTACATCGGCTCGACCGGTGAGCGCGGCCTGCACCACCTGGTGCAGGAGGTCGTCGACAACTCCGTCGACGAGGCGCTGGCCGGCCACGCCGACACGATCGACGTCACGATCCTTCCCGACGGTGGCGTGCGCGTCATCGACAACGGCCGCGGCATCCCGGTGGGCATCGTCCCCTCCGAGGGGAAGCCGGCCGTCGAGGTCGTGCTGACCGTGCTGCACGCGGGCGGCAAGTTCGGCGGCGGCGGCTACGCGGTCTCCGGTGGTCTGCACGGCGTGGGTGTCTCCGTCGTGAACGCGCTGTCCTCGAAGGTCTCGGTCGAGGTCAGGACCGACGGCTACCGCTGGACGCAGGACTACAAGCTGGGCGTTCCGACGGCCCCGCTCGCCCGGCACGAGGAGACCGAGGAGACCGGCACGTCGGTCACCTTCTGGGCCGACGGCGACATCTTCGAGACCACCGAGTACTCCTTCGAGACGCTGTCGCGGCGCTTCCAGGAGATGGCGTTCCTCAACAAGGGTTTGACGATCCAACTCACTGATGAGCGCGAGGTGGCGAAGGCCACCATCGGGGCCGACGAGGCGGGTGCGGACGAGAAGGACGAGGCCAGGTCCGTCACGTACCACTACGAGGGCGGCATCCTCGACTACGTGCGATACCTCAACTCCCGCAAGGGAGAGGTCGTTCACCCCACCGTGATCGACCTCGAGGCCGAGGACAAGGAGCGCATGCTCTCCCTCGAAGTCGCCATGCAGTGGAACAGCGGTTACAGCGAGGGTGTGTACTCCTTCGCCAACATCATCCACACGCACGAGGGCGGTACGCACGAGGAGGGCTTCCGTGCGGCGCTGACCTCGCTGATCAACAAGTACGCACGCGACAAGAAGCTGCTGCGCGAGAAGGACGACAACCTCACGGGTGACGACATCCGCGAGGGTCTGACGGCGATCATCTCGATCAAGCTGAGCGAGCCGCAGTTCGAGGGGCAGACGAAGACCAAGCTGGGCAACACGGAGGCGAAGACCTTCGTGCAGAAGGCGGTCTACGAGCACCTCAACGACTGGCTGGACCGCAACCCGAACGAGGCCGCGGACATCATCCGCAAGTCGATCCAGGCGGCCACCGCGCGCGTGGCGGCCCGCAAGGCCCGCGACCTCACCCGCCGCAAGGGTCTGCTCGAATCGGCGTCCCTGCCGGGCAAGCTCTCCGACTGCCAGTCGAACGATCCCACCAAGTGCGAGATCTTCATCGTCGAGGGTGACTCCGCCGGCGGCTCGGCCAAGTCCGGCCGCAACCCGCAGTACCAGGCGATCCTTCCGATCCGAGGCAAGATCCTCAACGTCGAGAAGGCGCGGATCGACAAGATCCTGCAGAACCAGGAGATCCAGGCGCTGATCTCCGCCTTCGGCACCGGAGTCCACGAGGACTTCGACATCGAGAAGCTCCGCTATCACAAGATCATCCTGATGGCGGACGCCGACGTCGACGGCCAGCACATCAACACCCTGCTGCTGACCTTCCTGTTCCGCTTCATGCGGCCGCTGGTCGAGGCCGGGCACGTGTTCCTGTCCCGTCCTCCGCTCTACAAGATCAAGTGGGGTCGCGAGGACTTCGAGTACGCGTACTCGGACCGTGAGCGCGACGCCCTGATCGAGCTGGGCAAGCAGGCCGGCAAGCGCATCAAGGACGACTCGGTCCAGCGCTTCAAGGGTCTCGGTGAGATGAACGCCGAGGAGCTGCGCATCACGACCATGGACCAGGAGCACCGCGTTCTCGGCCAGGTCACCCTGGACGACGCCGCCCAGGCCGACGACCTCTTCTCGGTCCTGATGGGCGAGGACGTCGAGGCGCGCCGCGCGTTCATCCAGCGCAATGCCAAGGACGTCCGCTTCCTCGACATCTGAGTCGGTCTCAGCTGACCGCAGCAGAAAGGATCTTCACCAGCAATGGCCGACGAGAACACTCCCAGCGTCCCCGAAGAAGAGGGCCTGTCCCTGCGCGTCGAGCCCGTCGGGCTCGAGACGGAGATGCAGCGCTCGTACCTCGACTACGCGATGTCCGTCATCGTGTCGCGCGCTCTCCCCGACGTACGGGACGGTCTCAAGCCCGTCCACCGCCGCGTCCTGTACGCCATGTACGACGGCGGCTACCGGCCCGAGAAGGGCTTCTACAAGTGTGCCCGTGTCGTCGGCGACGTCATGGGCAACTACCACCCGCACGGCGACTCCTCGATCTACGACGCGCTGGTCCGCCTCGCGCAGCCGTGGTCGATGCGGATGCCGCTGGTGGACTCCAACGGCAACTTCGGTTCCCCGGGCAACGACCCGGCCGCCGCCATGCGGTACACCGAGTGCAAGTTGATGACGCTGTCCATGGAGATGGTCCGCGACATCGACGAGGAGACCGTCGACTTCACGGACAACTACGACGGCCGCTCCCAGGAGCCGACCGTCCTGCCGGCCCGCTTCCCGAACCTGCTGATCAACGGCTCGGCGGGCATCGCGGTCGGCATGGCCACCAACATCCCGCCGCACAACCTGCGTGAGGTCGCGTCCGGTGCCCAGTGGTACCTGGAGAACCCCGAGGCCTCTCACGAGGAGCTCCTCGACGCGCTGATCGAGCGCATCAAGGGCCCCGACTTCCCGAGCGGCGCCCTCGTGGTGGGCCGCAAGGGCATCGAGGAGGCGTACCGCACCGGCCGTGGCTCCATCACGATGCGCGCGGTTGTCGAGGTCGAGGAGATCCAGAACCGCCAGTGCCTGGTGGTCACGGAACTGCCGTACCAGGTCAACCCGGACAACCTCGCGCAGAAGATCGCCGACCTCGTGAAGGACGGCAAGATCGGCGGCATCGCGGACGTCCGCGACGAGACGTCGTCCCGTACGGGCCAGCGGCTGGTCATCGTCCTGAAGCGGGACGCGGTCGCCAAGGTCGTCCTGAACAACCTCTACAAGCACACCGACCTGCAGACGAACTTCGGCGCGAACATGCTGGCGCTCGTCGACGGCGTGCCGCGCACCCTCTCCCTGGACGCGTTCATCCGGCACTGGGTGGCGCACCAGATCGAGGTCATCGTCCGCCGTACGAGGTTCCGGCTGCGCAAGGCCGAGGAGCGCGCACACATCCTGCGCGGCCTCCTGAAGGCCCTGGACGCCATCGACGAGGTCATCGCGCTGATCCGGCGCAGTGACACCGTCGAGATCGCGCGCGAGGGCCTGATGGGCCTCCTGGAGATCGACGAGATCCAGGCCAACGCCATCCTCGAGATGCAGCTGCGCCGGCTCGCCGCCCTGGAGCGCCAGAAGATCATCCAGGAGCACGACGAGCTCCAGGCCAAGATCCGTGAGTACAACGCGATCCTCGCCTCGCCGGTGCGTCAGCGCGAGATCATCAGCGAGGAACTCGCCGCGATCGTCGACAAGTTCGGCGACGACCGCCGCTCCAAGCTGGTTCCCTTCGACGGCGACATGTCCATGGAGGACCTGATCGCCGAAGAGGACATCGTCGTCACCATCACGCGCGGCGGCTACATCAAGCGCACGAAGACCGAGGACTACCGTTCTCAGCGGCGTGGCGGCAAGGGCGTCCGCGGCACGAAGCTGAAGCAGGACGACATCGTCGACCACTTCTTCGTGTCGACGACGCACCACTGGCTGCTGTTCTTCACCAACAAGGGCCGCGTCTACCGCGCGAAGGCGTACGAGCTGCCCGACGCCGGGCGTGAGGCGCGTGGCCAGCACGTCGCCAACCTGCTGGCCTTCCAGCCGGACGAGGCGATCGCCGAGATCCTCGCGATCCGTGACTACGAAGCGGCGCCCTACCTGGTGCTCGCCACCAAGGGCGGCCTCGTAAAGAAGACATCGCTCAAGGACTACGACTCCCCGCGCTCGGGTGGTGTCATCGCGATCAACCTCCGTGAGACGGAGGACGGTTCCGACGACGAACTGATCGGAGCCGAGCTGGTTTCGGCAGAGGATGATCTGCTTCTGATCAGCAGGAAGGCACAATCGATCAGGTTCACCGCTACGGACGACGCTTTGCGACCGATGGGCCGTGCGACCTCGGGTGTCAAGGGCATGAGTTTCCGCGAGGGAGACCAGCTGCTCTCGATGAATGTTGTTCGACCCGGTACGTTCGTGTTCACTGCTACGGACGGTGGGTACGCGAAGCGGACCAACGTCGACGAGTACCGCGTCCAGGGTCGCGGCGGCCTCGGTATCAAGGCCGCCAAGATCGTCGAGGACCGCGGCTCACTCGTCGGCGCGCTGGTGGTCGAGGAGACGGACGAGATCCTCGCCATCACGCTGTCGGGCGGTGTGATTCGTACGCGAGTCAACGAGGTCAGGGAGACAGGCCGTGACACCATGGGCGTCCAACTGATCAACCTGGGCAAGCGTGATGCCGTCGTCGGCATCGCGCGTAACGCCGAGGCGGGACGTGAGGCCGAGGAGGTCGACGGTGAGGACGCCGTGGACGAGCCGGCCGAGGACGTCACCACCGACGGTACGGACGAGGGTGAGGCGCCCTCGTCCGAGTAGCACGAGGAGTGAGTCATCGTGAGCGGAGCCACGGGCGCCGGAGCGACCGGTACGGAAACGGACGGCGGCCGTGGCTCCGCCACGGAGAAGACCGACTCCCATGACTCTCATGGATCCCAGGGGGGAACTGTGACGGACACCCGAGGCCCGCAGACCCAGCAGTACGCGGGCGGGCAGGCCCCTACAGGGACGCCGTCGGCGCCGGGCGCGCCGCTGCCCGGCGCACCCGCGCCGGGCTCACCTCCTCCGGGTTCGCCGCTGCCGGGGGAACGGCAGCCGCAGCAGGCGCAGCAGCCGTACCACCCGCCGCAGGCGTACCAGGCTCAGCAGCAGCAGCCGGCGGGCGCGGTACGCCGCCCCCGCACCGGCGCGCGCACCACGCCCCGTACCCGCAAGGCACGGCTGCGCGTGGCCAAGGCCGACCCGTGGTCGGTGATGAAGGTCAGCTTCCTGCTCTCCATCGCGCTCGGCATCTGCACGATCGTGGCGGCCGCGGTGCTGTGGATGGTCATGGACGCGATGGGCGTCTTCTCGACGGTCGGCGGCACGATCTCCGAGGCGACGGGCTCGAACGAATCCAACGGGTTCGACCTCCAGTCCTTCCTCTCGCTGCCGCACGTCCTGATGTTCACCTCGATCATCGCGGTCATCGACGTCGTCCTCGCCACCGCTCTCGCCACGCTCGGCGCGTTCATCTACAACCTCTCCGCCGGCTTCGTCGGCGGCGTCGAGCTCACCCTCGCCGAGGACGAGTAACCGCCCTCTCAAACGTCCCCCGACTATCGATTTTGGGACTGGCCACGTCGTGCGCTAATCTTCAGAGGTCAGCGCGCGGGACACACACCGCAGAGCGCGGCGGGGCTATAGCTCAGTTGGTTAGAGCGCATCCCTGATAAGGATGAGGCCACAGGTTCAAATCCTGTTAGCCCCACAGAAGCAGTACATGGAGAGGGCGTTTCCCCTGGTGGGAAGCGCCCTCTCTGTGTGTTCGGGGCTCTGTGGTCAGAAGTGCATCATCGACATCAGCTCGGGGCTTCGTACGCCGGTCGACACGGTGGGGACGGGCTCTCCCGGGCGGACCCAACCGGCCTGCTCGGCGGCTGTGACGGCTGCCGCCTCCGCCGTGTCCGCAGCGGCGTTCAACTCCTCGCTGGTGCCCAGGTGCTGTGCCCCCGCGGCTACGGCGGCCGTCTGGGAGGCCTTGAGGGAGGCCTTGAAGGCGGCGGTGGAGAGTTCGGCGTCGCCGTCGACGAGTTGGGCCATCTGGGAGGCCTGTGCGGCCGAGGCGGCGGCGTTTCTCGCACAGCGGGAGTCCGCCGCGGGGTCGGGCGGGCCCTCGGAGAGCAGCGCGAGAGCCTGTGCTGCGACGCGGGCCGCGTGGGCGGACTTCCAGACGGCCTCGGCACGGGCTGTCTTCTGGGCTGCCGTCTCCGCCTCCGCAGCCGCGTTCCCCGCCTCGGCAGCCGCGTTCCCCGCCTCGGCACCGGAGCCGCGCTGCTCGACGTACCGGCTGAGGACGGCTGCCCGCGCCGCGGCGCTCCCCGCACGCGCCGCATGGATCGCCCTCAGGGCCGCCGCGTTGGCTGCAATCTCTCCGTGGTCCGGTTCGCTCATCGGGAACCCCCTGTCTGTCGGAAGGACGGCAGGGTGGCACGTTGTCGTGCAACAGGCCAGAGACATGCGAACGCCCGATCGCTGGCGACGGGGGATGCACCAGCGATCGGGCTGCGGCCAACAGTAACAAGGGTGTTTGGGCGGCGGGAGTGGACTGATCAGCCGCGATGGGGAGTTGTGACTGGTATCACGTAAGCGCTGTCCGCAAGGGATGCAAGTGATGCAAGGGATGCAAAGGGTGCGAGGAATGTAAGAGAGGCGGGAGAGGCGGGAGGGGGGCCACTAAGTCGTCCTACCGGCCGCACGGGGGGTCGTACGAGAGGCGGGGCAGGTACTCGTGCCACTTCTCCGGGGTCAGGACGCCCCTGGTGACCGAGCAGATACGGCGGATCGCCTCATCCGAGTCCAGGTTCCACAGGCGGACGGTGTCGGCGCCGCTCGATACGCCGAGCATGTGGCTGTTGGGGCTGAAGGACAGGAAGTTGCCGGTCTTGGCGTTGGGGCTCATCGACTGACCGATGCGCGAGGCCTTGGACGGGTCCGTGACGTTCCAGAGGCGGACCGTGTTGTCGTTGCCGCCGCTCGCCAGGGTGTGGCCGTCCTGGCGGAAGGTCAGGGACACGACCGCTTCGGTGTGGCCGGTGAGGGGGGAGCCCAGCCGGGTCGCGGTGAGTGGGTCGGTGATGTTCCAGAGCCGTACGGTGTCGTCGTCGCTGCCGCTGGCCAGCGTCTGCCCGTCCGGGCTGAAGGCGAGGGTGTTGATGGGCCCGGTATGCCCCTGGAGAGGTGTGCCGAGCAGGGTCGCGTGGCGCGGGTCGGTCACGTTCCACAGCCGGATCGTGGCGTCCGCGCTGCCGCTGGCCAGCGTCCGGCCGTCGGGGCTGAAGCCCAGGGAGTCGACGAAGCCTCTGTGGCCGGTGAGCGGCGTGCCGAGCGGGGTGACGTGGGACGGGTCGCTGACGTTCCACAGCTGGATGGTGCGGTCGTCGTAGGCCGTCGCCAGGGTACGTCCGTCGGGGCTGTAGGCCAGCGCCTCGGGGCCCATGAACCGGGTCCGCAGGGCGATCGGCGGGCCCGAGGAGACCGGCCGGGACGGGTCGGCGACGTTCCACAGATACACCGCCCGGTTCCCCGTCAGCACCGCGAGCGTGTGGCCGTCGGGGGAGAACGCCAGCGAACGGTCGCCGCCGTCCCCGGGCATGAACGGGTGACTCAGGGACAGCGGCCGGTGGGGTGCCTTCACGTTCCACAGCCGGATCCGCCCGTCGCGCGCGGCCGTGGCGAGCACCTGCCCGTCCGGGCGGAACGCGCCGCTCCGGCCGATCATGTCGGACGTCGGGATCGACCACAGACGGACCTTGTTGTCGCCGCTGCCGGTGGCGAGCGTACGGCCGTCCGGGCTGAACCCCAGGGCGTACATCTCGCCGCTGCTCCCCGCGAGGGGCTCGCCGACCTGCGAGGGGTACGCCGGATCGCTGACGTTCCACAGGCTTGCCGTGCTGTCCGCGCTGGCCGCGGCGAGCATGTCCCCGTCAGGATTGAAGGCGACCGACCAGATGGGGCCGGTGTGGCCGGTGAGCGGCGAGCCGAGCGGTTTCGCGTGTTGCGGGTCGGCCACGTCCCAGAGCCGGACGGTGTCGTCCGCGCTGCCGCTGGCGAGCGTCTTGCCGTCGGGGCTGAAGGCCACGGAGTGCACGGTGCCGGTGTGGCCCCTCAGAGTCGTGTCGATCCGCTTCGGGCGGCCCGGGGCGGCCATGTCCCACAGCGTGATCGTGTCGTCGTCTCCCCCGGCCGCCAGCGTCCGTCCGTCCGGACTGAAGGCGACCGAGCGCACGGCGGCGGAGTGGCCGGTCAGGGCACCGAGCGCCTTCGGCCGGCGCGGGTCGGCCACGTTCCACAGCCGTACGGTGTGGTCCTCGCCCACGGAGGCCAGCGTGTGTCCGTCCGGGCTGAAGGCGACCAGGTAGATCGTGCCCTTGTGGCCGGTCAGGGGAGCGCCGAGCGGATGCGGACGGCTCGGGTGCCGTACGTCCCACAGCCTGATCGTGCCGTCGTCCGAAGCGCTGGCCAGGGTGTGCCCGTCGGGGCTGAAGACCGCGCTGCTCACCCAGCTCCTGTGACCGGTGAGAGGTTTACCCAGGGGCCTCGGCCGGGTCGGGTCCGTGACGTTCCACAGGCGGACGGTGCGGTCGTAGCTGGCGGTGGCCAGGGTCCGGCCGTCCGGGCTGAACGAGGTGAGGTAGACGGCGCCGGTGTGGCCGAGCAGCGGTGTGGCCAGCGGTGCGTTGACGATCGAGATCAGCCGGTTGTTCGTGCCCTCGTCGTCCGACCGCAGACGGTGCGCGACCAGGTCGAGCTGAGCGGACAGCGACGGGTCCGTGTACTGGACGCGGTCCGCCTCCGCGAGCACCTGTGCGAACACGGCGTCGTCGCGCTGCTGCCAGGCCACCACCGCTGAGCCGACGGCGATCATCGCCAGGACGACCAGAGTCGCCACCGCGCCACGGCTGATCCAGACCGTACGCCTGCGCAGCCGGACCGAGGCGGCCAGGAACTCGACCGCGCTCCTGGTCAGGAAGGTGTCACCGGCGGACTTCGCCCAGCTGTGGGCCTGCTCCAGCCGGGAACCCCGGTAGAGCAGCGACGTGTCGCGGTCCGCGCCCTCCCAGGATCGGCCGTCCTCCTCCAGCCGCTGGCGGAGAAGGTGGTCGCTCCTGTCCTCGTCGATCCAGTCGCGCAGCCGGGGCCAGGCGTGCAGCAGCGCTTCGTGGGTGATCTCGACGGTCTCCGCGTCGAGAGTCACCAGGCGGGCGTGGACCAGCGCTTCGAGGGACTCCTCCGTCTTGCCGGGGTCCCTGGACTCCTCCGCCAGCTGGCGTCGCGTGCCGCGCCTGCGGGTGGCCTGGGTGTCCTCGCCCAGCCGCACCAGCCTGAGCAGCAGCAGCCGCGCCGCCGTACGCGCCGCCGGGTCGAGGCCGGACCAGGCCCGCTCGGCCGTCGCCGCCACCGCACCCTGGATTCCGCCCGCCGCGCGGTAGCCGGCCAGCGTCAGCCGTCCCGCCTTGCGCCGCTGCCAGGTGGCGAGCAGGGCGTGCGAGAGGAGCGGCAGCATCCCCGCGTCGTGCGCCCCGCGGGGGCCGTCCGTGCTCACTTCCCGGATGATCAGCTCCGCCAGACCCGGTTCCAGCTCCAGGCCCACGGCCTTCGCCGGGCCGGTCACGGCTTCGCGCAGCTCCGTGGTGGTCAGCGGCCCGAGCACCATGTGCCGGTGCTGCAGCGCGTCGGCCAGTTCGGGGTACGCGAGGCACTGCTCGTAGAAGTCGGCGCGTATGCCGAGGACGACGAGTGCGGGGGCCGGGTCGCCGGGGCCCGGAGGCGAGCACGCGGCGTGCAGGATCCGGACGAAGGTGCGCCGGTCCGCCTCGTTCGAGCAGAGGGTGAACGCCTCCTCGAACTGGTCCACGATGACGATCGGAGGCGCGGCGGAGGGGGCCCCGCCGCGCACCGCCCACGCCGCGATGGCCTGCCGTACCTGCTGCGCGAACTGGGGGGTGCCGGGGTCCTTGGCCGTGGACATGTCGGACACGACGGGTGCGAGTTCGGGTATCCGCCCGGTCAGCTCTCCGAGCGGGTCGGCGCCCGGTACGAGTTGGAGTACGTCCGCGGCCTGGCCGGTGTCGTCGCTCAGGGCGCCCTTCTGCAGTGTGGGCATCAGGCCGGCGTTCAGCAGGGAGGACTTTCCCGCTCCCGAGGCGCCGACGAGCATGACCAGTCCGCCCGTCTTCTCCGTGGCGCGGAGCTGGGCGACGAGGGCGTCCGTGCTCCGCTCCCGGCCGAAGAACCACCGCACGTCCTGCGGACGGTACGGAGCCAGCCCCCGGTAGGGGCACACACCGCCGGGGAAGGCCGGGGCGTCGGCGGAGGACCGCTCCTCCCCTTCCCCGGAACCGGATTCGGCCCCGGAACCTGAACCCGACCCTGATCCCGCCCCCGATCCGGACGCCGGGCGGTCGCCGACCGGGTCGGCCACCGCGTGCTCCCACAGGCGCTGCCACTGCGTCAGGTCGTACAGACCCGCGGACACCGGCGCGGGCCGCAGGCGCCGTGCCTCGGGGATCAGGGTGTGCAGCACCGCGGCGAGGGCGGCGAACTGGGCGGGCACGTTCTTGGCCCGGCGCCAGTCGCTGATCCGCTGGGCGGACACCCGCACGGGACGCCCTCGTTCGTCGACCCGCTGCAGCCGGACGACCGCCTCGGACACACTCTTGAGGGGAGGGTTGCCGGCCTCCTTGTACAGCAGCGCGAGACGCTCCGCGAAGGCCGTGCGTGGCCCTGAGTCGGAACTCAAGGACTCCACCCCTTACTTCCCCCGCAGCTGGACTTCCGGACCGGAAAACTCACCTTATATGGCTGACCTGCGACTAAGGCCTTGGCCGGATACCGGAGCCTCCTCGTCGGCGGCCGCAACTGGCAGGATCACGACCCAGCAGCGCATCGACTGGGCGTCGCCCAGCCGGGCCACCAGCTCAGTGCTCGGAGAGACCATCCATGACGCCGTACGTTCTCGGTCAATCTCCGCGGAAGTCGTGAGACGGCGTCCGCGGTCCCGACGGCCGAGCCCGACCCTGCGCCTGAGCCCGAGAGATCTGCCGAACCCGAGAGATCGCTGAGCCTGAGAGATCCGCTGAGCCCGACAGACCCGTAGACCCGCTTCCAGCCCGGACCGCAGTCGCCTCGACCGCGAGTCCGGCACCTTCTGATCCGCGCCGAGACGCCGATACGGCACGGATCGACGCCGCCGCGCCGTTCGGTACTGGTCCCCACGAGGGGAGGGACCAGTACCGAACGGCGCGGTGTTGCGTTCGCGGGAGAACTCGAGGGCGGGTGCCACTGACCCTTGCTGCCGAAAGGGCGTTCCCCTAGCCTGAAATCTGATGGGCCGTCAGATATGAGCGCAGGGGGTACGACGTGGTCAGCACCGAGAGCGGAACCGAGAGCGCCACCGAGGGCGCCACCCAGGATCTGCCGAAGATCATCAGCGTGGACGATCACGTGATCGAGCCGGCGCACCTTTTCGAGACATGGCTTCCGGCCAAGTACCGCGATCGGGGCCCGCAGCCCTTCACGGCCGGCATCGGCGAGTTGGAGTACGTCGGCGGGAAGTACCGGTTCACCACCGATCCCGACGGGCAGCTCACCGACTGGTGGCGGTACGAGGGCGAGCTCTTCCCGTACAAGCGCATCATCGCGGCCGTCGGCTTCTCCCGGGACGAGATGACCCTCGACGGCATCACGCGGGAGCAGATGCGGCGCGGCTGCTGGGACCCGAAGGCCCGGCTGGCGGACATGGACATCAACCATGTGGAGGCCTCGCTCTGCTTCCCGTCGTTCCCGCGCTTTTGCGGGCAGACCTTCGCGGAGGCCAAGGACAAGGAGGTCGGGCTGGCCTGTGTGCGCGCGTACAACGACTGGATGGTCGAGGAGTGGTGCGGCGACAGCGGCGGGCGGCTGATCCCGCTGTGCCTGATCCCGCTGTGGGACATCGACCTCGCGGTCGCGGAGATCCGGCGCAACGCGGCCCGCGGCGTACGGGCGGTGACCTTCAGCGAGATCCCGACCTACCTGGGGCTTCCGTCGATCCACTCCGGCTACTGGGACCCGTTCTTCGCGGCGTGCGAGGAGACCGGGACCGTGGTCAACATGCACATCGGCTCGTCGTCGCAGATGCCGGCGGCGTCGCCGGACGCGCCGCCCGCCGTGCAGGCCTCGCTGAGCTTCAACAACGCCATGGCGTCGATGATGGACTTCCTCTTCTCCGGGGTCCTGGTGAAGTTCCCGCGGCTGAAGCTCGCCTACAGCGAGGGGCAGATGGGCTGGATCCCGTACGCCCTGGAGCGCGCCGACGACGTATGGCAGGAGCACCGGGCGTGGGGCGGGGTCAAGGACCTGATCCCGGAGCCGCCGTCGACGTACTACTACCGGCAGATCTTCTGCTGCTTCTTCCGGGACAAGCACGGCATCGAGGCGATCGAGACCGTGGGCGTGAACAACGCGACCTTCGAGACGGACTACCCGCACGTCGACTCGACCTGGCCGGAGACGAAGAAGGTGGCCGAGGAACACGTGGGCGGTCTGTCCGCGGACGTGGCGTACAAGCTGCTGCGGGGCAACGCCATTCGCATGCTGGAACTGCCCTTTGACCAGGGCGCTTAGCCGCGGAGTGCGCCGGAGAACGCCGACGGACGCGGCCGGTTCAGCGCGTCGTCCGGCGGGCAGGCAAGACGTGAACGCCCTGGGTTCCCCGAGCCTCCCGGCTTGCCTGGGTTCCCCGGGATCCGATCTGCCCGTCGGCTCGTCCCAGGGCCGGCGCCTCTCGCGGCTGGAGTGCGCATGAAGGTCTCCGTCGACCCGGACCTCTGTTACGGCTCGGCCGAGTGTGTCCACAGGGTTCCGTCCGTCTTCGCCTTCGAGGACGGATACGGCGCCGTCCGGCCGGGACGCGAGGACAGCGAGGACGATCCGCTGATCCGGGAGGCGGCGGAGCGGTGCCCGTCACAGGCCATCACCCTCACGCTCGACGAGTAGCCGGTCGGGCGGAGCGGCCGGTCAGCATGCTCAATGAGTGGCCGGTCGGGCGGAGCGGCTGGTCAGTCCGTGGGATAGCCCCACCGGAAGGACGCCAGCGCGCGAGCCCGGGCCTCCGCAACGGCCATCCGCGCGTCGCGCTCGGCGGGGTCGACATGCGTGGCCTGCCCGGTGGCCTGCCCCTCCCACTTCCGGTAGAGGAGCCCCACCTGCTCGGAGAACCAGCCGCGGCTCACGGAGTTCAGGGCCAGCAGCAGCCCGGTGTCCTCGGATGCGGGCAGTGCCATCCATCCGCCGAGGGCGAGCAGCAGATCGCGCCGTACGAAGAGGGTCGCCGGGTGCACCTGGGCGAGGAATCCGTTGGCCTTCCAGTGGTCGAGCACCGCTTCGCGCTCGATCGGGCCGTTGTCCGGGTCGCCCGGGAAGCCGACCGTGGACCCGTCCGGCAGGAAGTCGAGGACGCGTGAGGTCGTCCACCCGAGGCTGCGGTCGCCTTCGAGAACCGCCAGGTCACGGGCGAGGGCACCCGGCGTCAACCGGTCGTCCGCGTCCAGGATCTTGATGTACTCGCCGTCGGCATGGGCGAGGGCGATGGTGCGCGCGACGCCGGGACCGCCCGGCCGTCCCTGCCTGAACGTGACGCGCTCGTCGTCCGGCACGTGCGGGGCGACGGCGTCCGTGCGGCCGTCCTCCTGTATCAGCCAGCGCCACTCCCAGCCGTCCGGCAGCTCCTGCTCGCACAGTGACCTGTACGCCTCGGGCAGGAAAGGTGCGGAGGGGGCGTGGACGGCGGTGACGATGACGATGCGCCGGCTCACGGCAGCACCCATCACCCCACCACCCTTCAGCGTCTTCCGGAGACGGGCAACAGCGTACGACCCCCGAAGATCGCCGGATGAGCGGGGCAGCAAAGGCCCCCGACCGGCACCGGTCGGAGGCCTCGTTCATATACGGGGTCATGCATGGGCTATTTATGGGGTTATTTATGGGGGTTCATGTAGGGCGTGTACGCAAGGACGCCTTTACGTGAAGGTGGTGCTGAGGTACGTCGGGTCGTGTCGTCGTACGTCGGGTCGTGCCGTCGTACGAGAGGGAGCGTGCCGGGCCGTCAGCGCTGCAGCGGGGCCCCGGGCTCGGCCTCTGCCTCGGTCAGGGGCAGGGCGTCCGCGGGGTCACGGAGGGCGTCGGCATCGGCCGCGTCGGTGTCGGCCGGCGCGCGGTGGCGGCAGCTGGGCGAGGAACCGTGGGCCTCGGCGCGGATGCGTTGCTTCATCGTGGGGGGCAGTGCCTTGCTGTGGGACCAGGCCCAGTGGGACATCGCCGAGACCGTCGTCTGGGCGGCCGTGCTGTTGCGCGGTGCCTCGGCCTGCGGTACGGCGGCTGCCGCGGTGGTGGTGATGAGACCGAGCGTCGTGCACAGCGCGAGCAGAGCGGTGATGACGGCGGTCCACAGCTTCATGACCTTGTTCTGGGTCATGGCCCCTCACTTTCGGGTCAGGCGATTTGCGTACTTTCCTCATGATGTGTACGGGGACCTCGAAGTGGTGGACCGACGCCCGTGGCGCGTCGATCTTCAGATGAACACCACCCGGATGGCCGCAAGAGGCTCGAAGAGTGCCGGAAACACAAGGAAAGTTCCGCAAAAGCGGTGGAGCGCGTCGAAAGTCACAGTGTGTGAGGTGTGATCACCCTGCGATCGGAGCGGTCCCGTCCAGTTCTATTGGCGCGTACCGGGCGGGAGTTGGGGGCCGGATCCAGGTCACCGATCGGTATCGGTCGGTGTGTATAGTCGGGCGCCAGAGGTCCCCTACGTCAAGGAAAGACGAGGTAGCGCGGTGAAGAAGCTTCTCCTGGTCGCACTGGCCGCCATCGGCGGGCTCCTCGTGTACCGCCAGATCCAGGCGGATCGCGCCGAGCAGGATCTGTGGACGGAGGCGACTGACTCCGTGCCCACGGGTTCGTGAGTACCGACACCAGTCTCTGAGCAGACCCCGGCCGCCTCAGCGGTCGGGGTTTTGTGTTGTCCGGCCACACCGTCCGTTCACTCCAGCAAGCGCATTGATTGCTATGGCAAACGTCGAGGCGTCCAGGCGCTGTCGGTGAGCCCCGTCGGCACGTCGTGCCGGGGCGTCCTTTCGGCCGTACGTGCGGATAGCACGGGTGGCGCGGGGGCGCGCGGGGCAGGATGGCCGGGGTCCGGAGCTGCGAGGAAGGGGCGCGTGATGGGGCGGCGCACGGCGATGTGGCGCGCGGCTGTGTGTCGCAGAGCTATGTGGCGCACGGCTGTGTGGGGCCCAGCCATGTGGCGCAGGGCCATGTGGGGCACAGGAGCCGTACTGTGCGCGGCAGTTGCCCTGCCCGGGAACCCCGCCATGGCAGCGCCCTCGGCGTCTCTGCCGGTGTCGGCATCGGCATCGGCGCCGACACCGCCGCCGTACGCCTTCGCCGAGGACGCGACGACCGTCCAAGGAGCCACGGGCACCGCCGACGCCGTACGACTGGAGCCGGGGCGCACATACAAGAGCGCCATCAAGAAGAACGCCGAGCTCTACTACGTCCTCGACCTCGACGACACCTCCGACGCGTACGTCTCCGCCACGGCCGTACCGAGGCCCGGGGCGACGGTCGCCTTCTCGGACGGCGTGAAGGTGTCCCTTCAGGACGCCAACGGCCGCACCTGCCACGGCGCCGGGCTCGCCCATGTGGGCGCCACCCAGAGCCCGCACCCCATCGCCGCCTCGACGGCACGCGAGATCGTCCCCGGCGGCTCCGGCCTCTGCCAGGCGGCGGGCACGTACTACCTGATCGTGGAGCGCACCGGCTCGCCCGGCAGCTCCGGCGACGGCGCCGACTGGGACCTGGAACTCCGCCCCGCGACCGAGCCCCGCCTGAAGAAGGCCGAGGCGACGAGCGCTCCCGAGGTCTGGGACTCCGCCTCGCCCGAAGCCCTCTCGGGCAACGGCGTGGAGCGCCGCGGCGGCACGGGCTTCACCACCGCCACCCCGCTCCCGCAGGGCATCTGGACGACCGGGGTCAGCCCCGGCCAGACACTCTTCTACCGGGTGCCCGTCGACTGGGGACAACAGCTCTACGCCACCGCAGACCTGAGCAGCTCCAGCAGCGGCAAGGGCTTTGTGGGCACGGCCCTCGTCATGTCGCTCTACAACCCCGTCCGCGGACTCGTCGACGACACGGGCTCCGGATACAACGGCCGGCAACAATCGGCCGCCCTGCAGCCGCTGCCGCCCGTCGACTACGCCAACCGCCACGCCGTCAACGACCGCGTCAGCGGCATGCGCTTCGCCGGCTCGTACTACCTCGTCGTGCACCTCGCGGGGCAGGTCGCCGAACGCTTCGGCGACGGCCCGTTCGGGCTGACCCTGCGCGTACGGGTGGCCGGCACGGCGAAGAACCCTCCGGCGTACGAAGGGCGCACCCAGCCCCGTGACCTGTTCGACGCGACGGCGGTGGACCCCGGCCGGGTGGCCGGCGGCTCGGGCGGCGACGGGCTGACGGGAGGCATCGCGGGCGCCGTCGGCGACGGGGGCACCGGGGCCGGCTCGGGCGGCGACACGACCATGAAGCTCGTCGCCGCGGCCGGCATCGGCACCGGCACGTTCCTGGTGCTCACCCTCGGAGTGTGGACGGCCCTCGCGCGGCGGCGCCACGTGCCGGATCCCGGGCTCGCGAACGCGGCCCACACGGCGCACACGGCGACGGCGCTTCCCGCTCCGCGAGGGCATCGGGCGGCGCGCAGACGGTAGTTCGGCCCGCTCGGGCCCGCCTGTGACGGCGTCAGATCCGGGCCAGCGCCCAGAACCCCACCGCGAAACAGGCCAGCGCGAGCAGCAGCACCGGCACGGTCACCTTCGCGGGCGGCCCCGGCCGACGCACCGCAACGCGCCGTGCCTGGGCCTGCACCTGCACCTGCGGAGAGTGGGTCGTGTAGGAGGCCGTGGGGGCGTACACATGCTGCTGCACCACCGGCGAACCGGGGGGAGTGGGCGGCTGCTCGGGCACGTACTGCGGAGGATGGTGAGGGGCGGGGCGCAGCGACTGCGTCCCGTGCCAGGCCGGTTGGGGCAGCGGTTCGTGCTGGGGACGCTGCGGCTGTGGCGGTTCGTCAGTGGCGTCCTCCCGAGGCGGCGGGAGATGAAAGCTGCCGGTGTCCGACATCGTGGACGGCTGCGGAGGTACGGCGTCGGGGGCGGCGGTGTCGTGTCGTACGGCGTCGGGAGCGGTGTCCGGTCGTACGTCATGGGCGGCGGTGTCCGGCCGTACGGCATCGGTGGCCGCGTGCGGTCGTATGCCCCCGGAGCCTGGGCCCGAGCCGGAGGGGGAGTCCGTCTCCGGCGGCCAGGAGGGGGCGGTGTCGCGGCCGAGGGGTGGTGTCGTGGAGGCGTGCCGCGGTCCGGGCGAGGGACGGCCGCGCACCCCCGACGCGATCCCGAGCGGTCCCTGGGGGCCGAACCCCTCCGGAAGCGGGCCGAGTTGGTCGAAGACCTCCACCCTCTCGTCGTCGGGGACGGGTTCCGGCAGCAGTTCGGCAGCCGAGGCGAGGGCCTTGCGGGCGCCCGTGGCGGTACGGAACCGCGCCTGCGGGTCGGGCTCCAGGAGCGCGGCCACGACCTGCCAGAGCGGGTCGGGTATGCCGCGCGGGGCCGGTGGGGTGCCGTGGGCCGCGAAGTACTCGATCAGCGCCTTCGCGTCCGGTCTGGCGCCCTCCAGCAGGTACAGGGCGACCAGGCCGACGCCGAACAGATCGGCGGGGAAGCCCGGATCGGCACCCAGCAGCTGCTCGGGCGCGATGTAACCGGGGGTGCCCACCACATAGTCGGTCTCGGTCAGCCGCGGCTCGCCCAGCCGCATGGCGATGCCGAAGTCGGACAGACGCAGCCGCGGCCGCGCCGAGCCGGTCGCTTCGAGCAGGATGTTGGCGGGCTTGATGTCACGGTGGACGACTCCCTCGGCGTGCACCGCGGCGAGCCCGGCCAGGAGTTGGTCGAGCAGCGTGCAGACGAAGGAGGGCGGCAGCGGGCCGTAGTCCCCGACGAGGTGGACCAGCGAGCCCCCGGCGACCAGGTCCATGGTGAACAGGACCTTGTCGTCGTCCGCCGCCCAGCTGGCGGGCGCGAGCACATGGGGGTGGTCGATCCGCAGCGCCTGCTCGCGCACGAAGCGCAGCAGCGCGTGCGCGTCGCTCTGCTGGAGCACCTTGGCGGCCACGTAGCGGCGCCGCCGGTGGTCCCAGGCGCGCCAGACCGCACCGACTCCCCCGCGTCCGACGGGGTCGACCAGTTCGTACCGCCCGGCGAAGACCTCACCCATGACCGTGCGTCGCGCCCCCTTCTGTCCCCCCGTCGATACCGGCGTAGGTCCACGTGGTGCTTCCTCCGTGGCCCGTCTCTTCCCCCGTCAGCGCTCGGCCCGGCCGCCGAACCCCCTTCAGTGGCCGGGCCGGCGGTTCAGCTCTGGTGCGACTGATAGTGCGTGACGGCGTCCGAGGTACGGCCGGCGCCGTACACCCGGAGGAACTCTGCCAGCTCCGGGTGGGTCGGGGCGAGGGTGTCCGCCGCCTCGATGATGTCTCCCGCGGCCGCCACCGAACGCAGCAGCGACTGGATCTCGCGGACCACCCGCTTGACCGTGGGCGCACCCGAACTGCTCGTCGACTGCGTGGTGTTGCTGAGCACCGAGCCCCCCTGAGACTTCTTGATCTCGTCCATGCGCTCGGTCGCCTCGGCCGCGCTGACGCTGCCGTCCGCGACCTGGCCCGCGAGGTCCTGGAGCAGCTGCACGCGCTGGACCACCGCGGGATTGCCGATCTTGGCGCGCTGGCCGCTCATCAGCTGCGACAGCATCGGCGCGGACAGGCCCAGGACCCCCGCGAGACGAGCCTGGTTGAGCCCCAGGTCGTCGATGAGCCTACGGAAGAGCGCCCCCAGCGGCTCCCCGTACCAGTTCCGCTGCAGCTCCCGGGCTCTTGCGGTCGCTTCCTGCTGTGCGGCGTCCATTGCGTCTCCCCATCGCTTCCCCAAATACCGCGGTTCGCTCTAGCGAACCACGTCGAGCATCTTACGGAGAGTGGTCGTCCACGGGGACCCCCAATCTTTTTGCGAGATCCCGGGGGTGAACCGGTACTCTGGTCTCCGGCGCCCGGCGGTATGCGATTCCTTCGGCCGGACGCTCCTCATTCGGGGCCTTAGCTCAGTTGGTAGAGCGCTGCCTTTGCAAGGCAGATGTCAGGAGTTCGAATCTCCTAGGCTCCACACTCGGACCGGTCAGACGCCCTTCGCGGCGGCTGGCCGGTTTTTTTGATGTCCGTTCCTGCGCCTGCCGGCGCCCGCGTCGGCGACCCTGCCGCTGGCCGACCCTTGGACCGATTCGGTGACCTGCGTCACAGAAGCATCCTTTGCGTCCGTTGCAGATCTTTGCGCAAAGAGAAGTGGGATATGGCGGCCGCGCGGTCGCCGCGCAGGTCGCTGACGTGGCGCGAGGGGTGGCGTACACCGGCGCGTGCGCCCTGTGTGAGCTGGAGTGAACGGAGGTGCGTAACCAGAACACTGCGCTCCGTTAAGAAAGTCTGTGCGGATGTTGCACACACGGCCCGTTGCAAACGTCATCGTGGGCGGAGGGCGTAAACAGACGCACTCCCGAGGCCGCCCGGGGGCGCTGACAGGCCTCGCCTTGCGCAAGGAGAGGCAAGACAGCTCGTGACGATGGACGTTGCCGGCGATGTGATCATCGCGGCGCTCGCCCTGCGGGTGTTCGGCCGCGACGCGGTCACCCTGCTGCGCCGGGTCGCCGCGGCCGGGGTGCGGGCGGGCATCAGCGAGATCCGGCGCGACGGCATCAGCGAGATGCGCCGCGAGGAACTCCGCGACGCGGACACAGAGGGGCAGGCGTGACCCAGGACTTCTCCCCGCACGCGCCTCGCGCCACGCGTATGAAGAAACTGCCACTGGACTTCGAGGCCTTCCACCAGATGTACCGGCCCCGCTACGTCTGCTGGGCCACCTCCCGGCTGGGCAGCAGGGCCGACGCGGAGGAGGCCGTCGACGCCGCCTTCGAGCAGTTACTCAAGGCCTGGCAGACCATCCTGACCACGGAGAACCCAGCCGCGTACGCCTGGCGGGTGCTCAGGAACAGCACCATCGACTTCTCCCGGGCACGCGACCGCCGCCCCGCGCTCATAGGCGAGGCCGCCTTCGAGACGGTGGCGCTCGGTCAGGCGGCCGACCCGATCGGCCAGTTCGAGGAGAGCCTCCACCTCTACCAGGCGATCGGACAGCTGCCGCCCCGTCAGATGGACGTCATCCTGCTCCAGTTCAGCCACGGCTACAGCGTCGACGAGGTCGCCGCCGCCCTCGGCATCACCCCGGCCGGCGTCCGCTCCACGGCCCGCCACGCCAAACGGCGACTCCAGCACGCGTACGGCGTCAGAAGGCACCTGGAGAACGCGGAGACCGTGGGGGACCTGGAGAACGTGGGGGACCGCGCGGACGGGACCGCCCTCACGGTGAATGATCCCGCCCCCACAGAGGAAGCGGCCGAGCCCCGTCCCGCCCCCACCAACGACGAAGGGCACGCCGATGACGTCGCACATTGACGACCTGCTCGCCCGGGCACGTCTGCGCCACGCCCCGTACACCCAGGCCGACATCGACGCGGCAGCCGTGCGCCTCGCCACACGGTCCGCCGGCGCCCACCACGGCGACCTGGAACACGACCCCCTGGAACACGACCCCCTGGAAGAGGGCGCCCCCGAAGCGGACGCCTCCCCGGGCGAGGAGGCCTGCGCCGCCGACGATCTCCAGACCCTCTGCGAGACGGTCATCACCCACACCGACGCACTCACCGACCTCGAACTCTTCCTGGCCCGCGGCGCCCTCCCCGAACCCCCCGGAGCACGCGTCCTCGGCTGCATGCTCCAGCTCTCCGAACGCGAGGAATCCGCCCGCTTCTGGTGGCAGTACGCCGCCGGAGCCGGAGACCCCGCCGCCAGCTACTGCCTCTACCTCCACCACCGCGCCCTCGGCGAACACGTCGCCGCCGACTGGTGGCACACCCAGACCGACGCCGTCGCCGACCGGGACACCGACGAACCCGACACCGAGATCACCACCACACTGCGGATACTGCGAGCCCTGAGGCCCGACGGCTCGCCCGTGCCCGACCCCGTCAACGCCGTCCTCCACTACGTGCCCGCCGCCGTCGCGTACGTCGACGACGACCTGGACCTCCCGTTACCCGACCCCGACTTCACCGAACGCGTCCGCGCCCTCGCCGCCCCGCCCCCACCGGACACCGCCTGCCGAGGTGGCAGCCGTCGTGCCGCGTCCCTGCCGGAGCACCGGCGCACACCGCTCCCGAAACTGCCCAAACGCCGCCGCACCCGCGACCCCTCCGCAGGTTCCACGTGAAACATCGCCGGTTCCACGTGAAACATCGCCCACGAACGACGCCGTGGGGTGGGAGACTCTCGGGTCTCCCACCCCACGGCGTCCCTGAACCCGGCCCCAGCGGCCCGGCTCAGCGGTGTTCGTCGCGCTCCGACGCCTCTTCCTCAGCCTCCTTCGCCTGGACCTCCGGGTCCAGGACGGACTGACCACTGCCGTCGACAGACGTCAGACGACCCGTCTCCGGCACCTCCGTCGCGGCGGGCGGCTCGACCAGCCAGTCGGGGTTGGCCTGCTTGTCCCACCACTTCCAGGCGGCGAACGCACCAGCCGTCAGAATCCCCAGAACCGCAAGACCCTTGGCGATACGGCCGGCCCTCGCCCGCCGCTCGTGCTTCCGGGCCAGCTTCTGGATCTCCTTGGGCGAGATCTGCCCGCGCAGCGCGGCCAGAGCCGCCACACTGCGCGCCGCGGCCTCGTCCCGCACGGGCCCGGCGGCCGCCACCGCCTGCTCGATCCTGGGCTTGGAGTAGTCGGCGGCCTGCCGGGCCGCCTTTCGGGTACGGACGGCTGCCTCGTGGGCAGCCTGGTCGACCTTCGGCGGCACATGGGTACGAGCCTGCTCAAGACGCGGGGCGAGCCGGGCGTCGTACTGCACACGGGCCTGTTCAGCAGCCTGCGACACCTTCGGCGCGAGCCGAACGCGCGCTTCGTGCGCATACTGCGAGGCCTTGTCCTTGGCCGTGTCGGCGTAGGGCGCCACCACTTCCGCGGCGTGCAGGACGCTGTCCTTCGCCGAGCCTGTCGCGGCGCGCACGCTGTCGATGCGGGTCACGGGTTTCCTCCTCCTCGGTGGCGTACGTAAGGGGCCGGGGGTATGCCCCAAAAGGCACCGTTCACCTTTCCACCCTTTTCGAGATCATGCCCCTCAACGGCCCCCGAGGCATGTGAGGACGGGCATCCGGGTCATGGAGACCGACTCCGGATCAGTTCGGATCAAGAGCTTCTCAACAGTCGATCACGGGCAATAGCGGATGAATACGGGGCAACGGGAGCTTGTCGTCGACAATGCCACGGATCCCCGGCACGTGCCCCCGTCCCGGGAGGACTCGACCGGTTTTCTGCAACTGCCCACCCGGACAGTGCCCATCCGCAAAGAGTCCACACAGAAAGCGTCCACACGGAAAGCGGTCGGCAAGCGGCGGCCGGGCGCCGCGCGCCGTGGCCCGTGCGAGGATCGGTAGGTCACACGCAGACAACGGAAGGCACATCGTGGCCGAGCAGCTTTACGCCACCCTGAAGACCAACCAAGGCGACATCGAGATCCGGCTTCTGCCGAACCACGCGCCCAAGACGGTCAGGAACTTCGTCGAGCTCGCCCAGGGCGAGCGCGAGTGGGTCAACCCGGAGACGGGCGTGAAGTCCAGCGACAGGCTCTACGACGGCACGGTCTTCCACCGGGTGATCAGCGGCTTCATGATCCAGGGCGGTGACCCGCTGGGCAACGGCACCGGCGGCCCCGGCTACCAGTTCGAGGACGAGTTCCACCCGGACCTGCGCTTCGACAAGCCCTACCTGCTGGCCATGGCCAACGCGGGACCGGGCACCAACGGCTCGCAGTTCTTCATCACCGTCTCCCCGACGGCCTGGCTCACCCGCAAGCACACCATCTTCGGCGAGATCACCGACAAGGTCAGCCAGAAGGTCGTGGACGACATCGCGGGCGTGCCCACCAACCCGCGCACCGACCGCCCTGTCGACGACGTCGTCATCGAGTCGGTCGTCGTCGAGAAGCGCCAGGGCTGACACACCCGGGAACCGGCACACACCAGGGAACCGGTCGCACACCAGGGAACCAAACGCCCCGTTCATCCGTAAGGATGGACGGGGCGGTGCGTTGGCCCATCCGTGCGCCGCGCAGCCTTCGTACGGAGAATGAGGGGACCCCATGGACCAGGCGCCAGGCAGCCCGCAGGGCCCGCAAGGCCCGCAGAATCAGGGATCGCAGGATGCCTGCTACCGGCACCCGGACCGCGAGACCGGCATCCGCTGCACCCGCTGCGAACGACCGATCTGCCCCGAGTGCATGATCAGCGCCTCCGTCGGCTTCCAGTGCCCCGAATGCGTCCGCACCGGCTCCGGCACGGGACACGCGCCGACCGCCAACCAGCCCCGCACCCTCGCGGGCGGCACGATCACCAGGGACCCCAGGCTCCTCACGAAGATCCTGATCGGGATCAACCTCGCCGTCTTCCTGGTCCAGCTCTCCCTGGGCGACCGCTTCACGCACCGCTTCGACCTCATCGGCCGCGCGTACGTCCCGATCCTCGGCTCACTCGAAGGCGTCGCCGAAGGCCAGTGGTACCGACTGCTGACGTCGATGTTCCTGCACGCCAGCTTCGTCCACATCCTCTTCAACATGCTCAGCCTGTGGTGGATCGGCGGCCCCCTCGAAGCCGCCCTCGGACGCGCCCGCTACCTCACGCTCTACTTCGTCGCGGGCCTCGCCGGCAGCGGGCTCACCTACCTCCTCGCCGCCTCGAACCAGCCGTCGCTCGGCGCCTCCGGCGCCATCTTCGGCCTCTTCGGCGCCACCGCTGTCCTGATGCGCCGGCTCAACTACGACATGCGCCCGATCATCGGCCTGCTGGTGATCAACATGATCTTCACCTTCAGCCCGGCCTTCAACATCGCCTGGCAGGCCCACGTCGGCGGCCTCGTCGGCGGTGTCGTCATCGGCTACGCCATGGTCCACGCCCCGCGCGAGAAGCGGACGCTGATCCAGTACGGCACCTGCGCGCTGGTCCTGGCAGCGGTCGTTGTCGCGACGCTGGTCAGGACCGCTCAGCTCACCTGAGGAACCGATGTTGTCCACAGATCGTGGCGGATCTTGCGCACGCTGTGGGGGAACAGCTGTGCCCCCTGTCGCTGACCCGGGTTTTCCCAGGTAGGACAGGGGGCGAACATGCTTCCGGATGCCAGTAGGCCAGTCACACCGGCGTCAACACCACACTGGGTTATCCACAGATCAGCTTTCTTTTCCACCTGTGGATAACAGCTGTGGATAACTCAGTGGATACCCCTGGGCAGAGCTACTTCCACTGCGTGGAAACGCCGAACCCAGCGGCGATGAAGCCGAAGCCGACCACGATGTTCCAGTTGTCGAGTGCGTCGATCGGCAGCGAGCCGTCCGTCACATAGAAGACGACGATCCAGGCGAGGCCGATGAGGAACATGGCCAGCATGACCGGCGCGACCCAGCCGCGGCTGGTCAGTTTGATGGCGGTCGCCTGCTTCGCCGGGGGCGGCGTGTAGTCGGCCTTCTTGCGGATACGTGACTTCGGCACGAGGGTCTCTCCTGTCGATGCGCTGCGTGGCCGCGCAGGGAACTGGGGCGGGCTCCGGGGCAGCGTACAAGGGGACACTGAGTGCTCCCCCGGGCGTCCGTTAGCGTAGTGCTTCCGCGGCGCCGAAGGAGATAAGGGTACGTTGAGCAATTCTGCCGACTCCCCCGGGACGGGTTCCAGTCCTGCCCGTGCGCGCCGTTTCCGGCCCGTACGGCTGCTCACCGTCGCTGTGTTCGCTCTCGCGGGACTCCTCTTCATCACGAGTTTCAACACGGCCAAAGGCACGAATATCCGCACGGACACGTCCTTGCTGAAGCTCTCCGACCTCATTCAGGAGCGCAGTCACAAGAACGGTCAGCTCGACTCGTCGAACGGATCGCTGCGCGACGACGTCGAGGCGCTCGCGGGCCGGGAGGACGGAAGTTCGAAGGCCGAGGACGCCAAACTCGCGGCGCTGGAGAAGAACGCGGGCACCCAGAAGCTCAAGGGCAAGGCCGTCACGGTCACCCTGAACGACGCCCCGCCGAACGCCACGGCCAAGCTGCCCGGCTATCCCGAGCCGCAGCCGGACTACCTGGTCATCCATCAGCAGGACCTTCAGGCGGTGGTGAACGCCCTGTGGCAGGGCGGTGCCAAGGGCATCAAGGTCATGGACCAGCGGCTGATCTCCACAAGTGCCGTGCGCTGCGTCGGCAACACCCTGATCCTCCAGGGCCGCGTCTACTCGCCCCCGTACAAGATCACCGCGGTGGGTGATCCGGAGAAGCTCCAGAAGGCCCTGGCGGCCTCTCCGGCGATCCAGAACTACATGGTGTACGTGAATGTGTACGGCCTCGGCTGGAAAGTCACCGAGGACGGGACGGTGACTCTGCCCGGCTACTCGGGCACAGTGGATCTGCACTACGCCCAGCCCGTGGAGTGAACTGAGCCGTTTCGGGAGCTGCCGGTGCGCGTCGTCGTCAGAACCCTCAGCGAACTCTGCATCACCGTGGGCACGCTGATCGTCCTCTTCGTCGTCTATGTGCTGTTCTGGACCGGCGTCCGGGCGGACGGCGCCATGAACCACCAGATCGACGTGCTGCAGGACCAGTGGGCCAAGCGGACGGCGCATCCCACGGCGACGGCCGCACCCGGCGCCTCGGCCGGACCAGAGGTGCCGGCGCCGTACGTCGGAGGCAAGCCTTTCGCGATCATGTACATCCCGCGGCTTGGTTTCACGTGGAACAAGCCCGTGCTGGAGAACACCGCCGTGAGCACCCTGAAGAAGGGGCTCGGCCACTACGCGAACACCGCCCAGCTGGGCCAGGAGGGCAACTTCGCGGTCGCCGGTCACCGGCGTACGTACGGCGATCCGTTCGTGGACTTCCCGAAGCTGCGGCCAGGTGACGCGGTCGTGCTGACCGACGGGACGACCTGGTTCACGTATCGGATCGACAAAGGCCCCTACAAAACAGTGCCCACGGACGTTGAGGTCATCAACCCTGTGCCACGTAAGTCGGGGTATACGCGCGCAGGCCGCTATCTCACGCTGACCACGTGCGATCCGGAGTGGGGTCACAGCCACCGGCTGATCGTCTGGGCGCACCTGGACTCCACACAGCCTGTGGACGCCGGGAAACCGGCGGCTCTGCGCCGTTAGTCTGGTGCGGTACGGCGTGAGTCGGGTGGTGTATGGCGTGACTCAGGTGCCGTGGTGCGACGGAAGGGACGGCATGTACGGCTGGATCTGGCGGCATCTGCCGGGGAATGTATGGATACGGGTGTTGATCTCGCTCGTCCTGGTCCTCGTGGTGGTCTACGTGCTGTTCCAGTACGTCTTTCCGTGGGCCGAACCGCTGCTTCCCTTCAACGACGTGACGGTGGACAACCAGTGAGCGCACGGATTCTCGTCGTCGACAACTACGACAGCTTCGTCTTCAACCTGGTCCAGTACCTGTACCAGCTGGGCGCCGAGTGCGAGGTGCTGCGCAACGACGAGGTGTCGACGGCGCACGCCCAGGACGGCTTCGACGGCGTGCTGCTGTCGCCCGGTCCCGGCGCCCCCGAGCAGGCGGGCGTCTGCATCGACATGGTCCGGCACTGCGCCGCGACCGGCGTCCCTGTCTTCGGCGTCTGCCTGGGCATGCAGTCGATGCAGGTGGCGTACGGCGGTGTGGTCGACCGGGCGCCCGAGCTGCTGCACGGCAAGACCTCGCTCGTCGAGCACGAGGGCAAGGGCGTCTTCGCGGGCCTGCCCTCGCCCTTCACGGCTACGCGCTACCACTCCCTAGCCGCCGAGCCGGCGACCGTGCCGGCCGAGCTGGAGGTCACGGCCCGGACGCACGACGGGATCATCATGGGTCTCAGGCACCGCGAACTCCCGGTCGAGGGCGTGCAGTTCCATCCCGAGTCGGTGCTGACCGAGCACGGGCACCGGATGCTCGCCAACTGGCTGGTGGAGTGCGGCGACCAGGGCGCCGTCGGACGCTCGACGGGGCTCGCCCCGGTGGTGGGCAGGGCCACGGCGTGACCGCGCTGCGCCCCGAGCGCGACAGCTCCCCCTACGGCGGCGAGGCCGCGTACGGGGGCGCTGACGCGTTCGAGGGCGCGGAGGCCTTCGGGGACCCGTTGACGGGTTCGGCTCCGCCGCCTGCCGTGCAGCAGGAGTGGTACGCCCCGGAGGGGGCTGCGGCATACACCGGGGGGCACACCGGCGACTGGCACGGGGCGACGTACCAGGAGCCGGCCGCCGCTCCGTCTCAAGAGCCGTATCAAGCGCCGTACGAAGCGCCGTACGAGGAACCCTACGAACAGCCGGCCGCGGCGCCGCGGTTGCCGGACGACGAGACCGTGGCGTTGCGAATACCGGATGCGCCGGGTCTCGCGGAGCGCGCGGCGCGGGCGGGCGCGAGCGAGTCCGTATCCGCCCCGGGAGGCCGCGCGGCGCGACGCAGGGCGGCCCGGCGCCACGGGCGGCACGGAGGCGCCCCGGAGGCGGCCGAGAAGGCCTCTGAGACGCCCGCTGGGGCGCCGCGTACGCGGATGGAGGCCCGGAGGGCGGCACGGGCCCGGAAGCCCGGTGTGGCCGTCGTGGTGAGCCGGGTGATCGGCGAGGTGTTCATCACCACCGGCGTCCTGATGCTGCTGTTCGTGACGTACCAGTTGTGGTGGTCGAACGTGCGGGCGCACCAGCAGGCGGGCAGCGAAGCGCACCACCTCCAGGAGGACTGGGCGAGCGGGAAGCGGAAGCCGGGGGCGTTCGCGCCCGGGCAGGGCTTCGCGATCCTGCACATTCCGAAGCTGGACGTGGTCGCGCCGATTGCGGAGGGCACGAACAAGACGAAGGTGCTGGACCGGGGGATGGTCGGGCACTACGGCGAGGGTGCGACGAAGACGGCGATGCCGGACGCGAAGACGGGCAACTTCGGGCTGGCGGGGCATCGCAACACGCACGGGGAGCCGTTCCGGTACATCAACCGGCTGAAGCCGGGCGACGCGATCGTGGTGGAGACGCAGGACGCGTACTACGTCTACAAGATGGCGTCGATCCTGCCGGTGACGAGTCCGTCGAACACCAGCGTGCTGAACGCGATCCCCAAGGGTTCGGGTTTCACGACGGCGGGCCGCTACATCACACTGACGACCTGCACCCCCGAGTTCACCAGCCGGTACCGGATGATCGTGTGGGGCAAGATGGTCGAGGAACGGCCCCGCAGCAAGGGCAAGCCGGATGCGCTCGTCGAGTAAGGACAGATGAACAGTGGCAGCGACGACCGACCAGGACGAGCGCGCGGGCGCCGACCCTGAGGCCGGGGCGCCCGTGCGGCGCCGCCGCGGACATGGCCGGATCGCGATGGCCGTCAGTGTCTTCGGTGAACTCCTCATCACCGCGGGCCTGGTCCTCGGTCTCTTCGTCGTCTACTCCCTGTGGTGGACGAACGTCGTCGCCGACCGCGAGGCGGACAAGCAGGGCGACAAGGTCCGCGACGGCTGGGCGCAGGACAAGGGCGGTCCGGGTGCTCTGGACACCAAGGCCGGCATCGGCTTCCTGCATGTCCCGTCGATGAAGAACGGCGAGGTGCTGGTCGAGAAGGGCACTTCGACCAAGGTCCTCAACGACGGTGTCGCCGGCTACTACACGGACCCGGTCAAGTCGTCGCTGCCGATGACCGGGAAGAACGGCAACTTCACCCTCGCCGCCCACCGCGACGGCCACGGCGCCAAGTTCCACAACATCGACAAGGTCAGGGAGGGCGACCCGATCGTCTTCGAGACCAAGGACGACTGGTACGTCTACAAGGTCTTCTCGATCCTCCCGGAGACCTCGAAGTACAACGTCAAGGTCCTCCAGACGGTCCCCAAGCAGTCCGGCAAGAAGAAGCCGGGCCACTACATCACCCTGACGACCTGCACCCCGGTGTACACCTCCCGGTACCGGTACGTGGTGTGGGGCGAGCTGGAGCGGGTGGTGAAGGTGGACAGTGAGCGGACGCCGCCGGAGGAGTTGCGGTGAACGACAGCCCCCCTCCAAGGGGGCCAGTCACCTAAGATGACGGAGGCCCGAAGCCGCAACTTTCTCTTGCGGCTTCGGGCCTTTCTGCGTCTCTGGGGCGAGGTGCGGCTACTGGAGAATCTGAAGCGGGCCCCGGCGCTCCACTCCTCCAGCAAGCCTCGGTGTACGGCGGTCACGCCGCCCTCGGTGGCGATTTCAGAGCGTCACGGGTGAAGGGGCACGTCGCCACGTAGAGGGCCACCTCTGATACGTGCAGGACCTTGGCCGCTCCGATGAACTTCTGGACGTCGGGGCTGGTGATGGCGAGGTGGGGCGCGAACCGCTTGCACTGGACGCCGATGCTCCGCCCGTCGGCCGTACGACCGGTGATGTCGACGCCTCGGTCTCTGGGGCCACCCCGTACGACTACGTCGGTGCAGCCGTCGCGGCGCAGCAGATCGGCCACGTGTTCCTCGAACTCGCGGCCGTTCATGGCGTCCATGGATGCCATGACCCCGGCGAGGAGTCGGTCTTCGCGCGGGCCTTCCAGCCTCTGTAGCCGGGCGTGATGCTGGCGGAGCCTTCGTTCGATGCTCTGCACCCCCGTCCGCAGAGCGATCAGCTCCCTGCGGTGTTCGCCCGAGGTTTCGATCAGGGCGTTGAACATGGGGACGACGGTCCTGCCGAGGATGTGGGTGATGCGCTGGTCGATGCGGTCGTCGAGGGAGTCCCTGTCCGTCTGGGCGGGAGGGTTGTCCACAGGCCGTGTACGCGCCAGGTACTCCATGTCGAGGAGGTACGTACGCACCTGACGTGCGACTTCGCTGTCCCTGAGCAGCATGGCGATGTTGAGGATGGCGCGTCGGGAGTAGATCGCCAGCGAACGAGTATGGGACTGGATCCCACTGAGGTCCTTGAAGGACCTCAGTTCCTCACCCGTCAGCAGACGGTAGCCGTTGGTTTCCAGCTCCCTCCTGTAGTCCTTGACGAGCGATTTGATGGCTTCGATGCCAACCTCGAAGTAAGCCGCCACCATCGCCGTAGTCACATGCATCCCGTCCGGCAGCAGTGACAGTGCCTTGACCCTGTCGAGCACTTCCGTGCGTTCCAGCGCGCTGTCGCGCAGGGTCCTTGATTCCAACAGCACCGATTCGTGAATCACGTTCTGCCCTCTTGCTTGTGTCGTGGCCGGATGGCCAGGGCAGAGCTCTGATTCCCCACCCCATCCGATCAACGAGTAATCGCATGCGAAGGCACGATCGATGGGGGAGCAGGTGTTTGGTGAGGGGGCTCGGTGGCACGAAAGAGCCCCGGCGCCTGTGTGAGCAGGGTGCCGGGGCTCCTCTAGTGATCGGAGAGCTGTCAGTCCTCGGTGCGGGCCGCCGTTCCGGTGACTCCGCCGAAGACGTTGGTGCCTCCGTTGTTGTTGCCGCCCTGGTTGTTTCCGCCCTGGCCGAAGGCGACCAGGTTGACCGGGGTGTCCTTGGCGACCTGGGAGTTGGGCTGCGGGTCCTGGGTCAGCACGACGGCGTTGTCGTCCTGGGAACCGGAGATGTTGCCGACGGTCAGTCCCGCGTCCTTCAGGGCTTTCTTGGCGTCCTTGAGCGTCAGCTGCGTCACGGTCGGGACGGTGACCTGCTGCTGCTCGGCGGCCTTGCCGATCTGGATGGACACCTTGGACTGCGGGTCGGCCGTGGAGTTGGCCGACGGGGCGGTCTGGATGACCTTGCCGACCAGGTTGGGGTCGGCGGTCTCGACGTCGGTGCACTCGCCGACGAGGTCGTTGGCCGTCATCTGCGCCTTGGCCTCGTCGCAGGTCTTACCGGACACGTCCGGGACGACGGACTTCTTCGCTTCCTTGGAGATGGTCAGGGTGATCGTCGTCCCCTTCTCCACCTCGGTGCCGAGTTCCGGGTCCTGCTTCAGCACCTTGCCCGGCTCCTCTTCGGAGACCTCGGTCTGCGTTTCGACCTCGAACGCGTACTTGTCGGCCCCGAGGATCTGCTTGGCCTCGTCGAGGGTCTTGCCCGTGACGCTGGGCACCGCGACCTTCGGCGCCCCCGTGGAGACCACCAGAGTGATCGTGTCGCCCTTTTTGACATCGGCCTTGGGCTTGGGGTCCTGGTCGCAGACGACGCCCTTTTTCTGGTTCTCGCAGGGCTTCGGGTCGAACTGCAGCTTCAGGTCGACGTTGTCCGCCTGCTTCTGCGCGTCTGCCTTTGTCTGGTTGACGAAGTTCGGGGCCGGGAACGTCTCGGAGCTCGTGCCCTTGCCGTCGAAGGCGTACTTGCCGATCAGGATGGCGCCGAGGAGAACCAGGACGCCCGCGACGACCAGAAGTATCGTCGAGGTGTTGTTCTTCTTCTGGCGGCGGCGGGCGGGGCGGTCGTCGTAGCCGTAGCCGCCGTCGTCCGGGTTCATCGGGGGCAGCATCGACGTGGCGCCGGCGTCCTGGCGCAGGGCCGTCGTCGGCTGGTCGTCCGGGTAGCCGCCGTAGCCGACGGAGCCCATGGCGGCGGTCGCCGCGACGGGCTGGCCGTCGAGGCAGGCCTCGATGTCGATGCGCATCTCGTCGGCGGACTGGTAGCGGTAGTCCGGGTCCTTGGTGAGGGCCTTCAGCACGATCGCGTCCATCTCGGGCGTGATCTCGGCGTCGAAGACGCTCGGCGGCTGCGGCTCCTCGCGGACGTGCTGGTAGGCGACGGCCACCGGGGAGTCGCCGATGAACGGGGGCCGGACCGTGAGCAGCTCGTAGAGCAGGCAGCCGGTCGAGTAGAGGTCGGACCGGGCGTCGACCTGCTCGCCCTTCGCCTGCTCCGGCGAGAGGTACTGGGCCGTGCCGATGACCGCCGCGGTCTGGGTCATCGTCATTCCGACGTCGCCCATGGCGCGGGCGATGCCGAAGTCCATCACCTTGACCTGGCCGTTGCGCGTCAGCATGACGTTCGCGGGCTTGATGTCGCGGTGGACGATGCCGGCGCGGTGCGAGTACTCGAGGGCCTGGAGGATGCCGATGGTCATCTCCAGGGTGCGCTCGGGCAGCAGCTTGCGCCCCGAGTGCAGCAGCTCGCGCAGCGTGGACCCGTCGACGTACTCCATCACGATGTACGGAATGGAGGTGCCGTCGATGTAGTCCTCACCCGTGTCGTACACGGCGACGATCGCGGGATGGTTGAGCGAGGCGGCCGACTGGGCCTCCCGGCGGAACCGGGCCTGGAACGACGGGTCGCGTGCGAGGTCTGCCCGCAGCGTCTTCACCGCCACGGTGCGGCCGAGCCGGGTGTCATGCGCGAGGTAGACCTCCGCCATGCCACCACGGCCGAGCACCTGGCCCAGCTCGTACCGGCCGCCGAGGCGACGCGGCTCTTCCATAGCTACCTACCAGCCCTCTCCGTCGGTCCCGACCGCACCTTTGTGTGGTCCGGCGGTGTGCTGTCCGGGCATACCGTACCCGGATCGCTTTGTGTGACCTGGCCAAGACCGTCACCCGTGACAGGACCGGTATCGCAACGTGCACCGATGTGAAGGGGACGTGACGGGGGTCACTTCTTGCTGTCGATGACTGCCTTCATCACGCTCCTCGCGATGGGCGCCGCGAGACCGCCGCCCGTGATGTCGCCGCGGTTGGCGAGACCATCCTCGACGACCACGGCCACGGCCACCGGGGAGCTGCCGTCCTTGAGCTTCGCGTAGGAGATGAACCAGGCGTACGGCTTCTCGCTGTTGGCGACGCCGTGCTGGGCGGTACCGGTCTTGCCGCCGACCGTGACGCCTGCGATCTGTGCCCGGTTACCGGTGCCCTGCGGGTCCTCGACGACCGTCTGCATCATCGACTGCAGGATCTGCGCGTTCTTCTCGGAGAGCGGCTTGCTCATTTCCTGCGGCTCGGTCTGCTCGATGACGTCCAGGTTGTGGGTGCTCAGCTCGCTGACCATGTACGGCTTCATCAGCGTGCCGTCGTTGGCGACGGCGGAGGCCACCATGGCCATCTGCAGCGGGGTCGCGGCGGTCTCGAACTGGCCGATGGAGCTGAGCGCGGTCTGCGGCTTGTCCATGGTGGCGGGGAAGTTGGAGGTGGCGGCGCGCACCGGGGTGTCGAGCTTGGAGTCGTTGAAGCCGAACTTCTTGGCCTCCTCCAGCATCTTGTCCTTGCCGAGGTCGGCGCCGATCTTGCCGAAGACGGTGTTGCAGGACACCTTGAGGGCCACGCGCATGGTGGCGTCCTTGCAGGGGATGGGCCCCTCGTTCTTCAGCGGTGTCCGGGTCGTCGGCAGGTTGTAGGGCAGCGGGGAGTCGGTCTTGGTGTCCGCGTCCGGGTAGAGGCCGTTCTCCAGGGCCGCGGCCGCGGTGACCACCTTGAAGGTGGAGCCGGGCGGGTAGGTCTCGCGCAGCGCCCGGTTGAGCATCGGCTGGTCGGGGTTGTTCTCCTTCTGGAGCGCCTTCCACTCCTTCTCGTCCGTCATCCCCGCGATGGTCGAGGGGTCGTACGAGGGGGTGGAGGCCAGGGCCAGGATCGCGCCGGTCTCCGGGTCGATCGCGGCGACGGCGCCCTTCTTGCCGCCCAGGCCCTGGAAGGCGGCCTTCTGTGCGGCCGCGCTCAGGGTGGTGACGACGTTGCCGCCCTGCTTCTTCTTGCCGGTGAGCATGTCGAGGGTGTTGCGGAAGAAGAGCCGGTCGTCGTTGCCGGTGAGGATGCCGTCCTCGAGCTTCTCCAGCTGGTTGGCGTCGTAGGCCTGCGAGGCGAACCCGGTGACGGGCGCCCACATCTTGCCGTTCTTGTATGTGCGCTTGTACTTGTAGTCGTTGAGGCTGTTGTCCTTCGACTCGGCGTACCCGGTGATCGGGTCGCCGTCGACGATGATGTCGCCGCGCGGTGTGGCGTAGCGCTCGATGGCGACCCGGCGGTTCTTGGGGTCGTCCTTCAGTGAGTCGGCCTGGACGTACTGGAGCCAGTTGTCCCGGATGAGCAGGGCGAGGACGAGGAGCCCGCAGAAGAGCGCGATCCGGCGCAGGGGCTTGTTCACGGTCGGACCACCTGGGTCATCTCGGCGTCGGGGTTCGGGGCGGGGGCGGGCGCCGGACGGCGTGCGGTGTCGCTGATGCGGATCAGGATGGCGATCAGGGCCCAGTTGGCGATGACGGAGGAGCCGCCGGACGCGATGAACGGCATGGTCATACCGGTCAGTGGGATCAGGCCCATGACGCCGCCTGCGACCACGAAGACCTGGAGTCCGAAGGCGCCGGACAGGCCGACGGCGAGGAGCTTGCCGAAGGGGTCGCGGGCGGCGAGGGCGGTGCGGATGCCGCGCTCGACGATCAGGCCGTAGATCAGCAGGATCGCCATGATGCCGGCGAGGCCGAGTTCCTCGCCGAAGGTGGCGAGGATGAAGTCGGAGTTGGCGGCGAAGCGGATGAGTTCGGAGTGGCCCTGGCCGAGGCCGGTGCCGAGGGTGCCTCCGGAGCCGAAGGCCCACAGGGCCTGCATGGCCTGCTCGGAGTGGACGACGCCGTCTTTGACCCCGGCCTGGCTGAGCAGGTACTCGTGCATCGGGTCGAGCCAGGCCTGCACACGGGTCTGGACGTGCGGTTCGAAGCTTGCCACGCCGACGGCGCCGGCGGCGGACATCAGCAGACCGAAGACGATCCAGCTGGTCCGCTCCGTGGCGACGTACAGCATGATGATGAACATTCCGAAGAACAGCAGCGATGTACCGAGGTCGGTCTCGAACACCAGGATGAGGATCGAGATCATCCAGACGACGATGATCGGTCCGAGGTCGCGGCCGCGCGGCAGGTACAGGCCCATGAAGCGGCGGCTGGCGAGGGCGAGTGCGTCGCGCTTCACCATCAGGTAGCCGGCGAAGAAGATCGCGAGGACGATCTTCGCGAACTCGCCGGGCTGGATGGAGAATCCGGCGACCGAGATCCAGATCTTGGCGCCGTAGGTGATGTTGGCGCCGAGGCCGGGGACCAGTGGCAGCAGCAGCAGGACGAGCGCGCCGACCATGGAGATGTAGGTGTAGCGCTGCAGGACGCGGTGGTCCTTGAGGAAGATCAGTACGACGGAGAACAGGGCGATGGCCAGCGCGGTGTAGAGCAGCTGGCGGGGTGCCGCGTTGCCGGCCTGGCCGATCTTCTGGAGCAGCTTGGACTGGTCGAGCCGCCAGATGATCACCAGCCCGAGCCCGTTGAGGAGCGTGGCCAGCGGAAGCAGCAGCGGGTCCGCGTACGGGGCGAACTTCCGTACGACGAGGTGGGCGACGCCGGCCAGCAGGCCGAGGCCCAGGCCGTAGCTCAGCAGGCCTGTGGGCACCTTGTCGTCGATGGCCAGGCCCACGTTGGCGTAGGCGAACACCGGGATGACGACGGCGAACACCAGGAGCGCGAGCTCGGTGTTGCGCCGGCTCGGTGCGCCGATCGCCCCGATCGTGGACGTGTGCTGCGTCGACGGGTTGGTTGTACTGCTCATCGTGTGACTGGGCCCCTCACGGCTGCTTACTGCTTACCGCACTGCGAGACCAGCTTCTGCTCTTCGTCGGAGAGGCTGGGGCCGGGTGTGGGAGTGGGTGCGGTCGTGGACTTGGAGGACGAAGGCGCCGATCCGGACGGAGTCGGGTTCGGGGTCGGCGACGCTGTGGCCTTGGACGTCAGCGAGGTGGTTGTGGTTCCCGTGGTCCCACCTGCCTCGCCCTCACCGGTCTTCGCGTTGGAGTCGGTCTCGGCGGCGCGGCGCTGGGCCTGCTTCTTGCACGCGGAGGCCTGTACGGCGAGCTCGTCGACCTTCTTCTGGGCGTCGCCGAGGCCGCCTTCGGCGATGGTCGCCTTGACCTGGTTCTGCTGGTACGGCGGCAGGTACTTGAGTTCGATCTCGGGGTGGTCCTTCTCGACCTTCGAGAGCGAGACCCAGGCCAGGTCCTGGCTGATGCCGCGGTAGAGCGCGACGTGTTCACCCTTGGCACCCACGTAGTACTGCGTCTGTGTCCAGCGGTAGCCGCCGTAGAGCCCGCCGCCGATGACGGCGAGCCCGAGCGCGATGTAGAGGGATCTCTTCAGCCACTTGCGTCCGCCGCCGGGCTTGACGAAGTCCTCGTCGGAGTAGGCGCCGAAGTTGCCCGCGGGGACGTAGCCGGTGGTGTCGCCGCTGCCGGGCGGGCCGAACTCGCCACCGCCGCCGCCCTGTCCGGGCACCGGGCGGCCGAGGCTGGAGGCGCGGCCCGCGGGGGTCTGCATGGCGCCGTTGTCGTGAATCTGGTGCTGGTTCTCGGCGACCGCGCCGACGACGACGGGGGTGTCGGAGATCTGTGCGGCGAGGGTGTCGCCGGAGTCGATGTCGAGGACGTCGGCCACGATGACGGTGATGTTGTCGGGGCCGCCGCCGCGCAGAGCGAGCTCGATGAGGTTCTGGACGGTCTCCTGCGGGCCCTGGTAGCTGGCGAGGGTGTCCTCCATCGTCTGATGGGAGACGACGCCGGAGAGGCCGTCGGAGCAGATCAAGTACCGGTCGCCGGCGCGGACTTCACGGATGGAGAGGTCCGGCTCGACGTGCTCGCCGCTGCCCAGCGCACGCATCAGCAGGGAGCGCTGCGGGTGGGTGGTGGCCTCTTCCTCGGTGATGCGGCCCTCGTCGACGAGGCGCTGCACCCAGGTGTGGTCCTGCGTGATCTGCGTCAGTACGCCGTCACGCAGCAGGTAGGCGCGGGAGTCGCCGACGTGCACGAGGCCGAGGCGCTGGCCGGTCCACAGCAGGGCGGTGAGGGTGGTCCCCATGCCTTCGAGCTGGGGGTCCTCTTCGACCATCGAGCGCAGCTGGTCGTTGGCGCGCTGTACGGCCGTGCCGAGGGAGGTGAGGATGTCGGAGCCGGGCACGTCGTCGTCGAGCGAGACGATGGTGGAGATCACCTCGGAGGAGGCGACCTCACCGGCGGCCTGGCCGCCCATTCCGTCGGCGATCGCGAGCAGGCGCGGCCCGGCGTAACCGGAGTCCTCGTTGCCCTCGCGGATCATGCCTTTGTGCGATCCGGCGGCGAAGCGCAGTGACAGACTCATGCGCACCTCGCCCGTCGGCTCCGGGTACATCCGCACGGTGCCCACCCTCCGGTCGGGAGCGCGCCGGGGTCCGTCGTGTGGACCGCCGCTGCGTGCTCGCTCCGCTCGCTCATTGTCGTACTACTTCCGCAGCTCGATGACGGTCTTGCCGATGCGGATCGGCGCGCCCAGCGGAATCGGTGTGGGAGTCGTCAGCCGGGTCCGGTCGAGATACGTGCCGTTGGTGGACCCGAGATCCTCGACGATCCACTGGCCGTCCCGGTCCGGGTAGATCCTGGCATGCCTGCTGGACGCGTAGTCGTCGTCCAGCACGATCGTTGAGTCGTGCGCCCGGCCCAGAGTGATGGTCTGGCCCTGGAGCGCGACCGTCGTGCCGGTGAGGGTGCCCTCGGACACGACGAGTTTGGTGGGGGCGCCGCGGCGCTGCCGGCCGCCGCCGCTAGGTGCGGCCGCCTGCTGGCGCTGCTGCGGCGGCGCGGCCTGGCGCGCGGCCTGCTGCGGCCTGTTGGCGTCCCGTCGCGAGCCGCGCTGTGTGACACGCGTTCCGAACAGGTCGCTGCGGATGACCTGCACGGCCACGATCACGAACAGCCACAGTACGGCCAGGAAACCCAGCCGCATGACCGTGAGGGTCAGCTCTGACATTGCCCCCGCTTCACCCTTCGGCTTGCCGGTAAATGATGGTGGTGCTGCCCACGACGATCCGCGAGCCGTCGCGGAGCGTAGCGCGGGTGGTGTGCTGCCCGTCCACCACGATGCCGTTGGTGGACCCGAGATCCTGGATCGTCGAGGGCGTTCCGGTCCGGATCTCACAGTGCCGGCGCGAGACGCCGGGGTCGTCGATCCGCACGTCGGCTTCGGTGCTGCGGCCCAGCACCAGCGTCGGGCGGGAGATCTGATGGCGGGTGCCGTTGATCTCGATCCAGTGCCGCATGCGGCCGCCGGCCTGCGGGGCGGCGGGTGCACCGCCCCGGGCGCCGATCGGTGACACCGGCGCGGGGCCGGGTCGGCCGCCGGGCGGCGGGGCGGACGGCATGGGAGGGGCGGCGGCGGGCGGGTAGCCGTAGCCACCCTGCGCGCGCGGTGCCGCCGGTGCCGGGCCCGCCGGGGCGCGCTCGGGAGCCTGCTGGTTGGTGGAGGAGGCGAGCGTACGGCTGCGCACCCGGTAGAGCCCGGTGTCGAGGTCGTCCGCCTTCTCCAGGTGGACCTTGATGGGGCCCATGAAGGTGTAGCGCTGCTGCTTGGCGTAGTCGCGCACCATGCCGGCGAGTTCGTCGCCGAGCTGTCCGGAGTAGGGGCTGAGACGCTCGAAGTCCGGCGTGCTCAGCTCCACGATGAAGTCGTTGGGGACGACGGTGCGTTCCCGGTTCCAGATGGTCGCGTTGTTGTCGCACTCGCGCTGGAGGGCGCCGGCGATCTCGACGGGCTGGACCTCGGACTTGAACACCTTGGCGAAGGTGCCGTTGACCAGACCCTCGAGACGCTGCTCGAACTTCTTCAGGACTCCCATGGGGCACCTCCTCCTTCGTAGCCGTCCTGGTACTGCTTACTGATCGTATCCACGCGTCGGGAAATCGGCTGGTTCCCCCTGTCGGGCCGGTCGACGGGTGTCGACGTGCTCCGAGCCCCTCCCGGAGTCCCCTCCCGAGGTTCCCTCCGAAGCGCCTCTTCGAACTCCTCCTGTCAAGGATCGTAGAGGCGGCGCGTGACCAGTGTCCCGCACCTGGCTGTGCTGCCTGCCCGGCTCCTGGGGAGATGCCCAGGACCGGTACGAGGTTGATACGTGAACCGGTTCTGACTGATACCTGTCATCGGCGCGGACGCCGGTACAGGGGGAGGTGGCCTGGGAGAGAGGGGTGCGCGCCCGGGGTGTGGGGGCGGGAAAGGGATGTGATTCCACCCCGGACAGCGTGCTAATCTTCTGCATGTCGGAAGGCGCTCGCCCCACTCGGTGAGAGACGGAAGACACACCCAATGCGCGGGTGGCGGAATAGGCAGACGCGCTGGATTCAGGTTCCAGTGCCCGAAAGGGCGTGGGGGTTCAACTCCCCCCTCGCGCACCATGAAGAACCGATGGAACGGGTCTTCACCAGTGACGAAAGTCATGGTGGGGGCCCGTTTCTCGTTGTCGTGATGGGCCGCGGCCCGGACAGGACGAGGCAGGGCCCCGGCGGTGAGGTATCTCACTGCCGGGGCCCTCTGTTTTTGACGCCTTCCGGCGGGGGCTTTCTGTGGCCGGTGCTCAGGCGGCGAGGCGCTCGGTGACTTCCTTGGCCTTCGTGGTCGCCTCGTCGAGGGCCTTGGCGCGGGACTCCTCGAAGAGCGGGACCAGCTCGGCCATCGCCGGGTTGTACGGCGCCATCGTCAGCTCCGGGACGATGAAGTCCACCTCCAGGCCGAGGGTGTCGCCGAGGACGGCCTTGAGGTAGTTCTGCACGTACTCGTAGCCCTCGCGCGGGGTGCCCGGCGCGTAGGAGCCGCCGCGGCTGGCGACGACGGTGACCGGGGTGCCCTTGGTCTTCGAGTCCTCGGTCATGGCGGTGCGGCCGATGAGGATCACGTGGTCCAGCCATGCCTTGAGCGTCGACGGGATCGAGAAGTTGTACATCGGGGCACCGATCAGCACCGCGTCCGCGTTCTCCAGCTCCTCTATGAACGTCACGCGCTCGGCGAAGGCTGCGGCCTGCTCGGGGGTGTGCGCGTCCGGTGCGGCGAAGCCGGCCGAGTGGGCGTCGGCGGTGATGTGCGGCACGGGGTTCGCGGCGAGGTCGCGGTAGATCACGGTGCCCTCCGGATGCTGCTCCTCCCAGGTCTTGCGGAAGGCGTCGGTCACGGCGCGGGAGGCGGAGGCGGCGCCGGGGAACACCGAGGAGTCGATGTGAAGAAGGGTGGCCATGAGGGGCTCCAAGGAAGGGAGAAGAAACGCGGGGAGGGAGGGGAGGGGGATGCCCGACTGCCTGCCGGCCGCTGATTTTTCGTACTCAACTATAGATAACACAGTCACTTACTTTTTTTCATCCCCCTACGGGAGCGCAGTACCCTGGGGCGTATGGCGGAGCAGGTAAAGCACGAGGCGGGCCCGTGCCAACGGGTCGACGACGGCATGACCCGGGTCTTCCTGCTGCTCGGAAAGCGCTGGACCGGCCTGATCGTGACCGTGCTGCTTCAGCACCCCGTGCACTTCACCGACCTGCGCAGGGCGATCCCCGGCATCAGCGAACGCATGCTCTCGGACCGGCTCACCGAACTCGGCGCGGCCGGCCTGGTCGTGCGCGATGTCGACGAAGGGCCCCCGCTGCGCGTCTCGTACCGCCTGACGGAGGCGGGCTCCGCGCTCGAGCCGGCCCTCAAGGAACTCGGCAGCTGGGCCGAGAAGCACCTCCCGGAGAGCGCCCCTTGCTCGGAGAAGTTCGGGAAGTAGCGCCCGCCTTTTTCCACAGTCGCGGAGTTGTCCACAGGGTCTGACGCGTCCCGCCGAGCGGCTGTACGGTCGTCACGAGTTGATGTTCGTGCAGGCACGGGGGAGGCGGTCGGAGTGACCCAGCTCGGTACAGCGGTCGATGCGACGGCGGTTGATACGGCGGCGGCCGGGGCGGCGCCGGTCGCGGCGCGGGCGACCCGGGTTCCCGGGGTGCGCGGGTTCGCGCAGTGGCCCGTGCAGGGGTCGCCCAAGGACGAGGGCAAGGCGCTGCGCGAGCGGGTGGGGCGCGGCACGCATGCCGAGCTGACGCTCGACGCCGCCCGGCCGGACGCCGTGGCCGCGGTCGAGGAGTCCAACCGCGGCAGGATCCCCGGGCTCGCCCCGATACGCGTCGGCAGGATGGCGGCCACACCCTTCGCGTTCCTGCGCGGCTCGGCAGGCCTCATGGCGTACGACCTCGCGCGCACCCCCATGACCGGGATAGCGGCACAGATCTGCGGTGACGCGCACGCGGCGAACTTCGGCCTCTACGGGGACGTGCGCGGCGGCCTCGTCATCGATCTGAACGACTTCGACGAGACGGTGCACGGCCCCTGGGAGTGGGACCTCAAACGGCTCGCCACCTCGCTCGTGCTCGCGGGCCGGGAGGCCGGGGCGGACGAGGACACCTGTCGCAAGGCGGCCCACGACGCGGTCGGCGCCTACCGGCGCACCCTGCGGCTGCTGTCCAAGCTCCCGGTGCTCGACGCGTGGAACGCCATCGCGGACGAGGAACTCGTCTCCCACACGGACGCCCATGACCTGCTCGGCACGCTGGAGCGGGTCTCGGAGAAGGCGCGAGCCAACACCAGCGGACGGTTCGCGGCCAAGTCGACGGAGGTGACGGACGACGGCGGGCACCGCTTCGTCGACGCCCCGCCCGTGCTGCGGCGCGTACCCGACGAGGAGGCCGCGGCGGTCGCGTCCTCCCTGGAGAGCTATGTGAGCACGCTCTCGGAGGACCGGCTGCCCCTGCTGGCCCGCCATGCGGTGCACGATGTCGCGTTCCGCGTGGTCGGCACGGGCAGCGTGGGCACGCGGTCCTACGTCGTCCTGCTCCTGGACCACCGCGGCGAACCGCTCGTCCTCCAGGTGAAGGAGGCCCGCCCCTCGGTGCTGGTGCCACATCTGGTGGGCGCCGGGTTCGAGGCGCCGGACGTGGCGCACGAGGGGCGCCGGGTGGTACTCGGGCAGAAGCGCATGCAGGTCGTCAGCGACATCCTGCTCGGCTGGACCTCGGTCGACGGGTTCCCCTTCCAGGTACGGCAGTTCCGCAACCGCAAGGGCAGCGTCGACCCCGCCGCGCTGTCCGCAGACCAGATCGACGACTACGGCCGCATGACCGGCGCCCTCCTGGCCCGCGCCCACTCCCACACCGCCGACCCCCGCCTCCTCTCCGGCTACTGCGGCAAGAACGAGGAACTGGACGAGGCGATAGCGACGTTCGCCATGACCTACGCCGACCGCACTGAGGCGGACCATGCGGCGCTGGTGGGGGCGGTGCGGGCGGGGAGGGTTGCTGCGGAGATGGGGGTTTGACCGGTTTGGCGGGGTTGGTAGGGGTGGTGGGTTCGGCCGGTGGGGCGGGGAGGGGGGAGGGGGAGGGAAGCCCCCGGAGGGCGAGGACAGTGAGTCTGCGTGGCCGTCCGAGCCGTGGCCTACGCTGGGCGGGTGACGACGCCGGAAGCTGATCAGTCCCAGTCCGCGCCCGCTGGTGAAGAGCCGCGGGAGCAGGTGGGTTCGGAGGTGCCGCCCGCCGAAGCCGAGCGGGGCGGTGACGCTGCCGGTGCGGCCCGGGACGAGGCGCAGGGCGACCCGCGCAGTGAGGCCCAGGGCGAGGCGCAGGACGAGGACCAGAGCGCGGCTCGGGGCGAGGCGCAGGGCGACGGTCCGAGCGAGGCCCGGGACGAGGACCAAGGCCGTGGCCCGAGCGAGGGCCGGGATGAGAGCCAAGGCCGTGGCCCGAGCGAGGGCCGGGACGAGAGCCAAGGCCAAGGTCGAGGCCAAGGTGCGGGCCAGGGTAAAGCGCAGGATGCGGGCCAGGGCCAAGCTGAGGAGAGTGCTGGCGGCGGCGGTGAGGAAGCTCGGCCTGAGGAGCGGCTGGAGCGGGCCGTGCGGGCGGCTGAGCAGGCGTTGATCGAGTTCGAGATCGCTGTGGAGACCTTCCGGGTCGAGGTCGAGAACTTCTCGCGGCTGCACCACCAGAAGCTGGGCCCGATGTACGCCCGCCTCGACGAGCTGGAGGCGCAGATCGCCGAGGCGCGGGCTGCGCGGACCGGGGACCCGGAAGACGTCCGCAAGGCGCACGAGGCGCGGGCGCGGGTGCTGCCGATGCCAGGCGTCGAGGAGCTGTTCCACGGCTGGATGGACTCCGAGGGACTGTTCCCGGAGGCCGCCGCGATGCTGACCGACCAGCCCGTGCGGCCCCCGCAGCGGGTGCGCCCCAGCGCCGAGGCCCGCAAGCTCTACCGTGAGCTGGCCCGCAAGGCCCACCCCGACCTGGCACAGGACGAGGCGGAGCGGGCGCGGCGGGATGAGTTCATCGCCCGGGTCAACGCCGCCTACGGCCGAGGCGACGAGGCGCTTCTGCGGGAGCTGGCGCAGGAGTGGGCCGCCGGACCCGTCCCCGAGGAGTGGCGTCCGACCCGCAGCGAGGAGCTCTATGCCCGCCTCGAATGGCTCGCTCAGCGCAAGGAGCTGCTCACCCTCGTCGCCCGCGAGCTGGAGGAGAGCGCGATCGGCGCGATGCTCAAGCTGGCCCCGGACGACCCCGACCGTCTCCTGGAGGAGATCGCCGAACAGCTGCTGGCCCAGGTCGGCGAGCGCGAGGCGGAGCTGACCGGGCTGACGGGCTCACCGGGCTGACCGCGCTGACGCCTGGCCAGGCCGTCGGGCTGACCGAGCAGGCGAGCCGGGCGGGCCGTCGGTCTGGTGGACCGAGTCGCACGGGCAGGGTCCGGGGTGTCGGTGCCGTCGGGTAGCGTCGGGGTATGGCTTTTGGATCTGGTGTGCCCACGGTCGAGGTCGGGGATCTCGCGGACGGAGACTTCCTGCTGGACGTCCGTGAGGACGACGAGTGGCAGGCGGGTCACGCCGCGGGGGCGTTGCACATCCCCATCAGTGAATTCGTCGCCCGCTACGGCGAGTTGACCGAGGCGGCTCCGCAGGACGGCCGGATCCACGTGATCTGCCGCTCCGGTGGCCGTTCGGCGCAGGTCACGCAGTACCTGGTCCAGCAGGGCATCGACGCGGTGAACGTCGACGGGGGCATGCAGATCTGGGCAGCCGCCGGCCGCCCCGTCGTGGACGACAAGGGCCAGACCGGCTTCGTGCTGTAACCCTGGGTCGGGTGTCCCGGTCCCGCGTGAGCGGGACTGGGACGGGGACCGGGACCCGGACGGGGTGAGGGTTCAGCCCAGGGGATGCGCCGCGAGCAGGTCCCCGAGGGCCTCCTCGTGTGCCGCGGCCGGTCCCAGGGACAGCTCCAGCTGCTTGGCCCAGGCGTGGTACCGGTGCAGCGAATAGTCGGTGTCGGCGCCGAAGCCCCCGTGCAGATGCTGCGCGGTCTGCACGACCCGCCGTACGCCCTCGGACGCCCAGATCTTCGCCACGGCCACATCCCCGGACGCCGGGAGAGCGCCCCCCGCGCCCGTGCTGATCCGCCAGGCGGCCTGCCAGAGGGTCGCCTCCATGGCACGCAGGTCGATATAGCGGTCGGCGGCCTGGACGGCGACGGCCTGGAACGTGGCGACGGGAAAGCCGAACTGCTCCCGCTTGCTGGTGTAGGAGCTGGTCATCGCGAGCACACCGTCGCCGAGTCCGAGCGCGAGCGCGCATGTCCCGGTGGCCAGCAGCTCCCGTAGCCACTCCCACGCGCCCTCGGCGTCGATGACGTCCCGGGCGGCGATCCGTACGGACTCCAGACGCAGTTCGCCGAGCCGTTCGCCGGTCGTGGAGATCTGCTCGCCGATGCCGACCCCCTCGTGGACACGGGGCACGAGCGCGAGTACGGCGCGTTCCGTGCCGTCGCTCCCCCCGCCGGCGTCGTCCGACCCGGCGACATGTCCCGTGACAGGCCCCGTGACATGTCCCGTCACATGGGCAGGTACGACGGTGAAGTCGGCGTTGTGCGCCCATGGGACCGCCGTCTGCACCCCGTCCAGCACCCAGGTGTCACCGTCCTGCCGTGCGGTCACCGCGAGTTCGGCCGGATCGTGCCCGGTCCGGCCGTTCGCCGCGACGGTCAGGACGACCTCGCCGCGTCCCGCACGCGCGAGCAGATCCGCCTTCAGCTCGTGGCCGCCGTAGGCCTGTACGGCCGCCGCGGCCGCCGTGCTCTCCAGGAGTGGCACCCGGGCGAGCACCTTCCCCGCCTCGCGCAGCACCAGGCACAGGGTGACGGCGTCGAGTCCCGCGCCGTCGTACTCGGCGTCGAGGAGCAGGCTCAGCAGGTCGGCGTCGGCGAGCCTGGCCCACAACGCCCGGTCGAAGTCGTCCGCGACGGCGCCCGCCGTCAGCGCGGGGCTGGGCACGCCGTCGGGAGCCACCCCCGCGAACACCGCTTTCGCCGCCTCGAGCGCCGCCTGCTGCTCCTCGGTGAAGGTGAAGTCCACGGTCCCTGCCTTCCCGCGCGCCGGCCCACCGACCGGACCTCCGGATCTGACGGACCGTCAAGATAGAACAGGTTCTAGGAGAAGGGAACGGCTGGAGGGCTGGAACGGCTCGCCGCACCTCGGCAAACCGACCAGCCGATCGTTCGGTCGGCTTGATTCGACCGTGGAGCGTGGCGCCGTAAGGTGTCAACCGCTGTGGACAACCGTGGCGCCGCCGGAGTGACGGCTGTGTCTCCCGGGGCTGTGCCGGGTGGGCGTGCCTGAGTACCGTTCCCGTGCGAATGCCCTGGCGCGGTGTGCGTGGGCGGTACGGCTCCGCGTGGACCGCGGCGAGAATCGGACCTGGCATCGGGCACTTGGCATCGGGCATCGGAAAGCGGCATCGGCAGCGAACAGCGGCATCGGAATCGGGGCGGAATGAACGCGCACGACGAGGACTCGAACGCCGGGCAGGGCCCGGCCGAGCCGCACGGCTTCGTGCCGCCCAACGAGTCCCCCCGTCCCCGAGTCCCCCACCCCCGTGCCCCCCGCCCCGGAGCCCGACGAGCCCCAGGTCGCCGAGCCCACCGAGCCCACCGAGCCCACTGAGCCCACCGACACCACTGACACCACTGACACCACTGACACCACCCACATCCCGCCCCCCGACCCTCCACCTGCCGCCTTCACCACCCCTGCCGTCCTGGCCGTCCCTGCTGTGCCCGCTGTGCCCCCCGTGCCCGCGCCCACCGGTGTCGCCGCCCTCTCCCTCCGGTACCAGATCGCTGCGGCCCTCGCGCTCGCGGTCGTGGCGGTCGCCGCCTGTGTGCATCTCGGCATGGTGTTCCTGCATGTCGCGCCGTCGAACACGGTCACCAGGCAGCACGGGCGGGCGATCGACGAGTGGGTCTATCCCGAGTTCGAGCAGAACTGGAAGCTCTTCGCGCCCAACCCGCTCCAGCAGAACATCGCGGTCCAGGTCCGCGCCGAGGTCCGCCTGGAGAACGGCAGCAGCCGGGAGACCGGCTGGTACGACCTGTCGGCGCTGGACGGCGCGGCCATCGGCGGCAATCTGCTGCCGAGCCACACCCAGCAGAACGAACTGCGTCGGGCCTGGGACTTCTACGTCGCCACGCACGACAGCGCGAACCGTCCCATGGCCCTGCGCGGCGCCCTCTCCGAGAAGTACCTGCGTCGGATCGTGGTGCTGCGCCTGGACCGCGACGCGGTGGGCGGCGATGTCGAGCGCGTCCAGGTCCGCTCCCGTACGACCAACGTGCCGCCCCCCAAGTGGAGCGAGGAGCAGGTGTCGGACAAGCCCGTGCTCCGCGTCCTTCCCTGGTGGGCGGTGGCCCGGGATGACCGGACGGAAGCGCAGGCCGCCGCCCGGACGGCCGCCCAAGCCCCTGGCCAGGTCCCCGCTCAGGCCCCCGTCCGGACGAAGGCGAGCGCCCGATGAACCGATTCGCCCTCTGGGTCTCGCGCGGTGTCACCCGGGTCACCGGCGCGGCCCTCGGCCCGTACCAGTCCGCCGTGATCCGGATCGGCTTCTCCGCCACGTGGTTGCTGTTCCTGCTGCGCGAGTTCCCGCACCGCCAGGAGATGTACGGGCCCGACGGGCCGTGGAGCTGGGATCTCGCCCAGCAGCTCATCGCGAACAACCACGCCTTCACGGTCCTGCTCTGGTCGGACAGCCAGTTCTGGTTCGAGACCGTCTACGTGCTGGCCGCCCTGTCGAGCGTTCTGCTGATGCTGGGCTGGCGCACCCGCACGATGTCGGTGCTCTTCATGGTCGGCGTGCTCTCGCTGCAGAACCGCAGCGTCTTCATGGGGGACGGCGGCGACAACGTCATCCATCTGATGGCGATCTACCTGGTGCTGACGCGCTGCGCCCAGGTGTGGTCGCTGGACGCGCGCCGGGCGCGGCTCGGGCAGGCGGCACGCGCGCGTGGGGAGCGGGGGCCCGGCCCCGACCGGGTCGGTCCCGCCCTGTGGTTCGTGCTCGGCCTCGTGCTGGCGGTGGCGACGGGAGCGGGCAAGATCGGCGGCGGCTGGCTGGGCGGCTGGGCGACGGTCTTCTGGGGGCTGTGGGCGGTTCAGGGCCTGTGGTGGTGCGTCGGGCGCCTCGGGCCGCGCGCGGAGCCCCGCATCCTGCTCGACGTCATCGCCAACGTCGTGCACAACGCGGGCCTGTTCGTGATCATGGCCGAGGCGTGTCTGATCTACTCGACCGCCGGCTGGTACAAGATCCAGGGCTCGCGCTGGCAGGACGGCACCGCCGTCTACTACCCGCTCCATCTGGACTACTTTTCGCCGTGGCCCGCGCTCTCCGACCTGCTCGCCGCGCATGGCGTGATGGTGATGCTGGTGACGTACGGGACGGTCGTGGTGCAGGTCGCCTTCCCGTTCACGCTGTTCAACCGGCGGGTCAAGAACGTCCTGCTGGCGGTGATGATGACCGAGCACGCGGTGATCGCCGTGGTCCTGGGGCTGCCGTTCTTCTCGCTCGCGATGATCGCCGCCGACGCGGTGTTCCTGCCGACGTCCTTCCTGCGGCGCCTCGGCGCGTGGGCCACGCGCGCGCGTGGAGGGCTGTTTCCGGGAGGTGGGCGCCCGCTACCGGAGCCGCGAGGGGAGCAGCCGCGCACCCCGGAGCCGGCCGAGCACACGCACGTAGGCTTCACGGCATGAACGACCCCGTACGTGCTCCGGGCGATCCCGTGCCCGTCTCGCCCGACTCCGCACGTGGTTCGGGCGATCCGGTGTCCGCCACGCTCGACCCCGTACGTGCCTGGCGCAGGCTGGCCGACGGCTCCGTGCTGCTCGACGGCTTTCACGCTCTCAAGCACGCGGTGCGGTTCGGGGCGGACATTCCGGTGGCCGTCACCGTCGACCGGGCGGCCGCCCTCGCGCTGGCCGACGAACTCGCCCCGGACGTACGTGACCGGCTCGACGCGCTGCTGACGGAGGTGCCGCAGGAGACGCTGAAGGCGCTGATTCCGCGCCCGCATCCCACCGCGGTCGCCGCCCTCGCCGTACGGCCTGCCCGCGAGGCGAATCTGCGTGCGCTGGCACGGACGCCCCGCAGTGCGCCCGTGGTGGTGCTGGACAATCCGCGCAACCTCGGCAACGCCGGGGCCGTGATCCGGCTCGCGGCTGGCTTCGGCGCGACCGGGGTGGTCATGACCGGCACGCTGGACCCCTGGCATCCCACGGTCGTACGCGGTGGAGCGGGCCTGCACTTCGCGACCGCCGTGGAGCGGCTGACGGTGGACGAGCTGCCGCCGGGCCCGGTGTTCGCGCTCGACCCGGAGGGCGAGGACATCCGCGGCATGAAGCTCCCCGACGACGCCGTGCTCGCGTTCGGATCCGAGCGCACCGGCCTCTCCGCCGAACTGCGCGCCCGCACCGACCACCTGGTGTCCCTGCCGATGCGCCCCCAGGTCTCCAGCTACAACCTCGCGACCAGTGTGGCCATGACGCTGTACCACTGGAGCGCGACCGGGGGCGCACCGCACGTTCCTTAGAGCCTGTGTCCCATCGGCTCTCAGGCCTCCCGGCGGACCTCCACCACGCGGAAGCGTCCCGCGACGAACGCCCCGTCGCACAGTGCCGCGTTGGCCGCCGGGTTGCCGCCCGAGCCGTGGAAGTCGGAGAAGGCCGCGGTCTGGTTGACGTAGACCCCGCCGGTGAGGTTCAGCGAGAGCTGGGCGCACTCCTCCAGGCAGGCCTCCTGGACGAGCTGCTCGACCTCCTCGGAGGTGGTGTACGCGCCGACGGTCATCGCGCCCTTGTCGCTGATCGTGCGGCGCAGCAGCTCCACCGCGTCCGCCGCCGAGTCGACGGCCACCGCGAAGGAGACGGGACCGAAGCACTCGCTCATGTAGGCGGCCTCGTCGTCGGCCCCCTCCCAATATTTCCGCGCTCCGTCGAGCTTCACGATCACGGGCGTACGTACGACCGCGTCCGGGAACTCGGGGTTGCTGATCTCCCGTGAGGCGAGGGCGACTTCACCGAGGCCCGCGGCGGCCTCCAGGCGGGCCTTCACGTCCGGGTTGACGATGGCGCCGAGGAGCCCATTGGCGCGGGCGTCGTCACCGAGGAGCCCGCCGACGGACCTGGCGAGGTCGGCGACGACCTCGTCGAAGGACCGGGGGCCCTCCTCCGTGCGGATGCCGTCGCGGGGGATGAGCAGGTTCTGCGGGGTGGTGCACATCTGGCCGCTGTACAGGGACAGCGAGAACGCCAGGTTGGCGAGCATGCCCTTGTAGTTGTCGGTCGACTCCACGATCACCGTGTTGACGCCGGCCTTCTCCGTGTAGACCTGCGCCTGGCGGGCGTTGGTCTCCAGCCAGTCGCCGAACGCCGTCGAGCCCGTGTAGTCGATGATCCGGATCTCGGGGCGGGTGGCCAGGGTCTTGGCGATGCCCTCGCCCGGACGCTCGGCGGCCAGCGCCACCAGGTTCGGGTCGAAGCCCGCCTCGGCGAGGACCTCGCGGGCGACCTGGACGGTGAGCGCGAGCGGCAGCACCGCGCGCGGGTGGGGCTTCACGAGCACCGCGTTGCCGGTGGCCAGGGAGGCGAACAGGCCCGGGTAGCCGTTCCACGTCGGGAAGGTGTTGCAGCCGATCATCAGGGCGATGCCGCGCGGCACGGGCGTGAACTGCTTGGTCAGTGCGAGCGGGTCCCGCTTGCCCTGGGGCTTGGTCCACTCGGCGTTGTCGGGGGTGCGGACCTGCTCCACGTAGGCGTACGCCACCGCTTCCAGGCCGCGGTCCTGCGCGTGCGGGCCGCCCGCCTGGAACGCCATCATGAAGGCCTGGCCGCTGGTGTGCATGACCGCGTGTGCGAGCTCGTGCGTGCGGTTGCTGATCCGCTTGAGGATCTCCAGGCAGACCACGGCGCGCATCTCCGCGCCCGCGTCGCGCCATGCGCGCTGCCCGGCCCGCATGGCGGGCAGCAGCACGTCGAGGTCCGCGTGCGGGTACGTGACGCCCAGCTCGATTCCGTACGGCGAGACCTCGCCGCCCACCCAGTCGTCGGTGCCGGGCTGGCCGAGGTCGAGGCGGGTGCCCAGGAGGGCGTCGAAGGCGGCCTTGCCCTCCGCCATGCCCAGGCTGCCGTTCTCGCCGTACGCCTTGGGGTGCTCGGGGTGCGGGGACCAGTACGCGCGCGTGCGGATCGCTTCCAGCGCCTGGTCGAGAGTGGGCCGGTGTGCGGCGGTCAGCTGGTGCGCGGTCAGTTCGGCGGCCATCAGGGACCAACTCCTCGTCTCTTGAGCTCCTCGTCGAGCCCATGAGCTGGGCAGGAATGGACAGACACGGCTAGAGTAACCGAACGATCGGTCGGGACAAGGGGGTCCGCCGCATCTGTGGAAAACCCCGTGCGGGAGGATCGCGCACATGACAGCACTCGACCTCAGCAGCCCCGTGGCCGTCGTCGGTACCGGCACCATGGGCCAGGGCATCGCCCAGGTCGCGTTGACCGCCGGACACCGCGTGCGGCTCCACGACGCCGTCCCCGGACGTGCCGACGCGGCGGCCGAGGCGATCGGCGCCCGCCTGGACCGGCTCGTCGAGAAGGACCGTCTCACGAGCGCCGACCGGGACGCCGCCCGCGCCCGGCTGCACCCGGCGCAGGGGATCGCCGAGCTCGCGGACTGCGCGCTCGTCGTCGAGGCGGTGCTGGAGCGGCTCGACGTGAAGCAGCAGCTGTTCCGCGAGCTGGAGGACGTCGTCGGGGACGACTGCCTGCTCGCCACCAACACCTCCTCCCTGTCCGTCACCGCCATCGGCGGCGCCCTGCGCCACCCGGGCCGTTTCGTCGGGCTGCACTTCTTCAACCCCGCGCCGCTACTGCCGCTCGTGGAGGTCGTCTCCGGCTTCGCGACCGACGTCACGTACGCCACGCGCGCGTACGAGATGGCGCGCGCCTGGGGGAAGACGCCGGTCGCGTGCGCCGACACGCCCGGCTTCATCGTCAACCGCATCGCGCGGCCGTACTACGCCGAGGCCTTCGCGGTGTACGAGTCGCAGGCGGCCGACCCCGCGACCATCGACGCGGTGCTGCGCGAGTCGGGCGGCTTCAGGATGGGCCCCTTCGAGCTGACCGACCTGATCGGGCAGGACGTCAACGAGTCCGTCACGCATTCCGTGTGGCAGGCCTTCTTCCAGGACGTGCGGTTCACGCCCTCGCTCGCCCAGCGCCGCCTGGTCGAGTCCGGCCGGTTCGGCCGCAAGGCGGGACAGGGCTGGTACGACTACGGGGACGACGCCGAGCGCCCCGAGCCGCACACCGCGGAGCGGGCGCAGCCGCCCGCGTACGTCACGGTCGAGGGCGACCTGGGCCCCGCCTCCGAGCTGCTCGCCCTGATCCGCGAGGCGGGCATCCCGGTCCGCGAGGACGAGGAGGACCACGGCACCCGGCTGATGCTGCCCAGCGGCGGCCAGCTGGTGCTGGCGGACGGCCAGACCTCGATCGAGTTCCGTGACGTCGTCTACTTCGACCTGGCGCTCGACTACCGGAGGGCCACCCGTATCGCGCTGTCCGCCTCGCAGGACACCGCGCCGCAGACGGTCGCCGAGGCCATCGGCCTCTTCCAGGCGCTCGGCAAGGACGTCAGTGTCATCGGGGACGCACCCGGCATGATCGTCGCGCGGACCGTGGCCCGGATCGTGGACCTGGCGCACGACGCCGTCGCCAAGGGGGTGGCCACCGAGGAGGACATCGACACGGCGATGCGGCTCGGCGTCAACTACCCGCTGGGGCCCTTCGAATGGTGCCGCAGGCTCGGCAGGACGTGGGCGCACGACCTCCTGGAGGAGCTGCACCTGCGCGAACCCTCGGGCCGTTACGCACCCTCCCTCGCGCTGTACCGCCACGGGCACGCCGCCGACAAGCGGGAGGGCTCCTCATGACCACCGCCAGGCGCGACACGTACACACCGGAGACGCTGCTCTCCGTCGCGGTCCGGGTCTTCAACGAGCGCGGCTACGACGGCACCTCCATGGAGCACCTCTCCAAGGCGGCCGGCATCTCCAAGTCGTCGATCTACCACCACGTCACGGGCAAGGAGGAGCTGCTGCGGCGCGCCGTCAGCCGGGCCCTGGACGGCCTCTTCGGGATCCTCGACGAGGAGCACGCGCGCGTGGGGCGTGCCGTGGAGCGGCTCGAGTACGTCGTACGGCGCATGGTCGAGGTGCTCACCTCCGAGCTGCCGTACGTGACGCTGCTGCTGCGCGTGCGCGGCAACACGGGCACCGAGCGGTGGGCCCTGGAGCGGCGCCGCGACTTCGACCACCGGGTCGCCGACCTGCTGAAGGCGGCGGCCGCCGACGGGGATCTGCGCGGTGACGTGGAGGTCCGGCTCGCCACCCGGCTCGTCTTCGGGATGATCAACTCGCTGGTGGAGTGGTATCGGCCCGACGGGCGCGGCGTCGGCGAGCGCGAGGTCGCCGACGCGGTGGTGCAGCTCGTCTTCTCAGGGCTCCGCCGAGAGCGGTGAGATCAGCCCTCCGGCTCCAGGTCCTCCTCTTCGAAGACCAGCAGTGTTCTCGTGCTGAGCACCTCCGGGATGGCCTGGAGGCGGGTGAGGACCAGCTCCCGTAGTGCCCTGTTGTCGGGGGTGTGCACCAGGAGCAGTACGTCGAAGTCGCCGCCCACCAGGGCGATGTGCGAGGCGCCGGGGAGGATCCGCAGCTGTTCGCGGACCGTGCGCCAGGTGTTCTGCACGATCTTGAGCGTGATGTACGCCGACGTGCCCTGACCGGCGCGTTCATGGTCGACGCGCGCCCCGAAGCCGCGGATCACACCGTCCTCGATGAGCCGGTTGATGCGGGCGTAGGCGTTGGCCCGGGAGACGTGCACGCGTTCGGCCACGGAGCGTATCGACGCGCGGCCGTCCGCCTGGAGCATCTGGAGGATGTCCTGGTCGATCGCGTCGAGCGGACGGGCGGGCGGCTCGGCCGGTCCGGGCTCCGGCGGTTCGGCCATTTGTTCAGGTGCCATGTCCCCCCGCCTCCCTCTCATGGACGTACTGCGTCCATCTCAGGCTGTGGAGAACCGTTTGTCCACAGCCTGGCGGTGCCTGTAGCCAAAATGTGCCGACGACCGAACAATCGGTAGGTGAGGCGCTTCACACGGCGCGCCTCTCGAAGCCGCTCCCACGAGGAGGTGCCGTCATGACGGTCATGGAGCAGCGAGGCGCTTACCGGCCCACGCCGCCGCCCGCCTGGCAGCCCCGCACCGACCCCGCGCCGCTGCTGCCCGACGCGCTGCCGTACCGCGTCCTCGGCACCGAGGCGGCCGGACAGGTCGACCCGGGTCTGCTGCGCCGTCTGTACGCGGAGCTGGTGCGCGGCCGCCGATACAACACGCAGGCCACCGCCCTCACCAAGCAGGGCCGCCTCGCCGTGTACCCCTCCAGCACCGGCCAGGAGGCCTGCGAGATCGCCGCCGCGCTGGTACTCCAGGAGCGTGACTGGCTCTTCCCGAGCTACCGCGACACCCTCGCGGCCGTCGCCCGCGGCCTCGACCCCGTGCAGGCCCTCACCCTGCTGCGCGGCGACTGGCACACCGGCTACGACCCGCGCGAGCACCGCGTCGCACCGCTGTGCACCCCGCTCGCGACCCAGCTCCCGCACGCCGTGGGCCTCGCGCACGCCGCCCGCCTCAAGGGCGACGACGTGGTCGCGCTCGCCCTGGTCGGCGACGGCGGCACCAGCGAGGGCGACTTCCACGAGGCGCTGAACTTCGCCGCCGTATGGCAGGCCCCGGTCGTGTTCCTCGTCCAGAACAACGGCTTCGCCATCTCCGTCCCGCTCGCCAAGCAGACCGCGGCGCCGTCGCTGGCCCACAAGGCCGTCGGCTACGGCATGCCGGGCCGGCTGGTCGACGGCAACGACGCGGCCGCCGTGCACCAGGTGCTGAGCGAAGCCGTCGCCCACGCGCGCGCGGGTGGCGGTCCGACGCTCGTGGAGGCGGTGACCTACCGCATCGACGCGCACACCAACGCCGACGACGCGACCCGCTACCGCGGCGACACCGAGGTCGAGACCTGGCGTGCGCACGACCCGATCGCGCTCCTGGAGCACGAGCTGACCGAACGCGGTCTGCTGGACGAGGACGGCATGCGCGCCGCACGCGACGACGCCGAGGCGATGGCCGCTGATCTGCGCGAGCGCATGAACCAGGATCCGGTGCTCGACCCCATGGATCTGTTCGCCCATGTGTATGCCGAGCCCACACCCCAACTGCGCGAGCAGGAGGCCCTGCTGCGGGCCGAGCTCGACGCCGAGGCCGACGGATCGCACGGGCACGCGCACGGGCACGGGCCGGAAGGAGCCGGGCGATGACCACCGTTGCCCTCAAACCGGCCACCATGGCGCAGGCCCTCGGGCGCGCCATGCGTGACGCCATGGCCGACGACCCGACCGTCCACGTCATGGGCGAGGACGTCGGCACCCTCGGCGGCGTCTTCCGGGTCACCGACGGCCTCGCCAAGGAGTTCGGCGAGGACCGCTGCACGGACACGCCGCTCGCCGAGGCGGGCATCCTCGGTACGGCCGTCGGCATGGCGATGTACGGGCTGCGGCCGGTCGTCGAGATGCAGTTCGACGCGTTCGCCTATCCGGCGTTCGAGCAGCTCATCTCGCACGTCGCCCGCATGCGCAACCGCACGCGGGGCGCGATGCCGATGCCGATCACCATCCGTGTTCCCTACGGCGGCGGCATCGGCGGAGTCGAGCACCACAGCGACTCCTCCGAGGCGTACTACATGGCGACCCCGGGGCTCCATGTCGTCACGCCCGCGACGGTCGCCGACGCCTACGGGCTGCTGCGCGCCGCCATAGCCTCCGACGACCCGGTCGTCTTCCTGGAGCCCAAGCGCCTGTACTGGTCGAAGGATTCCTGGAACCCGGACGAGCCGCCGGCCGTTGAGCCGATAGGCCGCGCGGTGGTGCGGCGCTCGGGCCGGAGCGCCACGCTCATCACGTACGGGCCGTCGGTGCCGGTCTGCCTCGAAGCCGCCGAGGCGGCGCGGGCCGAGGGCTGGGACCTCGAAGTCGTCGACCTGCGCTCCCTGGTGCCGTTCGACGACGAGACGGTCGCCGCGTCCGTACGACGCACCGGACGCGCGGTCGTCGTGCACGAGTCGGGCGGGTACGGCGGACCGGGCGGGGAGATCGCGTCCCGGATCACGGAGCGCTGCTTCCACCACCTGGAGGCGCCGGTGCTGCGCGTGGCCGGGTTCGACATCCCCTACCCGCCGCCGATGCTGGAGCGCCACCACCTGCCCGGCGTCGACCGGATTCTGGACGCCGTGGGGCGTCTGCAGTGGGAGGCGGACAACTGATGGCTCAGGTGCTGGAGTTCAAGCTCCCCGACCTCGGTGAGGGTCTGACCGAGGCGGAGATCGTCCGCTGGCTGGTGGAGGTCGGGGACGTCGTCGCCATCGACCAGCCCGTCGTCGAGGTCGAGACGGCCAAGGCGATGGTCGAGGTGCCCTGCCCCTACGGCGGTGTGGTCACCGCCCGCTTCGGCGAGGAGGGCACCGAACTGCCCGTGGGATCACCGCTGCTGACGGTCGCGGTGGGCGCGCCCGCCGAGGCGTTCTCGGAGGCGGCCTCCGGGGAGGGCGACGAGACCTCCGGCAACGTGCTGGTGGGATACGGCACGGGGGCGGCGCCCGCGCGGCGTCGCAGGGTGCGGCCCCAGCAGACGGGTTCGGCGCGCCCCGTCGAGCGGACCTTGCCCTCGCCCGAACCGGTACCCGCCGCCGCGGTGGAGCGGCCGGAGGGGCCCGTGCCGGTGATCTCCCCGCTCGTGCGCCGGCTCGCCCGGGAGAACGGGGTGGATCTGCGGGAGCTGGAGGGCTCGGGGCCCGAGGGGCTGATCCTGCGGGCGGACGTCGAGTACGCGCTGCGGGCCGCGGTCACGCAGGGGCGGGCGGCGCCGACGGCTTCGCCCGTGCATGTGCAGCCCGCACCCGCCGCCGCTCCCGTCGGCCGGGGCGAGGGTGTCCGGGTCCCGCTGCGCGGGGTGCGCGGCGCCGTCGCCGACAAGCTCTCCCGCAGCCGCCGGGAGATCCCCGACGCGACTACCTGGGTGGACGCCGACGCGACGGAACTCATGCACGCGCGCGTGGCGATGAACGCCGCGGGCGGCCCGAAGATCTCCCTGCTGGCGCTGCTCGCCCGGATCTGCACCGCCGCGCTGGCCCGGTTCCCCGAGCTCAACTCGACGGTCGACATGGAGGCCCGCGAGGTCGTCCGGCTCGACCAGGTGCACCTGGGCTTCGCTGCGCAGACGGAGCGGGGGCTCGTCGTCCCCGTCGTACGGGACGCGCACGCGCGGGGCGCAGAGTCGCTGAGCGCGGAGTTCGCGAGGCTCACCGAGTCGGCGCGCACCGGGACGCTGACGCCCGGGGAACTCACGGGCGGAACCTTCACGTTGAACAACTACGGGGTGTTCGGCGTCGACGGCTCCACGCCGATCATCAACCACCCCGAGGCGGCCATGCTGGGCGTCGGCCGGATCATCCCCAAGCCCTGGGTGCACCAGGGCGAGCTGGCGGTGCGCCAGGTCGTCCAGCTCTCGCTCACCTTCGACCACCGGGTGTGCGACGGCGGCACGGCGGGCGGTTTCCTGCGCTATGTCGCGGACTGCGTGGAACAGCCGGCGGTGCTGCTGCGCACGTTGTAGCCGCCGGGAGCCCACCCCCGTCCACATGCTGTGCGCGGGGGTGGAAATGATCCTTCGGGCGCTCATACTCGGGGGATGAACGCGTACGAGCCCCCGGGCGCGCCCGGCGCCGCCGGGTACGACGCCGTCGTGCTCGCCGGGGGCGCGGCCCGGCGGCTCGGCGGAGCCGACAAGCCCGCCGTGCGCGTGGGCGGTCGTCCCCTGCTCGACCGGGTTCTGGCCGCGTGCACCGGCGCCGCCAGCACGGTCGTCGTGGCCGAGCCCAGACCGACCGCGCGCTCCGTGATCTGGGCCCGCGAGGACCCACCCGGCGGCGGCCCCCTCGCCGCCCTCGCCGCCGGGCTCCGGCACATCTCGGCAGAACACGTCGTGGTCCTCTCCGCCGACCTGCCGTTCCTGGACGAGGAAACGGTGGGCCGCCTGCTGGCGGTGCTGCGAGCGGAGGCGCCCGGTGGGGGGCCCGCAGACCTCGAAGACGACCCGACCCGCTCCTATGGCAGGTCGGGCGCCCTTGACGACGGGTCACCCGGCCTCGACGGCGGAGCAACCGCCCTTGGCGGCACGTCGGACGGCCTCGGCGGCACGTCGGCTCGCGCCGAGGGCGAATCGTCCGCCCATCGGCGGACGGCGCTCACCGACCCCGACCTTCTGGGACAGGAGCCGGCGGCGCCTCAGGCGGATGCTCTCGGCGAGTGGACGGCCGACCTTGACGGGCAGTCGCCCGGCCCTGATTCCGGTGCACCTGACCCCGGCGGCAAGTCGCCCGGCCCTGACGCGGGCGCACCTGACCTTGGCAGCAGGTCGCCCGGCCTTGATGCCGGAGTGCCCGACCCCGACGGCAAGCCGTCCCGCCCCGCCCGTAACTCGCCCGACCCCGAAGGCGTCGCGCTCACCCATCCCGACGGCGTCCTGCTCACCGACCCCGACGGGCGGGACCAACCCCTCGTGGCCGCCTACCGTGTCGCCTCGCTGCGGCGTGAACTGGCGGTGCTCGTGGCCGAGTACGGCGGTCTGGACGGGCTGCCGCTTCGGCGGCTCACCGGGGCGCTCGATCTCACTCGTATCTCCGACCCCGTCGCGTCCTTCGACTGCGACACCTGGGACGACATCGCCGCCGCCCGGGCACGTATCAGGGAGCATGGGCACGTGTTGGATGAATGGATTTCCGCAGTCAAGGACGAACTGGGCATCGACCTGGACGTCGACACCGGCGTCCTGCTCGACCTGGCCCGTGACGCCGCGCACGGTGTCGCCCGGCCCGCGGCGCCGCTGACCACGTTCCTCGTGGGATACGCGGCGGCCCAGGCGCAGGGCGGCCCCGAAGCCGTGGCCGAGGCCGCCCGCAAGGCCGCGGCGCTGGCGCTCCGCTGGGCCGATGAGGACGCTCCCGACGCCAAGCCCGCAGCCGGCTCCGAAGCTGGGAACGGGCCCGGCGATCGGCCCGACGCCGGATGACCGCGCCGCGTGCCCGGGTCGGCCACGACGCCGACGATCTCGACGTGGAGGAGGCCCTGGCCTTGGTGAAGGACAGTGGCGAGCGGAGTCCGCGGGAACCCGGGCCCGGCCGGCGGAGTCAGGACGCACAGGACCTCGACGTCGAGGAGGCCCTCGCCCTGGTGAGGGACGCCAACGCCCGCGACCCGCACGGCAACGCCCGGAATCCGCACGGCAACGCCCGCGACCCGCATGACCCGCACGGTGTCTCCGTCCCCGCCCCCTCTCCTCGCGAAGCCCACGCAGGGCACCCGGCCCACCCCGCCAAGCCCGGCCACCACAAGGCCACCCCCTGGCCCGAGGCCCGCACCACCGCCGAGCGGGCCGCCCGCTCCGTACCGCGGCGGGCCCCTGTCTCCGTCCCCCTGGATGCCGCCCTCGGCCTGGTCCTCGCCGCTCCCCTCGCCGCGCTCACGGATCTGCCCTCGTTCGACACCTCCGCGATGGACGGCTGGGCGGTCGCCGGGCCGGGCCCCTGGGACGTACGGGAGGAGGGGGCGCTCGCGGGGCAGGCGCAGCCGCGGCCCCTCACCGACGGCGAGGCGATGCGGATCGCGACCGGCGCGCGCATTCCGCAGGACACCACGGCCGTGCTGCGCAGCGAACATGGACAGACGGACGGCCGAGGACGGTTGCACGCCACTCGGGACCTGGCCCACGGGCAGGACATCCGGCCGCGCGGCCAGGAGTGCCGCAGCGGCGATCATCTGCTGCCCACCGCCACGGTGGTCACCCCGGCGGTGCTGGGGCTCGCCGCGGCCGCCGGGTACGACACCGTCTCCGTCGTTCCGCGCCCACGCGCCGAAGTGCTCGTACTGGGCGACGAGTTGCTGACCGAGGGACTGCCCCGCGACGGACTGATCCGGGACGCGCTGGGCCCCATGCTGCCGCCCTGGCTGCGTGCACTCGGCGCCGAGGTCGTCGCGGTGCGCAGGCTCGGTGACGACGCAGAGGCCCTGCACCGCGCGATCACCGGCTCCGGCGCCGACCTGATCGTCACCACCGGCGGCACCGCCGCGGGCCCCGTCGACCACGTCCACCCCATCCTGGCCCGCATCGGCGCCGAGCTCCTCGTGGACGGCGTCAAGGTGCGCCCCGGCCACCCCATGCTCCTGGCCCGCACCAGGGAGGACCAGCACCTCGTCGGCCTGCCCGGCAACCCCCTGGCCGCCGTCTCCGGGCTGCTCACGCTCGCCGAGCCCCTCCTGCGGACCCTGGCGGGCCGCAGGGCCCCTGAGTCGTACACGCTGCCCCTCACCAGCGAGGTGCACGGGCATCCGTATGACACCCGGCTCATCCCCGTGGTGCTCAGCGCCGACGCGGCCGCGCCGCTGCACTACAACGGCCCGGCCATGTTGCGTGGCATCGCCGCGGCCGACGCCCTCGCGGTCGTGCCGCCGGGCGGCGCCCGCCCGGGTCAGGAGCTCGAACTGCTCGATCTGCCGTGGGCGATGGGCGGAATTGGGGAGTGTTTCACGTGAAACGTCGAAACAGGGAGTGTTTCACGTGAAACTTCCTGGCCGGGACGCGATCGCTCGCCAGCCGGACGAACTTCTCGTGATCCATCAGGTGAGCCTTCCGAGGAAGGTGGTCGACCGCCCGATCCTCCAGGTCGGCAGGCGCGTGGCCATGGCCCTGCTGGTGCTGGTCACGACCGCGCTGATCGTCTGGATCGACCACGACGGCTACAACGACAATTCCGACGGCACCGTCG